>NZ_CAJYVU010000079.1 GCF_913778135.1 uncultured Sphingomonas sp. | reverse complement strand
CGCTGCGCGCCCGTCCGCGCCATCGTCATGTAGCGGTCCAGCTTGTCGTACTGACCGGCGTTGATGCGATGTTCGAGCAGTTCGAGCCCGCCGGTCACCGCGGTCAGCAGGTTGTTGAAATCGTGCGCCAGCCCGCCGGTCAGCTGCCCGACCGCCTCCATCTTCTGTGCCTGGCGCAACTGGCCCTCGGTCGCGGCGAGCGCTTCCGCCTGCGCGCGTTCCTCGGTGGCGTCGCGTCCGACCGCGATGATCAGACCATCGCCTGGACCTGCCGCCCAGACGATGGTGCGATAGCTGCCGTCCTTGTGGCGGTACCGGTTCTCGAACCGGGTATAGGCCTCGCCCGCGCCAATCCCGGCGGCCGCGGCCGCGGTCCGCTCCAGATCGTCGGGGTGCGTCAGCGGCAGGAAGTTCTGCCCCAGCAGATCGGCTTCCGACCAGCCGAGCATGCGCGTCCACGCCGGGTTGACCGCCTCGATCGTGCCGTCGACGCGCGCGACCAGCATCAGGTCGCTCGACAATTGCCACAGCCGGTTGCGGTCGGCGGTCCGCTCCGCCACCTGCCGCTCCAGCGTGGCGGCGAGGTCCTCCAGCTGCCGCCGCGCCGCGCGCCGCTGCGTTTCGTCGCGCGCGATCTTGATGAAGCCGCGCTCCTTGCCCTGCGCATCGGCGGGCAGCGGATGGACCGACCCGTTCAGGTACACGTGCGACCCGTCTCGCCGTACCTGCCAGCGCTCGTCGGCGGCGCCGCCGTCGCGCGCCGCGCCGATCAGTTCGCGCACGTCGGCACCGGCGGCGCGGTCCTCGGGTGTGAAGATCATCGACATGGGCTGGCCGATCGCCTCCGCCGGGGTCCAGCCGAGCACCGCCTGCGCACCCGCCGACCAGCTGGTGATGACGCCGCCGGGATCGGTCGTGAAGATGACGTGGTCGGTCGCGCTCTCGATCACCAGCCGCAGGCGCTCCTCGCTTTCGCGCAAAGCGGCGTCGGCGAGCACGCGCGTCGTCGTCTCGTTGGTAAAGATGAACAGGCCGGCGATCTCGCCCGCGTCGTCGAGCACGCGCGAGTAGGAGAAGGTCCACCACGTATCGGCCGCGCCGCGGTCGGTGTCGAGCTTCCACGGCAAATCGGTGAAGCGCTGGCTGCGCCCGTCGAATGCGTCGCGCACGATCGGCATCGCCTGATCGAGCGCATCGGCCCAGACCGCGTCGAACCGCGCGCCCATCGCCCAATCGAGCCGGGGGCCGAGCAGCGGAAAATAGGTTTCGTTGAAAAAGAAGAACAGGTCGTCCCGACCCCAGCACAGGATCATCGATTCGGGCGAATTGAGGATCAGGCTGAGCGCGGTCTTGAGCGAGGTCGGCCAATGCTCCGGCGGCCCAAGCGGATGCTCGCTCCAGTCGCGCGCCAGGATCAGCGCGATCGCCGCACCGCCGCCCGCCAGGAAACGCAGCGCGCGTGGCAAGGGGTCGGTCGGCATCTGATCGGGGGTCATGGGCTCGCGTGGCGGGTAGCGGTTCGCGGCTTGCATAGCCGGGCAGCCGCACGCCTTCCATCCGTAAGCGGCACGCTCAGTGAAAATCGTGGCTTTTGATCGGGATCACCGGCTCCGGCGGGTCGCGGAAATGATAATCGGAGCGGATCTGCGGGCGCCATTTCGGATCGCGCGCGTCGGGTGTTCCGCCGTTGGTTGCGCCGTCGCCGGGTGAGGTGAAGCGCGGCAGGTCGATCTCGCCGACCGTGCGCAGCATCGCCGTCAGGTCGGTCACGCGGTCGACGATCACGTGCGTTACCTTACCCTCCTTCTGCACGCGCCCGCGCAAGCTCACCATCGCCGATGACATAACGGTGCGGCGCTGCGCCTCGAACCGGTCGGGCCACAGGATGCCGTTCGCGACCCCGGTTTCGTCCTCGATCGTCAGGAACAGCACACCCTTGGCGCTGCCCGGGCGCTGCCGCACCAGGATGATGCCCGCGACCTCGACCCATTTGCCGTCGCGGTGTTCCAGCGCCTCGCACGGCACCATGCCGCGTTCGCTGAGCAGCCCGCGCAGGAATCGCAGCGGGTGCGCGCGCAGCGACAGCTGCGTCGCGCGGTAATCCTCCACCACCTCGCGCCCCTGCGTCAGCCGGGTGAGCGTGACCGATGCCTCGGGCGTCTCGATCCCGGCGAACAGCGGCAGCGGTTTCTCGCCCAGCCCGCGGATTGCCCATAATGCCTGCCGTCGGTCGAGCCCCAGCCCGGCGAACGCGTCCGCCTTGGCAAGCTTTTCCAGCGAGGCGAGCGGCACGCCGGAGCGCCGCCACAGATCCTCGACCGAGCGGAACGCACGCTCGGCGCGCGCCGCCAGAATGCGCCCCGCGTCCTCGCCCGACAGGCCGTGGACGATGCGCAAACCGAGTCGGAGCGGCAGCAGCCCGCGCGTTTGCGTAAAGCGTCTCGGGGACGGGGAGGGTGCATCGTGCAGCGGTGCGTCACCCAGGCTCGTGTCCCACTCGCTTTCCATTACACAGACCGGGCGGATGACGACGCCGTGTTCGAGCGCGTCGCGCACGATTTGCGCGGGGGCGTAGAAACCCATCGGCTGCGCATTGAGCAGCGCGGCACAGAACACGTCGGGGTGGTGGCATTTCATCCACGACGAGGCGTAGGCGATCTTGGCGAAACTCGCCGCGTGGCTCTCGGGAAAGCCGTAGCTGCCGAACCCCTCGATCTGCTTGACCAGCCGCTCGGCGAAGGCCTGGGAGATGCCGTTACGGCGCATCCCTGCGATCAACCGCTCGCGGAACGGACCGACGCCGCCCGTCATCTTGAACGTCGCCATCGCGCGGCGTAATTGGTCGGCCTCGCCGGGCGAGAAGCCCGCGCCGATGATCGCGACCTGCATCGCCTGTTCCTGGAACAACGGCACGCCCAATGTCTTGGCGAGCACCGCCTTGAGAGCTGGGCTGGGGTAATCGATCCGTGCGCGCTGTTCTTTGCTCAGGTCGCGGCGCTTCAGATAGGGATGGACCATGTCGCCCTGGATCGGGCCGGGGCGCACGATCGCGACCTGGATCGCGATGTCGTAGAATTCGCGCGGTCGCATGCGCGGCAACATGCTCATCTGCGCGCGGCTCTCGATCTGGAACACGCCCAGCGTGTCCGCGTCGCAGATCATGTCGAACGTTGCCGTGTCGTCGTCCTGCAGGTCCGCGTGGTCGAGGGTGAGTGCGATGCCCTTGTGTTCGACCAGAAGGTTGAACGCACGGCGCATGCAGCCGAGCATGCCCAGACCGAGGATGTCGACCTTCATCAGGCCCAGTTCCTCGATGTCGAGCTTCTCCCACTCGACCACCTGACGATCGATCATCGCGGCAGGCTCCACGGGTACGAGCTGGTGGATCGGATCGCGCGTCAACACGAATCCGCCGGGATGCTGCGACAGATGCCGCGGCGTCCCGATCAGCTCGCGTGCCAGCTCGAGCGCGAGCGCCAGTCGCGGCTCGCCCGCGTCCAGATTGAGCGCCTCGACGTGTTCGGTCGGTACACCCTCGCTCGACCAACCCCAGACTTGTCCCGCCAGCGCGGCGGTCATGTCCTCTGGCAGCCCCAGCGCCTTGCCGACCTCCCGGATCGCGCCGCGCGTGCGGAACCGGCTGACCACCGCGGTCAGTGCGGCATGGTCGAGACCGTAGGTCTTGTAGATCCACTGGATCACGTCCTCGCGCCGTTCGTGTTCGAAATCGATGTCGATATCGGGTGGTTCTTGGCGATCTTCCGAAATGAAGCGCTCGAACAACAATTGGTGCTTGATCGGATCGATCGAGGTGATGCCGAGCACGAAGCAGATCACCGAATTGGCGGCCGACCCGCGTCCCTGGCACAGGATGCGCTGGCTGCGTGCGAACTGCACGATCGAGTGAACGGTCAGGAAATAGGGCGCGTATTCCAGCTTGCGCACCAGCTTCAATTCCTTGCGCAGCAACGCCCGGTACGCACCCGGGGGACGATGATCGTGACGCATGTTGAGTGCGCGCCACGCCATCTTCTCCAGCGCCTTTTGCGGGCTGTGCGCGGTCATCACGCGTTCTTCGGGATATTGGTATTTGAGCTCGCGCAAGGAGAAGGTGCAGCGCTCCACCACCGCCTCGACGGCTGCCAGCGCGTCTGGATGATGACGAAACAACCGTGTCATCTCGGCCGGCGGATGCAGGTGGCGATCGGCGTGCAGCTCACGCCGCAGCCCGAGCTGATCGATCGTGCACTTTTCGCGGATCGCGCTGACGACGTCCTGCAACATGCGACGGTCGGGCACGTGGTACAGCGTGTCTCCGGTTGCGAGCGGCGACAGGCCGTAATGCCGGGCGAGCGCGGCAGTGGCGTCCAGTCGAGCCGCCTCACCGGGCCGGTGCCAGTGCGTCAGGCAGACGTGACCGCGGTCGGGGAACAGGTCCGCCATCCAGCGCAGTGCCGTTTCGTCCGGCAGGTCGACGCCCGGCACCAGTGCCGCGACCAGTCCCGCGTGATGTGCGGCGACATCTTCCCAGTGCAGGAAACACTGTCCCTTCTCGCCGCGGCGGCGATCGGCTCGCGCCTTCCCGCTGGTCAGCAAGGTGGTCAGCCGCGACCAGGCGGCGCGGTCCTCCGGCCACACCAGCAACGAGTCGCCCGAGACGAGATCGAGCCGGCAACCAGGGATCGAGCGGATCACCAGCCCGGTATCCTTCCGTACCTCGTCCGCAGCGTAGAGCGCGCGCACCACGCCCGCGACCGAGTTGCGGTCGGTGACGCCGAGCGCGGGCATTCCCATTGCCGCGGCGGTGGCGAATAATTGCTCGCACGACGACGCCCCGCGCAGAAACGAGAAGTGCGTCGTCACCTGCAATTCGCTGTAGGTCATGCGCGGCGGGCTTCGTCGCGGTTCGTGCGTCGATGCGCCCGCACCTGCGCGCGGACACGGGAGCGCGCACGCCGAACGCGGACACCGGCCTGGCTTCGTGCACGTCGCCCAGGTGCTACGGCGGCGTCGCACCGGAACGGCAAGGCGTGGATATGCTGCCGTACACGCGCAGCCCGCCGCGCGATCTCACCCGAACGTGCCATGCAAATGCCATGTCATGTCGCCGGTTTCAGGGCGCTGGCCGTCGCCGCGACGGAACAGCCAGAAACGCTGGCCCGCCTCGTCCTCGACCTGGAAATAATCGCGCACCGCCTGGCGCTCGGCGGTGCGACGCCACCATTCGCCCGCGATCCGTTCCGGTCCGTCGCCGCGCACGACCTGGTGCATCTGCCCGCGCCAGCGAAAGCGCCTGGGGTAGGAATCGGGCAGTTCGGCCATGACGTGATCGATCGGCTCGGGCCGGCGCAACAACCGCGTCGGGCGCGGCCAGCGCGGGTGCCACGGATGCGCCGCGCCGCGCGTGTCGAGGTGGCGCACGTCGTCGCGCAACAGCCGCGCGCCGGCCTCCACCGCGTGGTCGAGCGGCGCGGCGGGCGCGACCGAGCGTTCGGGCACGTCACTCTCGACCGCGCGGGTGCGCCACAAATGCGCGGCACCGATGCGGTTGACGATCGCGTCGACCAGTGCGGCGAGATCGGGTACCTGCTCCTCCAGGTCGCCTGCCAGCGACTCGGGGCCGAGCGCCTCGTCGCGGGTGACGTGGAGCGCCACCACCTCGATCCCGAAACCCGGATCGATCAACTCGATGCGTCGTGCCAGCAACCGCACCATGTGCTGCGGATCGCGCGTGGCGCGCGCGAAGCCGACGCGGATTGCCTGCACCTCGCCGTCGACGCGGGTCAGCGCAAGCACCAGCGCGCGCGCGCCGCGCCCCTGTTCGGCGAGCGCCTGCGCCAGCTGGGCGCTCAGCTGCGCGATCCAATAGGCGATCGGCTCCGCGGTCAGGATCGGCTCGGCCAGACGCTGTTCGACCATCGCTGGGTCGCGCGGCACGACCGGCACGACCGGTTCCGCCACCGCGCCGATCAGCTGGTCGAGCCGGGTCGCGACCGCGCGGCCGAAGCGGCGCACGAGCGGCGCCCTCGGCATCGTGGCAAGCTGACCGACGCGGTCGATCCCCAACCGCCGCATCAGCTCCGCCGCGGCTGGATCAAGCCGGAGTGCGGTGACCGAGTAATCGGCGAACGGCGACAATCCGTGCCCGGACGGCAGCGCGGTAATCGGGGCGGCATCGAACCGTGCCAGCGCCCAGGCGGCAGCGGGCGTGTCGGCGATGCCCACGCGTGCGTCATAGCCCAGCCGCGCGAGCAATCGCACGATCCGCCGCGCCATCGTGCGCTCGCCGCCGTGCAGGTGCGCGACCCCGGTCAGGTCGATGAACAGCCCAGCCTCGCCTGAGGTGGCGTCGGGCGGCGCATCCGACACCGACACGCCCGGCGACCAGCGCCGCGCGAGCGCAGTCGCGAGCCGGTCTAGCACGGCGCGGTCGCCCGCCGGGTCGGCGTCGCGCACGCACACGTCGGGGGTCGCCGCGCGCACCTGCGTCAGCGCCATGCCGCATTCGATCCCCAGCATCCGCGCGGCGGGGCAGGCGGCGGCGACCTCGACCCGGTTGCCGACCTTGTGCACGGTGACGAGCGGCGCATGTATCGGCGCGTTTAGCAGCGTCGCATGAGGATGTGCGGGCGTGTCCGGCGGGCAGACGCGCGCGACCGTGCCCGCGGTGCTGCGCCCGGTGTCGAAGAACGGCGCGACCGGCAGCGCGCTCGCGCCCGCGTCGTTCGACCCGACGCGGCCGTTCACCACGCGACGCTCGCCGATGCCCTTTCCACCGCTCGGCTTGTCGGGGTGCGGGCCATCGCCGGGATAGCGGATCGCGCTCACCGCAGGGCGAAGCGCGTGCGGCACGATCGCCGGTCGGTCAGCACCGCGCGTGCGCCGCAGGGCGGCGTGGAGAGGCGTCGCTCCAATCGCCGTGGGTGAGCCATCATCCAGCACAGGCGCGGGCGATTGCGTCGTGGCAGCGATGCCGACGAGCCGCAGGGTCGGGCGCACGGGATCGGTCGTGATCGTCGGCGCCCTAAGCGCGGATGTGTCATGGTGCGACGTGTTGCGTGTCGATGCGCCGCTGTCGGGGTAACCGGCGTCATGCCGGGTGGTCGATGAGCCTACGGCGGCATTCGGCCCGGACTCGCACTGCGTCGCCAGCGACCCGCCGGAGCCGGTTAGCGCGGCGTGCGGTGGCCGGTCACCTGCTGGTCCCGACGCAATCTCGCATAACGCGGGACTGGCATCGAGGCACATCGCTGTCGTCCCGGTCGACGCATCGCCCGAGCCGTCAGCATGAGCGGCATTGCTGCCCCCAGGCACGACGGGGGTGGTCGCACCTGCGCCGATTGGCCGGCGCGGCGAGGAAGACGATGGTAAGGGTGAAGGCGAGGATTGCGCCTGGGTCTGCGCCATGCCGCCCGGATCGCGCCTGCGCTGGATCGAGGTCGGGCGCACGCCCTCGCCGCCGAAGCGGATCGCGACCATCCCGCCGGGCGCGCATGGTACTCCTGCAAAACCCGGTTCGGGCCAGCCGCTCGACTTGCCGCCATCGTCGCCGGGCAGCCGCTTGAATGCGTGTTCAGCCGCCTCGCTGCGGCGGCCCATCTCACGCATCGGCGGGCGCTGGTGCGATTCCATCCGCGCAATGCGCTGCTCGACATCGGCGCGCGTCTCACCCGCCCAGCAGGCCGAGCCGCCGCCCGCGCGCTCGTCCTTGCCGGCGAGCGGACGGTCGAACGGGCGCACGTCTGCGGCCGCCTCGCTGCGCGCCCAACGCGCGCCGGGGCGCCAGCCGCTGTTGCGCGGCGCGTCGCACTGCTTGCCGCCCTGTTCGGCATCGCTCGCCTGTTTCAGCGCGGCGAGTTCCGCCGTGGCGATGACAGCGCGCTCAGGCGGCGGCGTGTGCTGCCGCTCCGCCCGCCTTATGCGATCGATCGACCAGTTTGGCAGGTAGAGCGATGCGACCCGTTTCATCGCAGGCCTCCACTGTGAGTTGAAAGGGTTCGCCGCCGCGCTGGCGGACGAGTGAGACGCGCCAGCGCGCGCGCCCGATCCCGGCGGTGGGGATCGGTGTGCTGGGCGCGGAGCCGATGCGCCAGCGCGTCACCGCGGCGGACGGCGCGCCGAGCGTGTCGGCACCCTCGCGCGCGTGGCGTTTCATCAACAGCGCGATCGTGCGCCCGCCCTCGGCGGCGAGCTGCAGCCGCCGCGTCGCCGGCATACCGACGCGGCGCGCCTCGCCAATCACGGCGCCGAGCGCGCGGTGGCGCAATCCTTCCTCCATCAACGCCAGCACCTCGGCATCGTCGGCGGCCTCGGCGTAGAGCACGCGTTCGGGCGCGAGCCCGACCTGGTAGAGTGCGGGCGCGAACAGGTCGCGGCGGCGCACCACCCATAATATCGGTCCCCAGGCGCGCGCCGCGATGCCCGCCATGAACAAGGTCGCGCTGGCATCGTCGCCCAGCGACGGGGAGGCCGCCGTCACCTCGTGCAGCGCGTCGAGACGAAGGCCGTTGTTGGCGAGCCGCGCGTCGATCCCGCCGACGCCGAAGGGCAGTACCGGGCGGCGGCGATGCCCGTCACCCTCGATCGCGCGCAGCGTCTCGCGCAGCTGCGCGAGCACGGCAGATTGCGTATCCGGCAGTGGTTCGGCGGGCTGTGACACGATGAACAATACGACTCGTTGCGGCTGTTGTTCCTATTTTGTTCTCGTGAACGCGACGCTGTCAATCCGCTTCGCCACCGCGATCGTCCCGGCGCAGGCATTTGGATGTGGATAATTTTTTGAAGCCCGTGTCGCCGCGATGGACCCGCCTGCATCCGACTCCCGCAGCTTTGTTGCCGTTCGTGCCGCAGCGACGCGCGTCAGCGGTTGTCCGCGCCCGCCCGTTCGCCACGATCTTGCCGCGACATGCCATGTGTAGCGTCGTTGTGCCGCCTGTCCGGCACCGGCGCGCGCTCTTGAAACATAATTACAAGTGCGACTAAGACGTTTTCGAGCGTTCAACACAGGACGTGTACCGCGGACGCGTCAAGCAGCCGCATGATGGAGAGTGAAGTGGCGAGCAACGCGCCCACCAATCTGCCAAGCGCCGATACGCCGCGCCAGAATATGCCGCGTCTCTCGCTCCACGTCCCGGAGCCGAAGTTCCGGCCCGGCGATGCGGTCGACTTCGCCGATGTCGACGTGCCGCCCGCGGGCTCGGCGCGCCGCCCCGACACCGCCGAGGCTGCGAGCCAGTTCACCGATCTGGCGTACACATTGGTGCGCGTGCTGGATGAGCAGAATCAGGCGGTCGGTCCGTGGAACCCGCAGCTGTCGCCCGACAAGATGCGCCGCATGCTGCGCCACATGGCGACCGTCCGTGCTTTCGACGAACGCATGTTCCGCGCGCAGCGGCAGGGCAAGACCAGCTTCTACATGAAGTCGCTGGGCGAAGAGGCGGTGGCGGTCGCGGGCGCGCACGCGCTCGACAACGACGACATGTGCTTCCCGTCCTATCGCCAACAGGGGCTGCTGATCGCGCGCGGTTGCCCGATGGTCGACATGATGAACCAGATCTACTCGAACAAGGGCGACAAGCTGCAGGGCAAGCAGCTGCCGATCATGTATTCGGAGAAGCGGTTCGGTTTCTTCTCGATCTCGGGCAATCTGACGACGCAATACCCGCAGGCGGTCGGCTGGGCGATGGCGTCGGCGTCGAAGGGCGACACCAAGATCGCGGCGACCTGGTGCGGCGAGGGGTCGACCGCGGAGGGCGACTTCCACTCCGCGCTGACCTTCGCGACCGTCTACCGCGCGCCCGTCATCTTCAACGTCGTCAACAACCAATGGGCGATCTCGAGCTTCTCGGGCTTCGCGGGCGCGGAGGCGACGACCTTTGCCGCGCGCGCGGTCGGCTACGGAATCGCGGGGCTTCGCGTCGACGGCAACGATGCGCTGGCGGTCTATGCCGCCACCGCCTGGGCAGCGGAACGCGCGCGCACCAATGCGGGGCCGACGCTGATCGAACATTTCACCTACCGGACCGAGGGCCACTCGACCTCCGACGACCCGACGCAATACCGCTCGGCCGGGGAGCCGACGGCGTGGCCGCTGGGCGACCCGATCACGCGGTTGAAGGATCACCTGATCGCGCTGGGCGAGTGGGACGACGAGCGGCAGGCGGCGATGGACCGCGAGGTCGCCGAGGAAGTGAAGGCAGCGCAGAAGGAGGCCGAGAAGAACGGCATCCTCGGCCACGGCCTGCACCAGCCGCTCGACACATTGTTCGACGGCGTGTTCGAGGACATGCCCTGGCACCTGCGCGAGCAGCGCCAGCAGATGATCGACGAGGAAGAAGCGAGCGGCCGGCCGTGGGCGAGGAAGTGACGATGGCGGATACGCAAAGCGCCGTGAGCGAGCAGGTGCCGCAGGATGGCGCGGATCAGGCGGGCGACACCACCCGCATGAACATGATCCAGGCGATCAACTCCGCGATGGACGTCATGATGGCGCGCGACGCGGGCGTGGTCGTGATGGGCGAGGACGTCGGCTATTTCGGCGGCGTGTTCCGCGCGACGGCGGGCCTGCAGAAAAAGTACGGCAAGACGCGCGTGTTCGACACGCCGATCACCGAATGCGGGATCATCGGCGTCGCGGTCGGCATGGGCGCCTACGGGCTCCGTCCAGTCCCCGAGATCCAGTTCGCCGATTACATCTACCCTGCGCTCGACCAGCTGGTCAGCGAGGCGGCGCGGCTGCGCTATCGCTCCAGTGGCGAGTTCACCGCGCCGATCACGGTGCGCTCGCCGTTCGGCGGCGGCATCTTCGGCGGGCAGACGCACTCGCAGTCACCCGAAGGGCTGTTCACGCACATGTCGGGGATCAAGACGGTGATCCCGTCGACGCCCTATGACGCTAAGGGGCTGTTGATCGCGGCGATCGAGGACAATGATCCGACGATCTTCTTCGAGCCCAAGCGCATCTACAACGGCCCGTTCAACGGCCATTGGGACCGCCCGGCGGAGAATTGGTCGAAGCATCCGGCGGGCGCGGTGCCCGAGGGCTATTACAAGATCCCGCTCGGCAAGGCGAACGTGGTGCGCGAGGGCGAGGCGGTGACGATGCTCGCTTACGGCACGATGGTCCACGTCTGCGCGCAGGTCGTCGCCGACACCGGTGTCGACGCCGAGATCATCGACCTGCGCACGCTCGTCCCGCTCGATATCGAGACGATCGAGGCGTCGGTGAAGAAGACCGGCCGCTGCCTGATCGTCCACGAGGCGACGCGGACCGCCGGCTTCGGCGCCGAACTTTCGGCGCTGGTGCAGGAGCGATGCTTCTACCACCTGGAGGCCCCGGTGGAGCGCGTGACGGGTTTCGACACGCCGTACCCGCACAGCCTCGAATGGGCATATTTCCCGGGGCCGGTCCGCATCGGACAGGCGCTCAAGAAGATTCTGAAGGACTGACGATGGCACGTTTCACCTTCAAGCTGCCGGACATCGGCGAAGGCATCTCCGAGGCCGAGATCGTCGCGTGGCACGTGGCGGTCGGCGACCGGGTCGAGGAGGACCAGCAGCTCGCCGACATGATGACCGACAAGGCGACGGTCGAGATGGAGTCGCCGGTGTCGGGGACCGTCGTCGAACTGGCGGGCGAGGTCGGCGACCAGGTTTCGATCGGCGCCGCGCTGGTGGTGATCGAAACCGATGCCGCCGAGAGCGCCGATGCCGAAGCCATCGCGCAACCGTCGGACGAGACCGGCAGCGACCTGTCGCCGATGAAGGCGGAACCGGTTGCGCCCGCCACTGCGCCTAAGGTTGCACCGGCGACCGAGGCGAACAACGTCGAGGCGGAGAACCCCGGCGTCGCCGATGCACGTGGTGAAACGCCGGCGTACGAGGTTGCGGCGCCCGCCCCGCGTACACCGCAGATTGAGCAACCCGCCGCACCAACCCGCGCCGTCCTCGCCAGCCCCGCGGTGCGCGCGCGCGCACGCGACCTCGGCATCGACCTCGCCGAGGTAAAGGCGGAAGGCGACCGCCTGCGCCACAGCGACCTCGACGCCTATCTGCGCTACGGTTCAGGACAGGGCTATCACGCGCCGCACACCAGCCGCGCGCGCGACGACGAGCAGGTCCGCGTCATCGGCATGCGCCGCCGTATTGCCGAGAACATGGCCGCGTCGAAGCGCCACATCCCGCACTTCACCTACGTCGACGAAATCGACGTAACCGAGCTGGAGCGCGTCCGCGCCGACCTGAACGCCAATCGCGGCAATCGGCCCAAGCTTACCATGCTGCCGCTGATGATCGTCGCGATCTGCCGCACGTTGCCCGACTTCCCGATGCTCAACGCGCGCTACGACGATGAGGCGGGCGTGGTGACGCGCTCGGGCCGGGTCCATCTCGGCATGGCGGCGCAGACCGACGCCGGCCTAACCGTGCCCGTCATCCGCGACGCGCAGGACAAGAACGTGTGGCAATTGGCCGCCGAGATCACGCGGCTGGCGGAGGCGGCGCGCGCGAACAAGCTCAAGCCCGACGAACTCGGCAACGGCACGATCACCGTCACCTCGCTCGGGCCGCTCGGCGGCATCGCGACGACGCCGGTCATCAATCGGCCCGAGGTCGCGATCATCGGCCCGAACAAGATCGTCGAGCGTCCGGTGTTCCATGGCGACGACATCGTTCGCGCCAAGCTAATGAACCTGTCGATCAGCTGCGACCACCGCGTCGTCGACGGCTGGGATGCGGCGAGCTACGTCCAAGCGCTCAAGAAGCTGCTCGAAACGCCGGTGCTGCTTTTCGCTGACTGATTCTCACATCTGGATGCGCGCTATCCGCAGCGCACATCCAGATGTTCCAGACAGCGTGCGCAGGCATGCGTGAGCAATCATACCTGCACCGTCGCTCCTGATCGCTGCGGCGCCGAGTTACCTAGACGCGACGTCCGCGGAACAGCTGCACCAGCCCGACGATCAGCGCGATCACCAGCAGGATGTGGATCAACCCGCCCGCGACGTGGAAGGCGAACCCGAGCAGCCACAGCACCAGCAGGATCACCGCGATCGTCCACAACATCTATACTCTCCTTCGTTACGCCGGTGAGAACGTGAGCGGAGAAGGTGGCGTTCCTCGAACCAGCAACCTTTCGACATAATCCATGTGAGCGATCAGCGCCGCGGTCGCGCCTGGGCCGGGTAGAAGGGCGGCGGTTCCGGCGCGGGCGGTGCGCCGGGCGTGATCGGCGCGGATGACGCCTCCTCAAGCAGCCGCCAGCCGGTCGGCAGATAGTCGGTCGACATATAGAAATAGAAGGCGCACGTCCGGTCGCTGCGATAGCTGCCGCCCTTTACCAGCCCGAAGGCGCGTGTTCCCAGGAACACCGGCGCGCCGCTGTCGCCGCCTTGGCACTTCGGTCCGGCAACCGTCACCCACGTCGGCAGGCACGCGCCGCCGCACAATTGCCCTGCGGGTGCGAATGAGACGAGCTCGACGGGTGCGCAACTGTAGCCGGTTCGCTCGCCGCGGTGGCAGACGATGTCGCCCGCGCGCATGCTGGTCAGCGCGCGCCGCCCCGCGACCGCGCGGCTGACCGTCTTGCCCGTATCGGCGTAGAAGGCGGGTTGCAGCGGCACGTCGCTCGCGTTGACCTGCACGTCCTGATAACCCCAGCCCCATTGTCCGACGAAGGAGAGTGCCTGCGTCTCGCCGTTCGGGCCGACGTAACTGAGCGCGTCGGGGCAGTGCGCCGCGGTCGCGATCCCCGTGCGCGTGCCGTCCGTAACGACGAAACCGGTGGTGCAGGCGTAGCGGCGCCCGTCCGCCGGATCGACGCCAACGACGCGTGCGCCGCCTTCCGCCGTCATGTCCGCGCTCGCGACGACGCGGTCGCTTCGTACGCGCACCGGAACGCCCGCGATTTCTGACAGACGCGCGGTCAGCGCGTCGACGCCCTCGCGGTCGACGTCGCCCGGGTTGACGACCACCACCAGCTCGCCGGTCGCGAGGTCGATCCCCATGCCCGGCGGATGCGCCACCGCCGCGGCGAGTTCGGCCTGGTGCGAGGCGAGCGCGAGTTCGAGTGCGGCGCGCGTCGCTCGCGCACCGGTGCGGAACGTAATCGGTACGCTCATCCCGCCCGCCGCTACTTCGCGGTCGGGCAGCGGCTCGTCCCCGGTCAGCAGCACGACGATGCGATATGTCGGTCGATGCTCGATCGAGATCCCCGCCAACCGATCGGCCAGCTCAATCGCGAGCGCGTCGGTGACCGGCACCGTCTCCTCCTGCGCGAGCAGCCGGGCGCGCGCCTCCGGTAGCGATGCATCGTACATTCGCGCATATTCACCCGCGTCCTGCGCGATCGCGTCCGCGGCCGACTGCCGAAACGGCAGGGTGGCCACCGGCGGCGGCAGCGCGGTGGCCGGCACCTGCGCGCTCACGGGCACCACCCCCCCGACGAGCACGGCCAGCGTCGCCCACCACCATTTACCGATCCTGCTCGACACCCGCGCCTCTTAGCGCTACCTGCCCGAACTTGTCCTGAACGAACATGCGCGAGCGCCGAACAGGCGTGCTGCCCTTGCAGCCAACGCGCAGCCACCCAACTTTGAAAGCCTCATGACCTTCCCGAACCTTCCCCAGCCTCTCGCCGAGGCGCTGTCCGCGCGCGGTTACGCCGCTCCCACTCCCGTTCAGGCGGCGGTGATCGAGCCCGAGGCGCACGGGCGCGACCTGATCGTCTCGGCGCAGACCGGCTCGGGAAAGACGGTCGCCTTCGGCCTGGCGATGGCGGGCGAGCTGATGCCCGAGGGCGAACTGCCGCCGGCTGGCGCCCCGCTCGCGCTGATCATCGCGCCAACGCGTGAACTGGCACTCCAGGTAAGCCGTGAGTTGCAGTGGCTCTACGCGTCTGCACACGCGCGCATCGCGACCTGCGTCGGCGGTATGGACGCTTCGCGCGAACGCCGCGCGCTGTCACACGGCGCGCACATCGTCGTCGGCACGCCCGGCCGCCTGCGCGACCACCTCGAGCGCGGCGCACTCGACCTGTCGAGCTTGCGCGCCGCCGTGCTCGACGAGGCGGACGAGATGCTCGACATGGGTTTCCGCGAGGATTTGGAAGAGATCCTCGACGCCACCCCGGCCGAGCGGCGGACGCTGCTGTTCTCCGCGACGATGCCGAAGCCGATCGTCGCGCTTGCCAAGCGCTACCAGAAGGACGCGCTCAGGATCGAGACCAAGGGCGAGGATCGCGGGCACGGCGATATCTCCTATGTCGCGGTGACGGTCGCGCCGGCGGACATCGAGCATGCCGTGATCAACTTGCTACGGCTGCACGAGGCGGAGACCGCGATTCTGTTCTGCGCCACGCGCGACAACGTCCGCCGGCTCCACGCCAGCCTGGTCGAGCGTGGGTTCGCCGCGGTCGCGTTGTCGGGCGAGCACAGCCAGAACGAGCGCAACGCCGCGCTCCAGGCGCTCCGCGACAAGCGTGCGCGCGTCTGCGTCGCGACCGACGTCGCCGCGCGCGGCATCGATCTGCCGTCGCTTAGCTTGGTTATCCACGTCGAACTGCCGCGCGACGCCGAAACGCTCCAGCACCGCTCGGGCCGTACCGGACGCGCGGGTCGCAAGGGCACCGCGGTGCTGATGGTGCCGTACCCGCGCCGCCGCCGCGTCGAGATGATGCTGCGCGGCGCCAAGATCAATGTCGAGTGGACCAACCCGCCGACCGCCGACGACATCCGCGCCAGCGACCGCGAGCGGCTCATCACCACGCTGCTCGAGCCGGTCGAAATCGACGAGGAGGACCGCGCGCTCGCCCAGCGTCTGATCGCCGAGAAGTCGCCCGAGGACATCGCCGCGATGTTGGTGCAGGCGCATCGCGCGCGGCTGCCCGAGCCCGAGGAGCTGGTCGCCGCGACGCCCGAGGCACAGCGCGCCGCACAGGCTGATCGTCACCGCCCCGGCTTCGACGACACGCAGTGGTTCGTGATGGACATCGGTCGGCGCCAGAATGCCGATCCGCGCTGGCTGCTGCCGCTGCTCTGTCGCCGCGGTCACATCACCCGCAACGAGATCGGCGCGATCCGTATCGGCCCGAACGAGACTTGGTTCCAGGTGCCGACCGGCATCGCTGCCAAGTTCAATGCCGCGGTCCAGCGTACCGCGCGCGAGGACGGCGAGGACGAGAGCGGCATCCGTATTATCCCCGGCAACGGTCCCGCACCCGGCGCGAACGGCGCGCCGCGTGGCGGCCCGCGTACCGGCGGCGGACGGAGCGCACCCATGCACCGCGCGCGCCCGACCAACCCGCGCAAGCCGCAGGGCCGTCGTCCGTAAGGTCAGTCGGCGACGAAGCTCAACGCCGACACCCGTCGCTCGCGCTCGTTGATCACCAGCGCGCGCGCGGCGGGCGGTAGCGATCGCTGGGGGCAGTCGGCACGCAGGCAAGCGCGGCAGCCCAGCCCGATCGGCGTCGCCGCACCCATCAGATCGAACCCGCGCGCGCCTGCGAGTGTCGCGGCCTGCTCTTCGGGCACGCCGATCGACAGCGCGAACTCCGCCGCGACCGCACTCGCACCTACGCCGACCGACCGCGTACCGGGTACCGCAACCTGCAGCGTGAACCAGCGCGTGCCGTCCTCAAGCTCGATCAACTGAGGCACTGCCGTACCCGGCCGATTGAACGCGTGATGCACCCGCCACAACGGGCAGCGCGCCTCGGCCGCGACCAGCGCGGCACCGCTCGCCCCGGCGAAGCGCTTCGACACCTGACCCGCGCGATCGACCCGCAGCAGGAAGAACGGCAGCCCGCGCGCGCCGACGCGCGACAAGGTCGTCAGCCGGTGCGCGACCTGCTCGACGCTTGCGCCGAACCGATGCTGTAGCGTCGCCAGATCATAGCCGCTCCCCTCACACGCGCGCAGAAACCGCGCATAGGGCATCATGACGCCTGCGGCGAAGTAGCCGGCGAGATGCCGCCGGAACAATCGCTCCGACACGCGGCTGGCGAATGCCGCACCGCGTGCCAGCGCATCGATTTCGGTGCGTGCTTCCAATTGTGCCAGCTGGAACGCCAGCGCGAAGGTCCGGCTCGCGGGCGACAGCATCTCGCCCAGCTGCAATTGCCGCGCGTGCAGATCCAGCCGGCGCAAATGGTCGGGCATCACCTCGGCAGGCAGGATGCGGATCGCGAGGCCTTGGCGGACGCGCAGCCGCTCGGTCAGCGCGCCGTACAGATCGGCGCCGGCCAGCCGCAGTTCGTCCGCGACCGCCTCTGCCGCACTGTCGAGATCGGGAAAGTGGTTGCGCCAGCGATCAATCTCGCGCCGGACCGCTACCGTCGGGTCGTCGCCGTCGCCCGCAGTCGCGACGCTCGCGACACCGCCGCGGTCGAACGCGCGCGCGAACGCTTCCGCCCCGCCGGGCGCGGCGGCGAGCCATTCCTCCACCTCGCTGCGGTCGATCTCCAGATCGGCGAACAACGGATCGGCCAGTCGCCGCCGGATCGCCTCCGCCCCGCCGCCGGGTTCGCCCGCCACCAGCGCGCGGGGATCGAAGTCGAATACCTCGGCCATCCGGACCAGCAGCCCGGTCGGCAACGCGCGCTGGTTGCGTTCGATCAGGTTCAGGTAGCTCGGCGAGACGCCCAGCATCTCCGCCATCGCCGCCTGTGTCAGCCCGGTACGGCGCCTCAACCGCCTGACCGCGTGCCCACCCATCACCTTCTCGCGCGCCATGCTTTGCCTGTAAAGAAATTGACAGCGTGACAGCTTCTACGCCGGTTTCACCGACCCGACGACACGAAACTTTGTCAATCCTTGTTCACGCTACGCGATTTGCCGGCTTATCCATTCCTCAACGGCGGAACATCCGCCGGGCAGTGCAACACCAGAGGAGACCGTCCATGCCGACCGAACCGCAGCGCAGCCGTGCCGTCTTCTCGACCGAAGACTTCGGGCTGATGAAGGAAGCCGTCGCGAACTACGTCCGCCAGATCGCGGACGACCCCCGCTCGGCCAAATTCTCCAACCTCTATCACCGCCTCGGCCGGCTCGGCTGACGCGAACGCCCGTATCGCACGGGTGACCAAGTTCCTGGGGAGGAAAGGTGGTTCGCCGGCGCGGCAACGCGTCGGCGACCATTTCCACACGCCCCAACCACACACGCAGACAAGGGGCAACGCCATGACCTATCAGGAGCACACCAGCCAGATCGGCCAGCTGATCGCGCGCCAGAACGGCACGTGGGACGGCATCGACGCCGAAGCGGTCGCGCGGATGCGGTTGCAGAACCGCTTCAACACCGGGCTTGATATCGCGAAATACACCGCGGGCATCATGCGCCGCGACATGGCCGCCTATGACGCCGATCCGGCGAACTACACTCAATCGCTCGGCTGCTGGCACGGATTCATCGGGCAGCAGAAGCTGATCAGCATCAAGAAGCATTTCGGCTCCACCAAGGGGCGCTACCTCTATCTCTCCGGCTGGATGGTCGCCGCACTCCGCTCCGACTTCGGCCCGCTCCCCGACCAGTCTATGCACGAGAAGACCAGCGTGCCCGCGCTGATCGAGGAGCTCTACACCTTCCTCAAGCAGGCGGATGCCCGCGAACTCGGCATGATGTTCCGTGAACTCGATCACGCGCGCGAGGCAGGCAACGAGATCGAGGCGCAGCGCCTGATCCATGCGATTGACAATTACGAAACGCACGTCGTGCCGATCATCGCCGACATCGACGCCGGCTTCGGCAATGCCGAGGCGACGTACCTGCTCGCGAAGAAGATGATCGAGGCGGGTGCCTGCGCGCTCCAGATCGAGAACCAGGTGTCTGACGAAAAGCAGTGCGGCCACCAGGACGGCAAGGTCACCGTGCCGCACGACGACTTCCTCGCCAAGGTTCGCGCCTGCCGCTACGCCTTCCTAGAACTGGGTGTCGAGGACGGGATCATCGTCACGCGGACCGACTCACTCGGCGCGGGCCTGACCAAGCAGATCGCGTTCTCGAAGGAACCGGGCGACATCGGCGACCAGTACAACAGCTTCCTCGACGCCGAGGAAATCACCGACCTGTCGACGATCAACGGCGACGTCATCATCAACCGCGACGGCAAGCTGATGCGCCCCAAGCGGCTGCCGTCCAACCTGTTCCAGTTCCGCGAGGGGACGGGGGCCGACCGCTGCGTGCTCGACTGCATCACCTCGCTCCAGCACGGCGCCGACCTGTTGTGGATCGAGACGGAGAAGCCGCACATCGAGCAGATCGCCTCGATGGTCGATCGCATCCGCGAGGTCGTGCCCAACGCCAAGCTCGTCTACAACAATTCGCCGAGCTTTAACTGGACCCTCAACTTCCGCCAGCAGGTGTTCGATGCCTGGGCGGGCGAGGGGCGCGACGTCTCGGCCTATGACCGCGCGCGGTTGATGAGCGTCGACTATGACGACACCGATCTTGCGGGCGAGGCCGACGAGCGGATCCGCACCTTCCAGAAGGACGCGGCGGCGCGCGCCGGCATCTTCCATCACCTGATCACGCTGCCGACCTACCACACCGCGGCATTGTCGACCGACAATCTGGCCAAGGAATATTTCGGCGAGGCGGGGATGCTCGGCTACGTCAAGGGCGTGCAGCGCAAGGAAATTCGCGAGGGCATCGCCTGCGTCAAGCACCAGAACATGTCGGGCTCCGACATCGGCGACGACCACAAGGAATATTTCGCGGGCGAGGCAGCGCTCAAGGCCGGTGGCGCACACAACACGATGAACCAGTTCGCCGCCTGACCCGAACCCCGTGCAGGCCGCGTACCCACCCGCGTCGGGCAGCCGGCGCGGGTGGACGTGCGCGCGGCGATTGCGGCGACCAACATGTACCTGAGCCTACAGGTCGGTTCAGCCGCGGTGCCGATCGGCTCGGCTAGGCGTTGGACATCCTGATCATCGGGCAAGGAGATACGCCATGAAGCTTTCACGCATGTTCGCCGCCGCTGGCCTCGTCATCGCCAGCCTTGGCGTGTCCGCCACCGCCGACGCGCAGGGTCCGCGCGGTCCGCACGGCCCCGGTCCGCACGGTCCCGGTCCCGATCGGCACTGGGATGATCGCGGACCTGACCGTGGTCCGGGGCGCGGTCCCGATCGGGGCCCGGGTCGCCACGACTGGCGCGGCGATCATCACCGCGGACCCGATTGGCGCGGCGACCGCGGCCACCATTACGGGCGCGATCATCGCCGCTACGGCTATAACGGCTATGGCCGCAATCGCTGCTACGTGACGTGGCGCAACCATCGCCAGGTGCGCGTCTGCCGCTGATCTGAATGGCGCGGGCGGCAGCAACCCTCCGCCCGCGTCAACCCTGCTAGCTAGTTAGCCCACGTACCAAGCGCGTCACGCAAGCGCTGCACCTGCTGGTTGAGCGCCTCCACCTCGGCAAGCGTCATTCCCGAACGCGCCACCAGCGTCTCGCCCAGGCAGCCGCATTCCTCGCGCAGCGCCCACCCGCGTTCGGTCAGCCGTACCTGCACTTGCCGCTCGTCCGCTGGGTTGCGCATCCGCGTCATCAGCCCGGCCACCTCCATCCGCTTGACCAGAGGCGTCACCGTGCTCGATTCGAGCGCCAGCCGCTCCGCGATCTGCCCGATCGTGCGCGCGTCCTCCTCCCACAAGGCGTGCAGCACCAGATATTGCGGGTAGGTGATGCCCAACGCGTCGAGCTGCGGCTTGTAGGCGCGATTGATCGCCATCGACGTCGCATACAGCGAGAAGCAGAGCTGCTGGTCGAGTGGCAGCGGGGCTGACATGGGCGTTCTCCGAGCCGGCGACGATCCGGCACACGCATATCGCGACAAACAAATCGCTGGACAAGGGCAGGTAGCGAACCTAGATAATCCTTATCGCGATAACAAAACGTGTCGCAAGCTCACGAGGTTTACGATCATGGCAGTCGATGTGAAATATACGACCCAGGCGACCGCGACAGGCGGACGCGACGGTCACGCACGCAGCGAGGACGGCGCGTTCGAGGCCAAGCTGTCGACCCCGAAGGAACTCGGCGGCGCGGGCGGCGACGGCACCAATCCGGAGCAGCTGTTCGCCGCCGGCTATGCCGCGTGCTTCATCGGCGCGTTGAAGGCCGCGGGAGGTCAGTTGAAGCTCAAGGTGCCGGCGGAAACGCAGGTCACCGCCAAGGTCGGCATCGGTCCGCGCAGCGAAGGCGGCTTCGGCATCACCGCCGACCTCGTCGTCGACCTGCCCGGGCTAGACCGTGCCGACGCGCAGAAGCTGGTCGACACCGCGCACCAAATCTGTCCTTATTCGAATGCCACCCGTGGCAATGTGGATGTCGGCCTGACGCTCGCCTGATCCAGGCGCGTATCTGAGCCGAACGCGACGCGCTCCTGCCGCCCCCAGGTCGGGGCGCGTCTGCATTTGTGGCCTCATCGATCGGACGCGTCTTTCGTCTCTCTCGCACGTTCGTTCGCGCGAAAGGGATTGCCGATGACCGAGGACGACGAACGCTGGATGCGCCTGGCGCTGGAGGTCGCGCGCGCGAAGGGGTCCGATCCCTCGACCTCGCCGCTCGGCTGCGTGATCGTGCGCGACGGGCAGGTCCTCGCCGCCGAACGCAACCAGACGCACGAACTGCCCGACGCGACCGCGCATGCCGAAATGATGGCGATCCGTCGCGCGTGTGAGAGCCTGGGCGACATGGAACTGCGCGGCGCGACGCTCTACTCGACGCTGCAACCATGCGGCATGTGCACGATGGCCTCGATCTGGTCGAAGGTCGAACGCGTCGTCTACGGTGCCGAAGGCGCCGACGTGCACCCGATGTATTTCGAGGCGCACGGGATCGACACGCTTGCCTTCGTTACCCACGCCTATCGCGACGACATATCGATCGAGGGCGGCTGCCTTCGCGCTGAATGTGTCGAACTATACTATGGCCCTGACGCCGACCTGCCGGTCGAGGAGCAGGCTAACCTTTAAGCCTCTCTCGCGCGCTGGCAGGCCGGTGCGCGTCAGCCTGCCAGTGCCGCGACCACTTCCTGCACCTTCGCCAGCCGCGCGTCGGCATCCGCGATGCGCTCGCGCAGCAGGTAGCGGCCATTCTTCTCCTCCAGCGCGTCCGCTGACAGCGTGACACGCGGCCGCGGCTCCAGTGCGATGGCGGCCGGTCCGGCGACGATGCGCTGGATCTGCGCCGCACGCGCCTCCGCGCGCAACCGCGCGACCGCGATCAGCGTGCGCGCTTCCTCGGGCATTGCCCCGAAGCGATCCTCCAGCTCCTCCTCCAGCGCGTCGAGCGCCTCGGCATCGTACAGCCGCGCGATGCGGCCATAGATCGACACGCGCAGTTCCTCGTCGGGAATCCACGCCTCGGGCAGGCACCCCTCTACCCCCAGCTGCAGCTCGGGCGTCCAGCGATCCGCCTCCTCACCACGCGCGCGACGCAGCGCATCCTCGAGCAGCTGCTGGTACAGGTCGATCCCGATCAGCTTCATGTGCCCCGCCTGCGTCTCGCCCAGCAGGTCGCCTGCGCCACGCATGTCGAGGTCGCGCGCGCTGATCGCGAATCCCGCGCCCAACCGGTCGAACGCTTCCAGTGTGCGCAGCCGCTTCAGCGTGCGCGGCGCGATCTCGTGATCCGGTTCGGTGAACAGCAGCACCTGCCCGCGCCGATTGCCGCGCCCGACGCGCCCGCGCAGCTGGTGCAGCTGCGACAGCCCGAAGCGGTCGGCGCGCCAGATCACCATCGTGTTCGCGCGCGGTACGTCGAGCCCCGCCTCGATGATGTTGGTCGCCAGCAGCACATCGCCGTCGCCGCGCCCGAACGCGACCATCGCGTTGTCGATTTCGCTCGACAGCATCTTGCCGTGCGCCTGCAAAAGCTCGAGCTCGGGCACCAGCCGTTCGAGTTTCTCGGCAAGCGGCGCCATGTCCTCGATCCGCGGCACGACGACGAAGCTCTGGCCGCCCCGCGCCTTCTCGCGCAGCAGCGCCGCGCGCATCACCTCGGCGTCGAAGCTCGCCACTGCGGTGCGGATCGGCTGGCGGCGGGCAGGGGGCGTCGCGATGACGGAGAGTTGCTGCAAGCCGACCAGTGCAGATTGCAGCGTGCGCGGGATCGGGGTCGCCGATAGCGACAGCACGTGCCCGGCCGACAGGTCGCGCAAGCGCTGCTTGTCCGCCGTGCCGAAGCGCTGCTCCTCGTCGATCACGACCAGCGAGAGGTTGTGGTAGTCGACGCCCTTGCCCGCGACTGCGCCGGTGCCGACGACGACGTGGATGCTGCCGTCGGCGAGCCCCGCCTTGACCCGCTTCTTCTCTGCCGCGGTCGACAAGCGCGACAGCCCGGCGACGACCACGTCGCTGCCCTCGAACCGGCTGGTGAAGCTCTCCAGATGCTGGCGCGCGAGCACCGTCGTCGGCGCGGCGATCGCGACCTGACCGCCCGCCAATGCGGCGAGTGCGGCGGCGCGCAGCGCGACCTCGGTCTTGCCGTATCCCACGTCGCCAATCACCAGCCGGTCCATCGGCTTGCCCGAGGCGAGATCGGCGCGCACGGCCGCGATCGCGCGCGCCTGGTCGACGGTCTCTGTGAATGGGAAACCTGCCGCGAACCGCTCATACGCCGCCGTGTCGGGATCGAGCACCGGCGCCTCGCGCTCGGCCCGCTCCTTCGCCAGCGCGGTCAGCGCCTCGGCATCCTTCGCGATCGTCTGCTCGATCTCGCCGCGGCGCTTTTGCCAGCTCGACCCGTCGAGCTTGTCGAGCGTCACCGCGTCCGCTTCCGCGCCGTAACGCCAGATGCGGTCGGCCTCGGTCACCGGCACCAGCCGCGTCGCGTCGTTGGCATAGGTCAGCTTGATCGCGTCGCCCGCCACGCTCCCCGCACCGCTCGCCTCGTCCGCAGCCATCCGCTCCAGCCCCGCGACCACGCCGATGCCATGCTCCTCATGCACCACCACGTCGCCGACGCGGATCTCGCCGAAGTCGAACAAGGCGGTGTCGGCCGGCCCGGTCGAGGTCGTGTCGCGCTCCGCCCGGCTGCCGAGCAGGTCGGCGGCGGCGATCGCCAGCACGCCCTCGCGCCGAAACCCGCGGTCGGTCGCCATCTCCAGCAGCAGGAACGCGTCCCCTTTCGCCTTCGCGACCTTGGCCCAGGACGCAACCTGCTCGGGCTCGCGCTTCACCGCCTTGGCGACGCGGCGGCGCAGGAAGCGCAGGTCGCGCGCGCTGCCCATCAGCACGACGCGCGTCCCCTCGTCCCATGCAGCGCGCGCGACCTTGGCGAAGGCACGCAGCGGCGCCTTCTGCTCGACGAACCGCGGCGGCAGGTCGCCTTCGCGCTCGATCCTCACCTGCTCGACCTTCCCGAGCGCCTTCGCCCAGGCTTTCTCGTCGACCACTTCCTTCAGCGCACGCCGCGGCCGACGCTTCGCCGCGTCGGCGGACAGCGCAAGAAAGCGCCGCCGCCGCTCGTCCGCCGCCACCCCGATCACCACACGCGCGCCCGGCAGATGATCGAGCAGCGTCGTGCGATCCTGAGCGAGCTTCGGCTCGGACACGCGGCCCAGCTCGCGCCGTTCGATCTCGCCCACGGTGCGCTGGTCGGCGGGGTCGTAGCAGCGCAGGCTCGTCACCTTGCCGTCCGCCACCTCGACGCGTAGCGGCAGGTCGGCGTCGGCAGGGAAGACATCGAGCACGGCGCCGCGCAGCGCGACCTCGCCCGGTTCGTCGACGCGCTCGTCGGCAACGTAGCCGAGTTCGAGCAGCTTGTCCGACAGTGCGGCCAGGTCGATCGCCGCGCCCAGTTCAACCGTCGGCGGCGTCGCCTCGAACTCGGCCGGCGGCGGGTAGGCGCGCGCCAATGCCTCACCCGTCGTCACGCACGCGATCGGCACACGCTTCTTCTTCGCGGTCAACAGCCGCAACTGACGCAGCGCTGACACGCGCTGACCGACATTGGCCGGGGAGGCGGGGGCGTCGTCACCTGGCAGCGCGTCGCTACCCGGACAGAACAGCACGCACGACTCGGGTGCCGCCGCTGCCAAAGCGTGCGCGATTGCGATCCCGCGCGCCTCGTCGACCGCCGCGATCATCACATCGCCGTCGTTCAGCAACGCCGCTGCCGCTGCCGCGATCTCCCCGGTCTCAAGCGTCGGCGCGGCGGGTGCGCTGCCGATCAGCGTGGAAGCGTCTCGAGTCTCGTCGGCCATAAGCGTCTGTGTTTCCGGAAGAAGGAGCGGCGCGAACGGACAGGGGGCAATCGCGGTTCCGCCACGGTGATCGCGACGAGGGGTGCATATCTACCCCGCAGGGATCGGCTGAGTGGTATTGCCGGCGTACCCGTGGAGTGCAGTTGCAGCGGTGCTGGCCTCTCACCCCGCGACGAAGTCAGAGGAGGCGGTCGATCAGATCGACGCGCGCGCAGTCCTCCTCGCGACCGAAACGCTTAAACATGTCCCGCAACTCGTGGAGTGCCGGGATGAACAAGGTTGCTCCACCCACACGCACGGGCACGCGGGTTTGCGGCTGCACTGCCCTCCACGCACCGTCACGATCCCGCAGCTGGAACCCGGCCATGAACTCGACCGTCAGCACTGCCGCTACGGCGGCGATCGTCTCTGTCAGTGACGAGGGCAGGGCAGCGTCGCGGTGGTCTCTGACGCCCAGGCTATGAGCGAGCGACTGCCGATCAATGCTGGCTTCGTGCCGCCCGCAGCGTCCGTCACGCTCGACCGCTCTCGATCTGGCCGCGTCATCCGAACTCATGTCCGCGGTTCCATAAGGCTCTCACGATCCCGACTTCACCACCGCAACGAGCAAGATCGATGTTGCGGGTAGTCACGTCTCACCTAAATCGACGACGGTTCGTCAGCCCGTCGCCGGGGGCGTCAGCGCTGTTGCGGCTGGCCCGCCGCTGCGCCGCCTGACAAGTCCGGGTTCTCTCCCGTGCTGTCCTCGTCGAAGCCTTCGCCGGGGTTACCGCCGCCCGCACCGCTGCCGCTGCCATGCACCGCGCCGGTTGCAGGATCGAACGAAGCGCGCTGGCCATTGTCGGGCGGGACTGGAGCGGTGTCGGGCACGCGCTCGCCCGGTCGCGCCGCGACCGTGCCCGACGGTGCCCGCGCGCCCATCTGTCGCTCGTCCTCCGCGCTATAGCCTTCGCCGGTATAGCCCGAGGCGCGGTTGAACGGGGCCGGCCGATGCGACCGCTCGGGATCGACGCCGGGGTGATCGAAATCGGCGTCGGCGCGCCGCTCATCGGTGTTGCGCATCTTGTCGTCCATGAACCCCGAACGCACGACCCGGCACGCGCGATCCTCGGCTTGCGCCTCAGACGATCTCGAACAGCCCCGCCGCGCCCATGCCCCCGGCCGTGCACATCGACACGACGACGTAGCGCACGCCGCGCTTGCGGCCCTCGATCAGCGCGTGGCCGACCAGCCGCGAACCGGTCATCCCGAACGGGTGCCCAACCGCGATCGCGCCGCCGTTTACGTTATATTTCTCCGGATCGATCCTTAGGTGATCGCGGCAGTAGAGGCATTGCGACGCGAATGCCTCGTTCAATTCCCATAGGCCGATGTCGCCGACCGACAGCCCCGTTCGTTCCAGCAGCTTCGGGATCGCGAACACGGGGCCGATCCCCATCTCGTCGGGATCGCAGCCCGCCGCCTGGAACCCGCGATAGATGCCCAGCACCTGCTTGCCCTCGGCCTCGGCGGTTGCACGGTCCATGACGATCTGCGCCGCGGCGCCATCCGACAGCTGGCTCGCATTGCCCGCGGTCACGTTGCCGCCGGGCCCGGTGAAGTCGCCCCCCGCCCAGACAGTCTTCAGGCCCGACAGCGCCTCGATCGTGGTGCCCGCGCGAATGCCCTCGTCCTGCGCGATCGTCACCGTCTCGCTGCCGGTCTTGTTACCTGCCTTGTCGAACAGCGCCTTCTCGACCGTGATCGGCACGATCTCCTCCGCGAACGCGCCCGTCTCGAGTCCACGCGCCGCGCGCTGCTGGCTCATCGCGGCATATTCATCCTGCGCGGCTCGCGTGATGCCGTAGCGTTCGGCCACGATCTCGGCGGTCTCGATCATCGGAATGTAGGCCGCGGGCACGTTGCGCGTGACGCTTTCGTTGACGAAACGCGGCGCATCCTTCGTCACCGTATGGCTGATCGATTCCATCCCGCCCGCCAGAGCAACGTCGATGTCACCCGCGATGATCGAGCGCGCGGCGAGCGCCACCGCAGTCAGCCCGGAGCCGCATTTGCGATCAAGCGTGAACGCGGGCACCGACTTGGGCAAACCGCCTGCGAAGATCGCCATGCGGCCGGCGTTGCCGCCCTGAGTGCCCCACTGATTACCGACACCCCAGAATACGTCGTCGATCCGCGCGGGGTCGATTCCGGCGCGCTCGACCGCAGCGTTCATGACGTGCCCGGCGAGCACCGGCGCCTCGGTCGCGTTGAATGCACCGCGATACGCCTTGCCGATGGCGGTGCGGGCAGTGGATACGATCGCGGCTTCGCGCATGGGGGCTCTCCTGTGGTTTGCCCCTGACTAGATCGCGTACCCGCGCGTCGCAATCACGCGCTTATGCTATTGCTTGGACGTATCGCCCGCTTGCTTGGACGCAGCATCCTTGTCCGCCGCGGCAAGCGCCATCGCCTGTGCCGATCCGGTCGCAGGCTTGACGCGCACCGCCGGCTCCTCGCGTCCGAGCGTCAGGTAGAGCACGCCCGCGATCAGCAGGGCGAGCACCGCCAAGACAGGCCAGCCGGAAAAGGTTCGCACATGGGCAGTACGGTTGTTCATGACGCGGCGGCCTTTCGCGAGGGATTTGCCACCTCAATCGCCCGCTCGCAGCCGTGTTCCGGCCGGAACGGTTACATATTCTTGCTGGTCAGGCGGCGAGGCCGTGCGCCCCAGCGACGAGCGCGTTCTCGGCCTGGGTAAGCGCACGCGGATCGTCGACATCGAGCCACCACGCATCGCCGACATCGACGACGCGCGCCTCGCCCGAGCCTGCCAGCGCTTCGACCCCGGCCGAGATCGACCCCGCGCCGCCGCGCGCGATCGAGCGCCGTAACGCATCGTGGAACCGTCCATCGACCGCGAACACGCCGGTATCGTAGCAGTCGTAATCGGGCAGGTGCTTGCCGATCGCGACGATGCAGTCGCCGTCGCTACGCACCCGCGTCACGTCGTCGAGATCGACCAGCGGATTGTCTAATCGCCGGTCGACGCCCAGCACCAGCGCGGCAGGCTCGCTCGCGATCACGCGCGAAACCAGCGCCGGATCGAACAAATGATCCGCCATCATCAGCAGGTGGCGTTCGGGACCGACCCGGTCGGCACCGGTCAGCACCGAATGCCCGTTGGGGCGTGACCAGTCGTCCGTACGCACGCAGGTGATCGGCAGGCGGTACGTGCGCGCAACCTGCGCCAGATGCGCTTCCAGCGCCTTGCCCTCGTGCCCCGTCACCACGGTGAACGCGCTCGCGCCGCCGTCCCGCGCTGCCAGGATGACACGGTCGATCAGCGGCACGCCCGCGACCGGTGTCAGCGGCTTCGACGGGGAAATCGCGCGCAGCCGGCTGCCGTAGCCGGCTGCGACAATCACGGCGTGCACGCGCGTGTTCCTACCGGTAGTTTTTACTCTGCCGCGATGCGGACGTCGCCGGCGATGAACTCGTCGGTCATCTGCGCCGCGACATCATCGGTCACCTGCTCGGGCGGGTGCTTGCAGAAGAACGCCGACGGGCCGGTCAGCGCGCCGCCGACCTTGCGGTCGAGGCCGAGCTTGACGCAGCGGATCGCGTCCACGACCACCGCGGCCGAATTGGGCGAATCCTCGACCGACAGGCGCAGCTCCAGGTTCATCGGTACGCCGCCGAACAGGTCGCCCTCGAGCCGCAGGAAGCACAGCTTGTTGTCGCCCAGCCACGGGATGTAGTCCGACGGGCCGACGTGGATGTTCTCGTCCGCCAGACGCTCGGCGATGACGGCCTGCACGGCTTCCGTCTTCGACTCCTTCTTGCTCGCCAGGCGATTGCGGTCGAGCATGTTCATGAAGTCGGTGTTACCGCCGGTGTTCAATTGATAAGTGTGATCGATCGTCACGCCGCGCTGGCCGAACAGGTTGGAGAGCACGCGGTGGACGATCGTCGCACCGACCTGCGCCTTCACGTCGTCGCCGATGATCGGCAGACCGGCGTCGGCGAACTTCTTCTCCCACTCCGGGCGGCTCGCGATGAACACCGGCATGCAGTTGACGACGCCCAAGCCCGCCTCGAGCGCGCATTCCATGTAGAATTCGGTCGCTTCCTGGCTGCCGACGGGCAGGAAGTTGACCATGATCTCCGCGCCCGAGTTCTTCAGCTCGGCAATGATTTCCGCCTTCTCGGCGTCGCGCGTATCGTTGATCTCGAACCCGCGGTCGTTCGCGGCGGTCAGCATGTGCGCGGCGACGCCGTCGAGCTTTGCGCCCATCTTCACGATCGTGCCGGTCTTGGGCACGTCGGCGTGGAACACCTTGGTGCAGTTCGGCTTGGCGAAGATCGCCTCGCCGAGATCGAGGCCGACCTTGCGGCTGTCGACGTCGAACGCCGCCACGAACTCCATGTCGCCGACCTTGTAGCCGCCGATATCCTCGTGGATCAGGCCGCTGGCAGTGTTGCTGCCGGTATAATGGTACTTGCCCTGCACCAGGCTGCTGGCGCAATTGCCGACACCGATTACCGCGACCTTGATGGTATTCATTGATCCCCACTTGCCGGGCAAGTCCGGCACAAGACAGAAAGTTTGCCGCTCCGTGACAGAACCGTTGCGGCTGTCAAGCGAACGGGTGATCCTACACCATCGCGG
The DNA here is from genome assembly GCF_913778135.1 of uncultured Sphingomonas sp. Taxonomy (GTDB): domain Bacteria; phylum Pseudomonadota; class Alphaproteobacteria; order Sphingomonadales; family Sphingomonadaceae; genus Sphingomonas. The sequence goes on along the minus strand of NZ_CAJYVU010000079.1, from coordinate 1,065 downwards.
TCGCGCCTGCACGAGGGAAAGCGTGGACGAATTTCGACCCACTGTGGCGGGAAAGCCGCGGGAACTGCAAGGTTTTCTGAACGCGGCGATCTACCATCCGATCGCGGGCGCATTGGCGCGCGCGCTGGTGCCGACGCGCGTGACGCCGAACATGGTGTCGGTGTTCGGCGCGCTGATGGTCGTATCCGCGGGCGTGTTCTACACGCTGGTCGGCGGCGCGTGGGGGATTGCGATCGGCTTCCTGCTGCATCTGTCGTGGCACGTCGTCGACGGCGCGGACGGCATGCTCGCGCGCCTGTCGGGACGCGCGTCGCCGTCGGGCGAGGTGGTCGACGGGCTGTGCGACTATTTCGGTCACGGCATCCTCTACGCATTTCTGGCGGCACAGCTCGACCAGCACAACGGTTGGATCGCCTGGGCGCTGGCGATTGCGGCGGGTGTGTCGCGCGCGGTGCAGTCGGTCTTCGCCGAGAGCGGTCGACGCACCTATCAATGGTGGGTCTATGACGTGCCGTGGCTGCAGAACCAGCGCGCGCCCGCCACCGGCATCGGTGCGACGCTGTCGGGCGTCTACCTTTGGGCGTGGAACGCGATGTCCGGGCCGACCCGCCGCGTCGACGCGCTGGTGCTTAGCGCCGAGCATGATCCGCGTGAGCGGGCACGCATAGCCGAGATCGCGCACGCGGCCGGCACGCGCACGCTGCCGGTGCTAGCGGCACTCGGCGCCAATCCGCGCACGATCTTGCTCGGCCTGAGCATGATCGCAGGCTCACCCTTGTGGTTCTTCCTGTTCGAAGTCGTCGTGCTGAACGTGGTGCTTGCCTTCGCGATCTGGCAGGCGGCGGCGAGCGCGCGGCGCATCGCCGGGCTGATCGCGCGCGGTCACTGATTGCCGAGTACGGGAACGCGCGCGCGATCGACCCGTTTCGCTCCCGATCCGGTTCAAACAGGGAGATGGACAATGCGGCTGATGTTGCTGGTAGCGGGAGGTGCGGCGCTGACGCTCGGTGCCTGCGCGCGTGAGGAGATGGCGACCGGTACGCCGATGGCGGGCGGCGCGAAGGC
>NZ_CAJYVU010000078.1 GCF_913778135.1 uncultured Sphingomonas sp. | reverse complement strand
GGCGACCATTTCCGCGTACGGCTTACGCACAGCATCGAGGTCGCGCAGATCGGCCGCACGATCGCGCGCGCGCTTGGGCTCAACGAGGATCTGACGGAGGCGCTGTGCCTCGCGCATGACATCGGTCATCCCCCGTTCGGCCACGCGGGCGAGGACGCGCTGGAGCGGGCGCTGGCCGGCAAGGGCGGGTTCGATCATAACGGGCACACGCTGCGCACGCTGATGACGTTGGAGCGTCCGTATCCCCGCTACGCCGGACTGAACCTGACATGGGAAACGCTGGAGGGCCTCGCCAAGCACAATGGAACCATCGCGGCGCCCGAATGGGCGCTGGCCGAGGCCGACGCGCAGGCGAAGCTCGAACTCGGCAGCTATGCGTCGCTCGAGGCGCAGGTTGCCGCGCTGGCCGACGACATCGCCTATGACAATCACGACATCGACGACGGGTTGAGGGCAGGGCTGCTGACGGTCGATCAGCTCTGCGCCGTACCGCTCGTTGCGCGTGGGTGGGCGACGGCGCGTGCCTCCTTCGCGGATCTGGACGACGAACGGTTGCACGGCGAGGTGATCCGCAGCCAGATCGGCGCGATGGTCAACGACCTGATCGCCGAGACGGCGCGGAGGATCGCCGCGTCAGGCGTGCGGAGCGTCGAGGACGTGCGCGGCGCCGGGCATGCGCTGGTCGGCTTCTCGGATCAGATGGCGGCGGACGAGCGTGCGCTGAAAGCATTCATGTACGCCAACCTCTACCATCACCCGCGCCAGCTCGCCGCGGCGGAGGCGGCGGATCGCCTGATCGATGGTTTGTTCGCGGCCTATCACGTTGATCCTGCGCTTCTGCCGGACGAGTGGCGCGTGCGCCTGCCCGAGACGGAGCCGCAGCTGAGCCGCCACATCGCCGACTTCATCGCCGGCATGACCGATCGGTACGCCATTTCGCGCTACCGCGAGGTAGTCGGCCCGATCGACCTGCCCGAAGGATTCTGACGTCCATACGACAACGGCGCCCGCTCGCGAGAGCGGACGCCGTCATTTTCGGGAAGGTTCGAGCGTTCAGTTCGCGGCGGCGGCACTCGCCACGACGGCGTTCCTGGCACGGAACGACACTGGATAGCCGTTGCTGGTGCCGCGCACGCGGTCGCCATCGACCAGCAGGCGAAACTTCTCGTGGCTGTCGACCTCGTGACCCTCGATCAGCGTCTTGCCGTTCTGGCGCGCGGTCTGCGTGTAAACATAGGTGCGACCCTCGTGCGTGAAGCGCTGCTGCGCAGGCTCGGCAGCGATGCCGACGGTCGAGATGAGCGCGCTGGCAGCGGCGGCGGCGATGAAGGCGAACTTGCGCATGTGTTGCTCCCGGTTGGTTGATGCCCGCGACGGGCTCGATGCACACGAATTATTTGTGCGGTGCAGCATGGGCAAATGAGTTTGGTGCCAACGCGATTGCAGCGCGTGCAATCCACGACGGTGTCTGCCTGACACACGCTTTTGCGTGCGCGCGCACCTTGGTCTAAGGCCGCGCCACTATGACATTGTACGCCCGCTTCGCCGCCCATGTGGGTGACGCGCTCGACGCGCTCGTTTCCGCCGGAGAGCTGCCCGCCGATCTTGACCGCCGCAATGTGACGGTGGAGCCGCCGCGCGACCCGAGCCACGGCGACCTCGCGACCAATGCCGCGATGGTGCTCGCCAAGCCGGCGAAGACCAACCCGCGCCAGCTCGCCGAGAAGATTGCAGGCCAACTCTCCGCGCTACCCAGTGTCACCGCGGCCGATGTTGCGGGTCCGGGCTTCATCAACCTGCGCCTGTCCGACGACACGTGGCGCGACGAACTGCGCGCGGTCGCGGCGAGCGGTGCGGATTACGGTCGCTCGAGCGTGGGCGACGGCGTCAGCGTCAACGTCGAATATGTGTCGGCCAACCCAACGGGTCCGATGCACATGGGGCATTGCCGCGGCGCGGTGGTGGGCGATTCGCTCGCCAACCTGCTCGCCTTTGCCGGGCACGAGGTGATCCGCGAGTACGTTATCAACGACGCGGGCAGCCAGGTCGACGTGCTCGCGCGCTCGGCGCACATCCGGTACCGCGAGGCGCTGGGCGAGGATGTCGGTGCGATCCCAGAAGGACTGTACCCGGGTGACTATCTCGTCCCGGTCGGACAGGCGCTCGCCGCCGAGTTCGGCGATCGCTACGCGTCGGCGTCGGAAAGCGAGTGGCTGATCCTGTTCCGCACGCGCGCGGTCGACGCGATGATGGCACTGATCAAGGCCGATCTCGCGCTGCTCGGCATCCATCACGACGTGTTCGCCTCCGAGGCGGCGTTGCAGGCGGCGGGCAAGCCCGAGGAGGCCGAGGCGTGGCTGCGCGCGCGCGACCTGATCTACGACGGCGTGCTCGAGGCACCGAAGGGTGAGACCCCCGAGGACTGGGAGCCGGTCGAGCTGCCGCTGTTCCGCTCGACCCGCTTCGGCGACGACCAGGACCGTCCGATCCGTAAGTCGAACGGCAGCTGGACTTATTTCGGTGCCGACATGGCGTACCATTTCCAAAAGGCGCAATCGGCCGACCAGCTGATCGACATCTGGGGTGCCGACCACGCCGGCACGGTGAAGCGCATTCAGGCCGCCGTCGCCGCGCTGACCGAAGGCAAGACGCGCTTCGACATCAAGATCGTGCAGATGGTGCGGCTGCTGCGCGCGGGCGAACCGGTCAAGATGAGCAAGCGCGCGGGTAATTTCGTGACTCTCGCGGACGTAGTGCGAGAGGTCGGCAAGGACGTGGTGCGCTTCACCATGCTGACCCGGCGTGCCGACGCGCAGATGGATTTCGACTTTGCCAAGGTGGTCGAGGCGTCAAAGGACAATCCGGTGTTCTACGTCCAATACGCGCACGCACGCGTTGCCTCGTTGCACCGCCGAGCGGCCGAAGCGGGGGTCAGCGTGGAGGGCGCCGATTTGTCCCGGCTTGACACGGAGGACCTCGCGCTCGTGAAGCTGGCAGCGCAGTTTCCGAGGATTGTCGAGACCGCGGCGGCAGCGCGAGAGCCGCACCGGATCGCCTTTTATCTCTACGACTTGGCGGCCGAATTTCATGCCGCGTGGAACGTCGGTAACGACCGTCCCGACCGCCGCTACCTGATCGCCGACGACCACAGTGTCACGGCTGCACGCCTGTCCTTGGCGGCGGGCATCGGACAGATTATTCGCAATGGCCTCTCCATCATGGGCGTGGAGGCGGTTTCGGAGATGCACTGATGGCGACCTCGGATCAGTTCGAGCGCGACGAGGACCGGCTGCCGTGGCTGGAAACGGTCGAACCCGACGAGCCGCAACGCTCGGGCGGCGGGCGCGTCGTGCTGCTGGTCCTGCTCGGTCTGCTGGTGCTCGGCGGCGTGATCTTCGGCCTGTACCGCTTGCAGACCGGCCGCGCTGCGGACGGCTCGGGTGAGCTGATCGCGGCGCAGGAAGGCGACTACAAGATCAAGCCCGACGATCCCGGCGGGTTGAAGGTCAACGGCGAGGGCGATGCCGCGATCGCGACCAGCGCGGGTGCGAACCCGAACGGCTCGATCGATCTGAAGGCGGTACCGGAGGCGCCGATCAGCGGCACGCGTCGCCCGGCCACGCAGCCGACGCCGCGCAGCGGCACCACTTCGGCGAGCGTCGCAGTGCCGGCGGCGAGCGCCCCGCTTCGTGCACAACGCCCGATGACTGCGCCGGTCGCGGCAGTGCCGGGTGCCGGGTCGGGCGGCAGCCTGGTCCAGCTCGGCGCTTTCCCGAGTGAGGCCGCGGCGAACTCGGCGTGGAGCGCGGTTGCCAAGCGGTTCGGCTATGTCGCACCGCTCGGCAAGGATGTGCAGAAGGCTGAGGTCAACGGGCGCACCGTCTATCGCCTGCGCGTCAACGCGGGCAGCGCCAACGCCGCCGCCGACATCTGCGGTCGGTTGAAGGTCGCGGGCGAGAGCTGCTTCGTCACCAGCTGAACGCCACCAGCGGAACCGGGCGGGTTTCGTCGACCCCGTGTTTGGCGTAACCGCAGCGGCATGAAGCCCGTCATCTTCGGCCTGTCGGGGCCAATATTGTCCACCGACGAGCGCGCCTTCTTCGCCGAGGCGCGACCCGCCGGCTACATCCTGTTCAAGCGCAACGTCGAGACACGCGAACAGCTTCGCGCCATGACCGACAGCCTGCGCGAGCTTGAGGGGCGCGAAGATGTCGCGATCCTGATCGATCAGGAAGGCGGGCGCGTCGCGCGGCTTGGTCCACCCGAATGGCCGAGCTTCCCCGCCGGGCCGGCGTTCGACGCGCTCTACGAACGCGCGCCAATGTCGGGGATTGAGGCGGCGCGCGCCAACGCGCACGCGCTCGCGCTGACGCTCGCCGAGGTGGGCGTGACCGTGAACTGCCTGCCTTTGCTCGATGTCGCGCGCGCTGACACGACCGAGGCGATCGCTAGCCGTGCCTACGGCCGCGAGCCGATGCGGGTTGCCGCGATGGGGCGGGCGACGCTGGAGGGGCTGCGCGCTGGTGGCGTTGTCGGCGTGGTCAAGCACATGCCTGGGCACGGCCGGGCGCTGGCCGATTCGCATTATCACCTGCCGACCGTCACCGCCTCCGCCGAGGAACTGGAAGAAGATCTCGCACCGTTCCGGACGCTTGCGGGTGCGCCGATGGGAATGACGAGCCACATCGTCTATCAGGCGTGGGACGCCGACCGCCCCGCGACGCTGTCGCGAATCGTCATCCAGCAGATTATTCGCGAGCGTATCGGGTTCCAAGGCCTCTTGATGACCGACGACATCGACATGAAGGCGCTGTCGGGTACGCCGGCCGAGAAGGCCGCCGGCGCGATCGCGGCAGGGTGCGACGTGGTGCTCGATTGCTGGGCGCGCATGAACGAGATGCAAGCGATCGCCGCCGCGCTGCCCGACATCACCCTGCGCGGTCGCGAGCGGCTCGACGCGGCAATGTCGAGCGTGGGGAAATCCGCGGGCGATCTCGCCGAGCTGACCGCCAAGCGCGACGCGTTGCTGGCGCTCGCCTGAGCGCGCAGGCGATGGCCGCGCCCGAGCAATTGCTGCTCGATCTCGACGGGTGGGAAGGGCCGCTCGACGTGCTGCTCAGCCTCGCGCGCGCGCAGAAGGTCGACCTCAAGCAGATCTCGATCCTCGCACTGGTCGAGCAGTACCTCGCCTATATCGAGCGCGCGCGGCGCACCAGGCTCGAACTCGCGGCCGATTACCTCGTGATGGCGGCTTGGCTCGCGTATCTGAAAAGCGCGCTGCTGCTGCCGCGTGATCCCGCCGTCGAACCCGATCCCGAGGAACTCGCGCTGCGGCTGCAGCTTCGGCTGGAGCGGCTCCAAGCGATGCGCGAGGCCGGCGCACGATTGATGGCGCGCGATCGGCTGGGTCGCGACGTGTTCACGCGCGGCGCGCCCGAGGGACTGCGGACAATGCGGCGTAGCAACTGGACGGCCGGGCTGTACGATCTGATCTCCGCCTACGGCCGTGTCAGCGCGCGCACGCGACCGGTCATGCATGTCGTGCAGGACCGCGAGGTGATGACGCTCGACGCCGCGCTGGAGCGGGTCGCGGCGATGGTCGGATCGGTCGTCGACTGGCAGGCGATCGGGCGATTTCTCCCCGAAGCGGCGTCGGAGCAGCTGCGTCGCTCGGCGCTTGCCTCGTCGTTCCTCGCCGCACTCGAGCTGGCGCGTCAGGGCCGTGTGGAGTTGCGTCAGGCCGAACCCTTCGCGCCGCTCTACCTCCGGTCAATACGATGAACCCGCCCGACGACGACGTGCGCGCGGTCGAGGCGGTTCTGTTCGCGGCGACCGAGCCGCTGTCGCCCGACACCATCCGCGCCCACACGGGCGTCACCGACGTGCGGGCGGCACTTGGCCGCCTCACGCGAGATTACGCGGGCCGCGGTGTCGAACTGGTCGAGCGTGGCGGACGCTGGCATTTCCAGAGCGCGCCAGATCTGGCGCATCTGCTTCGCCGCGACCGCGAGGAGCAGCGCCGCCTCAGTCGCGCCGCGATCGAGACGCTAGCGATCGTCGCCTATCACGAACCCGTCAGCCGCGCCGATATCGAGGCGATTCGCGGCGTGCAGATCTCGCGCGGGACACTCGACGTGCTGATGGAGGCTGGCTGGGTCCGCCCCGCCGGTCGGCGCGAAGTGCCCGGGCGTCCGCTCACTTACGCGACCACGCCCGAGTTTCTCGCGCATTTCGGGCTTGCCTCACGTCGCGATCTGCCCGGCATCGAAGACCTGCGCGCCGCCGGGTTGCTCGATCCGGTCAATGTCGCGCTTGAGCAGGTCGAGGTAGCAAAGGCGGACGACGACGATTAGATAGAGCGCGAACAGGAGACTACGTCATGGGCAGTTTCAGCCTTCCGCATATCCTCGTCCTCGCGGTGATCGCGATCCTGCTGCTCGGCGGTGGCCGTTTTTCCGCCATGATGGGCGACGTCGCCAAGGGTGTGAAGAGCTTCAAAAAGGGCATGGCCGAGGAAGACGAGGAGACGACCCGCCCCAAGCCGCGCATCGAGGCGCAGTCATCGGCGCACCCGGCTTACGAGCGCGATGCCGATCGCGTCCGCGAGGATCGCTGACCCGATCCGAATCAGTCCGGCTGCGCTGAATGTTCGACATCGCCCCGTCCGAATTCCTGCTGGTCGCGTTCATCGCGCTGGTGGTGATCGGCCCGAAGGACCTGCCGAAGGCGCTGCGCGTCGTCGGTTACTGGGTCGGTCGCGCGCGCGCGGTCGGGCGCCAGTTCCGCTCCGGCTTCGACGAGATGGTCCGCGAGGCTGAACTCGCCGAAATGGAAAAGAAGTGGAAGGCGGAGAACGAGCGGATCATGCGCGAGCATGCCAACCCACTGTCCGACGCCGGCGATGGGCACGCGGCGCTGCCTGCGCCCGCGGGTGAAGAGACAGACCCGGTCATGGTTGCGCAGCCGCAGTTGATTGAGCACCCGCGCGTCGGCGCCAGCGACGCTGACGTGGGTACGGCGTCGGACGACGCGGGCGCGCACCACGTACCACCTTCCGAGAAGCCTGCACCGGTCGACAAGGCGCAATCATGAGCGAGGACGCGGCGTGAGCGAGGAACTGGACGAATCGCGCGCGCCGCTGCTCGACCATTTGCTCGAGCTGCGCCGTCGCCTGCTTTATTGTATCGCGGCGATCACCGCGGCGTTCTTTGTCTGCTGGTATTTCGCCGAGGACATTTTCGCGTTCCTTGTGCAGCCACTGCTGCACGCGGGACAGAAGACCGTCATCTACACGCAGATTTTCGAGGCCTTCTTCGTTCAGGTGAAGGTCGCGTTCTTCTCCGCGATGATGTTGTCGTTCCCGGTGATTGCCAACCAGCTGTGGCAGTTCGTCGCGCCGGGCCTGTACCGCAAGGAGAAGCGCGCACTGCTGCCGTTCCTGCTCGCGACGCCGGTGTTGTTCATCATGGGCGCGGCAATGGCCTATTACGTCGCCGTGCCGATGGCCCTCCACTTCCTGCTCGGTTACACCGGCATGATCGGCGGGGTGCAGCAACAAGCGCTGCCCGCCGTGGGCAATTACCTTTCCTTCATCATGCAATTCCTGTTCGGTTTCGGTGCGGCGTTCCTGCTGCCCGTGCTGCTGATGCTGTTGGAGCGGGCCGGGGTCGTCACGCGCAAGCAGTTGATCGCAGCGCGGCGCTACGCGATCGTCGCCGCCTTCGCGATCGCGGCTGTGCTGACGCCACCCGACGTGGGATCACAACTGCTGCTCGCGATACCCCTGGTGATCCTCTACGAACTGGCGATCGTCGGTATCTGGTTCACCGAACGGCGGCGGGCGCGTGAGGCTGGGCAAGCGGCTACCTGAAGATCGCTGCCGAAGGCGAATGCGCCGTGTGTCTTCGCTGGTCTTCGATTGGAATTCTCATCTTTTCGTACGGCACTTGATACGAAAAAGGCGGTCGACTTACGCCGACCGCCTGTTCAGGCTCCGCTGAGAGCGCTTGCGCTTACTTCGCGTCGTCCGCGGTCTTCGCCACCGTCTGTCCGGCCGAGGATACGTCCTTGCCTGCGCCTTCGATGGTGTTGCATGCCCCGAGGGTCAGGGCACTGGCCAGGATTGCGACGGCCACGATCTTACGCATTGAAACATCTCCTGCTCGGCTTGATGCCTGGCGGTTCAATGCGCGCATGGCAGGTTCGTTCCGCCCGCGTGCCGATCATGAAGTGAAAGAAATAAGGCCCGGAAGCATCACCGGGGGGGGAGGGGTTGATGCTTCCGGGCCTATGTCGTGGACCGCGAGAGCGGGGGGCGTTTAGTCGCGGTCCGGGATGTAGAACGTCATGTTGGTATGGGGGTTCCGCACCGATCCGGCTTTTTCTTGGACAACGCGAGTCAGGCGCAATTTCCAAAAATGGCAAGGGCAACGAACCTTGGCGAAAGGGCAAATATAAGCCTTAGTCGCTGTCGATTGTGGTGATCTTCACCTCATACGCACCCGACAACGGATCGTGTTGCAGCGTCGACCGCAGCTGACGCGTCAGTCCCTCAATTACGCGCCCAAAGCGATTTTTCAGGCCGTCGCGCAGGCAATCGCTGTCGATCAGCGCACGCGAGGAAACGCGCAGCATTGCTCGATCGGGTTCAGGACCGGCCCGCAGCGTGATGCGGAATTGCGGCGAGGCGTCGCACGTCATGGCGAGTTCGACCAATTCAGTAATCAGGAACGCGACCGGTACTGCCACGTCCTGCGTGACGTAGAGCGGGTCGACCTCTAACCCGATCCCGATCTGGGTATGTTCGGGCGCGGTTGCGCGCAGGTTCGACGACAGTTCGCTAAAGACCGAGCGCATGCTGACGCCACGGTTCTCTTCCATCTCTGCGAAGTGATAGCGGTGCACTACCGCCAGTGCGTCGACACGCCGTTGAATCGAGCTGTACGCCTGCGACGCCTCGGGCGACTTGGCGCCGCGCGCGTGGAAGTTGATCAGGCTGGATATGACCTGCAGGTTGTTCTTGACCCGGTGGTGCACCTCGCGGGTCAGCTTGGTTTGTCGGACCAATCCTTCGGCCAGACCGGCCTCGTGGACCGCGACCGTGCGGCTGAGCGCGCGGAACGTTTCGCCCAGATCGCGCAGTTCCTGTGCCGGGAGCGCGCGGTACAAAGCGGCATCGGGTTCGTCGCCGGGCTCGTAGGCCGCGATACTGCTGCGCAGCGAGCGCAACGGTGCGATCAGCAGACGATCCACGACGAACCATGCGATCGCCGCCGCCGCCGCCCACATCAGCAGCGGCAGCGCGAGCGCGAGGATCAGCGGCGACCCGATCGGCGCGCTGCGTACCTGCATTTCCAGCACCAGATTGGCGATGCCGAGATCCTCGCGTATGGCCTCACGCCGCTCGAAGGTCCGTTCGCGTGCCAGCGGCACGAGCGTGAGCCGATCGTCCTCGTCGACCAGCGTCGCGCCGTAATCGGAGGAGAAGCCGCTCGGTTGTCCAATTTTCGACAGGAACTTGCGGGGGAAGAAGGCGGCGCCGCTTAAACCCCGGTCATCACCGCTGACGCGAAGCACCAGCCCACGATCCGCGACGAAGTGTGCGGTCGTGCCCGACGAGGCCGGCTCGTTAGCGGCTCGCTGTGCGCCCGCAAATTCGCGTCCGCAGATGACGCGACCAGCGCCGTCGAGGATTACAAACTCAGCGCCAGCGACGGATTGCTGGGCGAAGACACCCTGGACTCGGGCGCAACTCGGGGCATTTGCTGGATCAAGCGTCAGTGCGTCGAGCGCGACCCTGAGCGCCGTCATGTCGCCGACCAGCTCGATCGAGATCGAGCGACTGCTCTCGGCTGCGGCGACGCGCAGGTGTGAACGCAATTCCGTGTCGGCAATCTGGGTGACCCGCAACGTCGCGAACACTGCGATTAGCGCGAGCGGAAGCAGCGCGAGGCTTAAGATCAGGAACAGTTTTGCGCCGGTCGGCCAGCGCGCAAGATAATCTTGCCGCGCGTCCCGCGTGACGCCAGCGGCAGACACGTCGGTCATGACACCGTCAGTCGAGCTTGCCGAGGAGTGACATCAGATCGTCGGGCACGGCCTCTTCGACGGTTTTCTGGTACACCGATCGCAGCGCCGAGCCCATGTCGCGGTTCTTCGACTGTGCCGCCGTGCTCTTCTTCGGCTTATCCGGCAGCTTCTTCTCGGACGTCAACGCATGCCCCCCAATCGCCCCCACGCGGCGGGAGGCTGGACGAAAGAAATAACTGTAGCCCTTTGTACGCGTGTGTCCCCGCGTTGGAGCGATGAAACCAAACAGCTTCTCGATGGTTCCCGCTGCGAGTGACGAAAATCTCGAACCGGGGGCCAGCGTCCTGGGCGATTAAGTCGCGCGATTGAAACGGGCAAGCGCCGTCCGGCGTCCTTGTCCAAGGGAGGGCTTTCTACACATGTCGTTGGGTCAACAACTCGCTCCGCATCTGCCGTTTCTGCGCCGCTACGGCCGCGCGCTCACCGGCAGCCAGATGCAGGGCGACCGCTACGTTCGCGCCACGCTGGAGGCGATCGTTGCGGCTCCCGAGGAATTTCCGCGCGACGTCGATCCGCGCCTAGGGCTGTATCGTACCTTTCAGGCGATCTGGAACTCGGCGCACATCGAAGAAGACGTGGACGCCGGTGGCGTCGACGATTCGGAGGCGATTGCGCGTGCCCGACTGGCACGGATGAGCCCGCTGTCGCGCCAGGCACTGCTGCTGACCGCAATGGAAGGGTTCACGCCCGAGGACGCGGCCTATCTGATCGACGCCGACACGCAGCGCGTCGAGGAGCTGGTCAACGAAGCACTGGCCGAGATCGAGAAGCAGACGCGCGCGCGTGTGATGATCATCGAGGACGAGCCGATCATCGCGATGGATATCGAAAGTATCGTGCGCGACTTGGGTCACGAGCTGACCGGTGTCGCCGTGACGCGCGATGAGGCGGTGGCGCTCGCGATGGAGGACCGGCCCGGTCTCGTGCTCGCCGACATTCAGCTGGCCGACGACAGCTCGGGGATCGATGCGGTTAAGGACATCCTCGCCGAGTTCAACGTGCCGGTGATCTTCATTACCGCCTTTCCCGAGCGACTGCTGACGGGCGAGCGGCCCGAGCCGACGTTCCTGATCACCAAGCCGTTCCAGCGTTCGACCGTGAAGGCGGCGATCAGCCAGGCGCTGTTCTTCGACCAGAGCACCGTTCCGGCCTGAGTGCGAACGAAACATCGTCATGGTTCGTTCGTTCGATACGGACCCAAAACGGTTCAGCGGGGTTGAACGACCATGACGAATGACGACGGACGCGTTCACGTGGAAACCGATCAGGCGCGCGCAGCGTCGACCCCGGGCGTCGGGCGCTACGTCCTCGGCGCATCGCTCGTGTTGATCATCGTGATCTTCGCCGCACTTCTGCTGTTCTGATCGGGGCGTTAGATGTTCGTAGGGGTGGCAAAGCCGACCGACGGTGATTATCTTGGACAGGCGAACGTGCCCGGTGGCGGGGCGAAGCCTATGCAACGGAGCGGCATGACCCAATCCCCAGTGAGCGCGCCGGGCGCCGACGGCATTGCGCCCGTCGAGCACGTCTCGCTCTCCGATCCCGAGTTCAAGGCGCAACTGGCGCAGGTCATTCCGCACCTTCGCGCCTTTGGTCGTTCTTTGTCGGGAAACCGCGATCTCGCCGACGATCTCGTGCAGGAAACGTTGTTGAAGGCTTGGGCGGCGCGCAAGCGGTTCCAGGCCGGCACCAATATGCGCGCGTGGACCTTCATCATCCTGCGCAACCTGTTTCTGTCGCAGATGCGGCGCGCGCGCTTTAAGGGTGAGTGGGACGATCTGGTCGCCGACCGCGTACTCGCGGCGCCGGCGAGCCAGGACAAGCACGTCGAGCTGGCGGACATGCAGCGTGCGCTGATGCACCTGCCGCAGCCGCAACGCGAGGCGTTGATCCTCGTTGGTGCCGGTGGTTTCGCCTATGAGGAAGCCGCCGAAATCTGCAACGTAGCGGTCGGCACGATCAAGAGCCGCGTCGCACGTGGCCGTGTCGCGCTCGAGGCGTTGCTGAGCGATGGCACGCTCAAGTCTCGTCGCGACCATGAGAGCGACAACGGCCGCTCCACGCTCGACTCGATCATGGGTGAAGTCGACGAACTCGCGCGCGAACG
>NZ_CAJYVU010000077.1 GCF_913778135.1 uncultured Sphingomonas sp. | reverse complement strand
ACCAGCGGATGGTAGAGCTGGCTGATCTGATACCCCTGCGGCAGATCGGCGTAGAAATAGTTCTTGCGGTCAAACCGCGACCATTTGTTAATCTGCGCGTCGATCGCCATTCCTGTGCGCACCGCCTGACGGATGCACTCGCGGTTTGGCACCGGCAGCATCCCCGGCATCGCCGCGTCGACCAAGCTGACCTGGCTGTTCGGCTCCGCGCCGAACGCGGTCGCCGCGCCCGAGAACAGCTTGGCGTTGCTCGTCACCTGCGCGTGCACCTCGAGGCCGATCACGACCTCCCAGTCACCGGTTGCGCCCTTGATGCGGTAGGATGTTTCCATGTTCGTCATTTCGCTTCCACGTACGCCGTGCCCTCGTGCATCACCACCACCGGTCGGGCCGCGCGGTGAAGCCCGCGCGTTCCTCGATCGCAAGCGCCGCGTTCAGCACGCCCTGCTCGTCGAGCGCACGGCCGATGACCTGGAGCCCGAGCGGCAAGCCCGCCTTGTCGAGCCCGCCCGGCACGCTCATCGCCGGCAAGCCAGCGAGCGAGGACGGCACGGTGAAGACGTCGTTCAGGTACATCGCCAACGGATCGGCGCTCTTCTCGCCCAGCGCGAACGCGGCCGATGGCGCGGTCGGGGTGAGCAGCACATCACACCGCTCCCACGCGCGCTCGAAATCCTGCGCGATCAGCGCGCGGACCTTCGATGCCTGCGTGAAATACGCGTCGTAGAACCCCGCCGACAGCACGTAGGTGCCGATCAGGATGCGCCGCTTCACCTCGTCGCCGAACCCTGCCGCGCGCGTCGCGGCGTACATGTCCTGAAGGTTCGCCCCCTCGGGCAAGTCACGCTGACCATAGCGCACGCCGTCGTAGCGCGCGAGGTTGGACGACGCCTCCGCCGGCGCGATGATGTAATAGGCCGGCAGCGCATAGCGCGTGTGCGGCAGCGAAACCTCGACGATCTCGGCGCCGGCATCCTTCATCCAAGCGATGCCCTGCTGCCACAATGCCTCGATCTCCTCGGGCATGTTGTCGACGCGGTACTCGCGCGGGATGCCGACGCGCTTGCCCGCCATGCTGGCGTTCAGCCCCGCCTCCCACTGCGGGACCGGCAGATCGAGCGAGGTCGCGTCCTTCGCGTCGAACCCGCTCATTGCCTCCAGCATGATCGCACAGTCGTGCACGTCGCGCGCCATCGGCCCGGCCTGATCGAGCGAGGAGGCAAAGGCGATTGTACCCCAGCGTGAGCAGCGCCCGTAGGTCGGCTTGATGCCAGAGATGCCGACGAACGCCGCCGGCTGCCGGATCGAGCCGCCCGTGTCGGTACCCGTCGCGCCCGGCGCGATCCGCCCCGCAACCACCGCGGCGCTACCGCCCGACGATCCACCGGGTGCGAGCTGCGCATTGCCGCCGTCGCTGCGTCGCCACGGGCTGACCACGTTGCCGAAATAGCTCGTCTCGTTCGACGACCCCATCGCGAACTGGTCAAGGTTCAGCTTGCCGAGCATCCCTGCGCCCGCGTCCCACAGCTTTTGCGAGACGGTCGACTCATACTCGGGCTTGAAGCCTTCGAGGATGAGGCTGGCGGCCGTAGTCTGCACGCCGCTGGTGCAGAACAGGTCCTTCATGCCGATCGGCACGCCCGCCATCGATGGCAAGGTCTCACCCGCGGCACGCGCCTGGTCGACCTTGTCGGCGGCGGCGAGCGCGTGGTCTGGCGTCTCGACGATGAACGCGTTGAGCGGCTTGGCGGCGGCAACCGCAGCGTTGAAAGCGATCGCCACCTCACGCGCGGAAAAGTCGCCGTTCGCCACGCCGTCGCGGATCTGGCGGATACCCAGGTCGGTCAGGTCACTCACTATTCGATCACCTTCGGAACCGTGAAAAAGCCGTGCTCGCCCTCGGGTGCGTTGGCGAGCACCTTTGCGCGGATGCCGCCATCGGTCACGACGTCGTCGCGCAGCCGCAGGTGGTTGGGAATCACCGCGGTCATCGGCTGCACGGACGAAGTATCCACCTCGCCCAGTTGCTCGATCCAGCCCAGGATGTTGCCGAGTTCCGGCGCGAGGCGCTCGGCCTCTTCGTCACGGATCGCGATCCGCGCGAGCTTGGCCACGCGTTTAACGGTTGCTGTGTCTACGGACATGACCGCGCCGCTACCACCAGCGCCCGCCCGCGCGCAACCGCAACGATTGCGCGCAGGCGGGCGCTGCGGCAGAGCGGAAGGAGCCGTTTCGTCTCCCGCTTTCGTCCGGACACCACGCCCTTGGTTCGCAAATTCCTCTACATCGTCGCCGGGCTGATCGTCCTCGTGCTTGCCGGGCTGCTCGCCTATCGGATCTGGGGCGTCGAGCTGATGCGTGCGGCGATGGTGCCGGGTGAGGACTTCCGCGCCGTTCGCGGGCTGACACCGGCGGATTACCGAGACGCCAAGCTGTGGCTTGCGCGGCCCGACATCGCGAACAACCCCGCGCTATGGACGCCCGCGGGCGAGCAGCCGCGTCGTCAGCCGGGCGGCGCCGCGGTGTTCTTCATCCACCCGACCTCGTACCTCAACCGCGCGCATTGGAACGCGCCGCTCGACGACAAGGAGGCGAACGACCGCGCTGCGCTGTTCCTGCGCGGGCAAGCGAGCGCCTTCAACGCGGTCGGCGAGATCTGGGCGCCGCGCTATCATCAGGCGACATTCGGCGCCTTCCTGACCGATCAGGCGAATGCCAGCCGCGCGCTCGATCAGGCCTATCGCGACGTACTCGCCGCATTCGACGCCTTCGTGGCGCAGGTCGATCCCGACCGGCCAATCATCCTCGCGGGTCACAGCCAGGGCGGGCTGCACCTGACGCACCTGCTGCGCGATCGCGTCGCCGGCAAGCCGCTCGCCCGCCGCATTGTTGCGGCCTATGTCGTCGGTTGGCCGGTCTCGACCGCGACCGACCTCGCCTCGCTCGGCCTGCCCGCCTGCGCGCGCGCCGACCAGCGCGGCTGCATCTTGTCGTGGCAGAGCTTCGCCGAGCCCGCCGATCCGTCGCTGATCACCGACAATTACGATCGCACCACCGGCTTCGATGGTCGTCCGCGAAAGGGAACGCGGATGCTGTGCACCAATCCGATTACTGGCGTGCCGTTTACCGCCGCACCGGCCAGCGCCAACCTTGGCACGCTTTACCCGAGCGAGGACCTGTCGAACGCGCAGCTTCGCCCCGACACCGTTGGCGCGCACTGCGACGCTCGCGGATTGCTGCTGATCGGATCGCCGCCCGATGTCGGCCCTTACGTGCTGCCGGGCAACAACTACCACGTCTATGACTATAGCCTGTTCTGGGCCAACGTTCGCGCCGATGCCGCGCGTCGGATGACGGCGCAATGATCACCACAGACGCAGGCGAGTTCGCCGCCAGGCTGCCGAACGGCGGGCGCCTGCTTGGACTGGACCTCGGCACCAAGACGATCGGCACGGCGCTGTGCGACGCCGGGTGGAGTTTCGCCAGCCCTGCCCCGCTGGTCCGCCGCACGAAGTTCACCGCCGACAAGGCTGAGCTGATGCGATTGGTACAGGCGCAGCACGTCGTCGGCCTCGTCATGGGTCTGCCGCTCAACCTCGACGGCAGCGTTAGCCCGCGCAGCCAGTCGGCGCGTGCGTTTGCGCGCAACTGCGCCGACATGAACTTGCCGACCCTGTTGTGGGACGAGCGCTGGTCGACGGTCGCCGCCGAACGCGCGTTGATCGAGCAGGATGTGAGCCGCGCCAAGCGCGCCGAGCGGATCGACTCCGCCGCCGCGGCGCACATCCTGCAGGCTGCGATCGACGCGCTGGTGAACGTCGCCTCGCGCTGACGCCGCGCTTGCGGCGCGATCCCCAGGCGCTATCTGCCCTGCGCATGACCCATGACATTCACGTGATCGGCGGCGGGCTCGCGGGCTCGGAGGCCGCGTGGCAGCTCGCCGAAGCCGGTTTCAAGGT
>NZ_CAJYVU010000076.1 GCF_913778135.1 uncultured Sphingomonas sp. | reverse complement strand
ATGCTGCAAGGCGCGATCGCGGCGTTCGACCTGTTCTGCATGCTGCTCCAGCGCGATGGCATGTCGCAGCTCGTCTACAAGCACGCCGTGTCGACGATCCAGCCGTCGCGACCGCTCAACCTTGCCGAGGAGCAGGACGAGGATTGATCTGGGTGCCGATGGTGCAGGTGCGCGCATGAGCGCCGGGTTCGAGCGCGACCGCGACGACTTCGCACGCGGCGCGAAGGCGATCGTGGTGTTTCCCGATCTCGGTGGATCGTCGCGCGACGCGGAGGCCCGTTTGGACGAAACCGCAGGCCTGGCCGCCGCGATCGGCGTCGAGGTGGTCGAACGTGTCGCGCTCCGCGTCCGCGCACCGCGGGCTGCGACGCTGATCGGCAGCGGTCAGATCGAGGAACTGGCTGCGCGCGTGCGGATGGAGGAAGCGCAGCTGATTGTCTTTGACGGCGCATTGACTCCGATCCAACAACGCAATCTCGAAACCGCGCTTGAAACCAAGGTGATCGACCGGACCGGACTGATCCTCGAAATATTCGGGGAACGAGCGGCAACGGCCGAGGGTCGCTTGCAGGTCGAACTAGCACACCTCGACTATCAGTCGGGGCGGCTGGTTCGCAGCTGGACACACTTGGAGCGGCAGCGCGGCGGTTTCGGATTTCTCGGTGGTCCTGGTGAAACGCAGATCGAGGCGGATCGGCGATTGATCCGCGACCGGATGGCTCGCCTCAGGCGCGAGCTCGATCAGGTGACACGCACCCGTGGGCTTCACCGCGAGCGACGTCAGCGGGCACCCTGGCCGGTGATCGCGCTTGTCGGCTATACCAATGCGGGCAAGTCGACGCTGTTCAATCGTCTGACCGGCAGTCACGTGATGGCGGAGGACCTGCTGTTCGCGACGCTGGATCCGACGCTCCGGCAGATTTCGCTGCCCGGTCTCGACAAGGCAATTCTGTCGGACACGGTCGGCTTCGTCTCGGAACTGCCGACGCAACTGGTCGCGGCATTCAAGGCAACGCTGGAGGAGGTCGTATCCGCCGACCTGCTGATCCACGTCCGCGATATCGCGCATCCCGATACCGAGGCGCAGCGTGCCGATGTGGAAGCGGTTCTGGAGGAGATCGGTGTAGCCGAGACAACACCGCGGATCGAGGCGTGGAACAAGCTCGACCTGATCGATCCCGCCGATCGCGACGCGCTGATGGCGGATGCCGAGCGACGCGAGGACGTGATGACGCTCTCGGCGCTGACCGGGGAAGGGGTCGAGAACCTCGTCCGCCAGGCAGCGGCGCGCCTGACCACGGGTCATCGACGTTATGTCGTCACGCTCGATCCCGCCGACGGTGCAGCTGCGGCTTGGCTGCATCAGCACGGAGAGGTTCTGTCGCAGGACATCGAAGCCGACCGCGCGCGCTACGAGGTGCGTATGGCGGAGCGGGATTTCGAGCGGTTTCAGCAGCGGGCCGATTAGGCGGGTAGCGGGTCAGCCGGGGTCCACCTCGGCGCGCTTAACCTGCTGCCACAATGCTTCTTTCTGATCGAGAGAGAGCGAGGCGAACTCGTCACTCGATTGCTCCATCGCGCGAAAGCGTCGCTCGAACTTGGCGGTCGCGCGCCGCAGCGCCGCCTCGGCGTCGACACCCAGATGGCGCGCCCAGTTGACGGTCGCAAACAGCAGATCGCCGATCTCATCCTCACGCTCGTCCGCGGTCTTCGCAGCCGCGACCTCGGCAAGTTCCTCGTCGATCTTGGCGCGCGGGCCGTCGACATCGGGCCAGTCGAACCCGACGCGCGCCGCGCGGTTCTGAATTTTCTCGGCCCGTTGAAGCGCCGGAAGAGCGAGCGCGACGCCGTCCAGTGTACCGGCCGCGCCTTTTGCTTTGCGCTCGGCGGCCTTGACCTGTTCCCACAGATGGTGACCACCGTCGGACGCGTCGCCGAAGATATGCGGATGGCGGCGCTCCATTTTGTCGCTGATCGTGGCGGCGACATCGTCAAAGGTGAAAAGGCCGTCTTCCTCCGCGATGCGGCTGTGGAACACGACCTGAAGAAGGAGGTCGCCGAGTTCGTCCTTCAGATCTTCCATGTCACGGCGTGTGATCGCGTCGGCGACCTCGTAAGCTTCTTCAATCGTGTACGGTGCGATGGTTTCGAACGTCTGCGCGCGATCCCAATCGCAACCATCGGGCGAGCGGAGCCGGCGCATGATGCCGAGGAGACGATCAATCATCGCAAATCAGATCCAAACACAAGATCGATAATAGACATTATGTAAAGCATGGCGAGATGGTTAGGGTGCGAGCAGCGCTACAAGGACGAACGCGCCGCCAAAGATCACCAACCACGCCCCCGCGTAAAGCAGCACGGTTCGCGTCGGCAGTCGCCGCGCTGCGAGTGCCGACAGCGGCAATACCAACAGCAATGCATATATTAGCGCCTGACTAACGTGACCGCTCACCAATGGCGCTCCCATCCGTCATAGCCCGGCTCGATCCCCGCCGGCAGCTCGCCGCACAAAGTACGATAATCCATCGACTGATCCATGTGGACCAGCACAGAATGCTTCGGAGACAGATCGGAAATCCAGCCGAGGACGGTGGGCAGATCGGCATGCGACGGATGCGGATGCCGTCGGAGCGCATCGACGATCCAGACGTCTAGGTCGCCGTACAACGCGCGCATGGCATCGGTCATGCCGCTCACGTCGGTGGCGTAGCCGATCGCGACGCCGCCGGCCTCGAATCTTAGTCCCGCCGAAGTGATCGACCCGTGCGGCTGATCGATTACGCGAACGCGAATATCGCCGATCACTAGCTCCTCGTCGACAACACCTAGATCGACGGTTGGCGGATAGCCCCCGCTTCCCTCGAATACGTAGCCGAACTGCTGATGCAGCAGCGCAGCGGTCTTCGGGCGTGCCCAGGCGGGCACGGGTGTGCCGCGCGCGTGATAGACTTGCCGGAGATCGTCGATGCCGAACACATGGTCGGCGTGCGCGTGCGTCCAGATCACGGCATCGACCGCGCCGACACTGGCGGCGAGCAATTGTTCGCGCATGTCAGGCCCGGTATCGACCAGGATGCGCGTACCCTCGTGCTCGATCAGGATCGAGGCGCGCGTTCGCCGATTGCGCGGCTCGTCCGGGTCGCAGGCACCCCAGTCGTTGCCGATCCGCGGCACGCCGGAGGATGTGCCCGAGCCGAGGATGCGAACCTTCACGCCGCAGCCTTGATCCCGGT
>NZ_CAJYVU010000075.1 GCF_913778135.1 uncultured Sphingomonas sp. | reverse complement strand
GCCCCCGATTAGCCACCCTGTATCAGCCATCGGTCAAGCCGATGCCGATCGACGCGCGCGCCGCCTCCGCCTCGTTCGACACGACGGGATAGGCGCAATAATCCGCCGCGTAATAGGCGCTCGGCCGGTGATTGCCCGACCAGCCGATGCCGCCGAACGGCGCCGACGAGGACGCGCCGTTGGTCGGCTTGTTCCAGTTGACGATGCCGGCGCGCGCCCCCGCCCAGAAGCGGTCGTAGAGGATCGGTGTCTGGCTGACGAGCGAGGCGGACAGGCCGTAACGGGTGTTGTTGGCCTCTGCGATCGCGGCGTCGAAATCGTCGACGCGGATGACCTGAAGCAGGGGACCGAACAGCTCGATGTCGGGACGATCGGGCAGGTCGGTCACGTCGATGATGCCGGGGCTCAGCAGCGGCCGCTCGGGATCGGGGCGCGCCATATGGCGGATCGGGCGCCCGCCGCGCATCATCAGCGCGAGGAAACTCTCGGTCAGCCCGTCGGCGGCTTCATTGTCGATCACCGGGCCCATGAACGGCTGCGGATCGTCGTGTGGGCGGCCGACGATCAGGCGACCGGTCAGCCGGTTGAGCTCGGCCAGAAACTCCTCGGCCAGACTTTCCTGCACGATCAGCCGGCGCGCGGCGGTGCAGCGCTGTCCGGCGGTCGTGAAGGCCGATTGCGCGACCAGCACCGCCGCCGCGGCGAGGTCGGGCGTGTCCCACACGATGATCGGGTTGTTGCCGCCCATCTCAAGCGCCAGGATCTTCTCCGGCTTTTCGGCGAAGGCGCGGTTGAGCGCGAGGCCGGTGCGCGCCGAGCCGGTGAACAGCAGCCCGTCGATTCCATCGTGCGCGGCGAGCTTGCGCCCCTCATCGGGCCCACCGATCACGACGCGCATGCATTCGTCGGGCACGCCCGCCGCGTGGATGCACTCGCACAGGAACACGCCGGTCGCGGGCGTCTTCTCCGACGGTTTGAATACCACCGCATTGCCCGCGATCAGCGCCGGCACGATGTGGCCATTGGGCAGGTGCGCGGGAAAGTTGTAGGGGCCGAGCACCGCCAGCACACCGTGCGGCTTGTGCCGAAGCGCCATGCGGCTGCCCATCGGCGCGTCCATGCGGCGCTGCGCGGTGCGCTCGGCATAGGCGCTGACCGAGATGTCGACCTTGGCGATGACCGAATCGACTTCGGTCTTCGCTTCCCAGAGCGGCTTGCCCGTTTCGCGCGCGATCACGTCGGCGAAGGCATCGGCGCGCTGGCGCACTACGTTGGCGAAGCGGCGCATCGTCTCGATACGGAAGGTGACGGGACGCGCCGCCCAGGCGACCCACCCGTCGCGCGCGGTGGCAACCTCGAGATCGACGTCGCTCGTCGCACCGCGCCACAGTTCTGCACCCGTCGCGGGCTCAAACGAGATCAACTCACCCATTTCGGTTCCTTACCGCAACGGCGGGCGAGCGAAAGGGGTCAGTCGCCGAGCGCTTGTCCCATTTGGCGGATGCGTGCCACCTTGGCGTGGAACGGCGACCAATCGTCGTCGCGGTCGATCGCGGCCCAGATCGCCTCGACCTCGTCGATCAGCATGGCGCAGGGTTCGCCCGTCCAGAAGGCGTGATCACGCGCGCGACGGGGTTCGTAGCCGTCGAGCGCGGCGCGCACGTCGTCCCATTCCGTGCCGTAGCTCGCCGGCAGTGCTTGCGCGAACACGTCGAAGAAGAAGCGCTCGATCGGGACGCCGCTGGTGCGCAGCGCGCGCTCGACGGACTGCACCAATGCACGGTTGCGCTCGTGCTCGCGCGGGGCGCGACCGAGCCGCCACAGGATCGCGGCGGTAACCGCGCGCTGGTAATGGTCGGGAAAGCGGTCGAGCGCAGCGATCAGCGGGTCGGCATCGCTGATCTGGCGCAGCGAGACCGCGAGCTGCATCGCATCCCAGTGAATCGCCTCCGCCTGGCGACCGAAGGCGTAGAGCCCGGCATGGTCGAAATAGGCAGCGACGATCGTCGGGTCCCATGTGGGCGCGAACCGCCACGGGCCGTAGTCGAAACTCTCGCCGGTCACGTTGATGTTGTCCGAGTTGAGCACGCCGTGGACGAACCCCGCCGCCATGTAGCGCGCGGCGAGCGTCGCTGTGCGTTGGACGACCAGGTCGAGCAGGCGGACAGGATCGTCGCTGTCCTCGCCGTACAGGTTGCGCAGCACGTAAGCAGTCAGCGCGCGCAAGCCCTGCTCGTCGCGGTGATAGGCGAGCCGCTGGAAGGTGCCGATACGGATATGACCGTGGCTGAGCCGCACCAGCACCGCCGAGCGCGTCGGCGACGGCTCGTCACCCCGGTCCAGCGCCTCGCCGGTCTCGATCAGCGAGAAACTGCGTGATGTGGGCACGCCGAGCGCCTCGAGCATCTCGCTCGCCAGCACCTCGCGCACGCCGCCCTTCAGCGTCAGGCGACCGTCGCCGAAGCGGCTCCACGGCGTCTGTCCCGATCCCTTGGTGCCGAGGTCCAGCAAGCGGCCGCTCCGATCGCGCAATTGCGCGAAGGTGAAGCCGCGTCCGTCGCCGAGGTCCGGATTGTAGGTGCGGAACTGGTGGCCGTGATAGCGAAGCGCGAGCGGTTGGGGCAGCGTGTCAAGCATGGGGGCGAAGCGGCCGAAATGCGCCAGCCATTCATCATCACTGAGCGTGCCTAATCCTACCTCCTCCGCAGCGCGATCGTTGCGAAAGCGCAGCACCGTCTGCGGGAAGTTGGCGGCCTCCACGGGGTCGTAAAACCCGTCGCCGAGCGCCAGGATCGAGGTTTCGGGGCGGTACGCTTGCGGGTCGATCGGCATGCGTCGATATGGGGGTACAGGCGATCGGGGTACAAGCGTGACGGGAAATCGGGCAGCGTTCGACGACTTCTACTGGTGGTCGGCCGACGGACTGCGGCTGCACGCGCGCGACTACCGTGGGGACGCGAACAGGCCTGCGATCCTGTGCATGCCCGGGCTGACGCGCAACGCGCGCGACTTTGCCGATCTGGCCAAGCAGCTGTCGCCCGAATGGCGGGTGCTGGCGGTCGAGTTTCGCGGCCGCGGCGAGAGTGCGTTCGCCAAGGACCCGATGAGCTACGTGCCGCTGACCTACGCGCAGGACATGGCGGCGCTGGTCGAGGCGGCCGGGATCACGCGCTTCGTTGCGATCGGCACCTCGCTCGGCGGGATCGTCGCGATGCTGCTGGCGGGCATGATGCCCGAGCGGATCGCCGGTGCGGTCCTGAACGACATCGGGCCGGAGATCGAGGCCGCGGGGCTGGCGCGGGTGCGTGGCTACGTCGGCAAGTCGAGCAATCATCCGACCTGGATGCATGCCGCACGCGCGCTGCAGGAATCGAGCGGCGCGGTCTATCCCGACTGGGGGATCGAGGACTGGCTGGCAATGGCGAAGCGCGTCTACCGCTTGAGCAGCGCCGGTAGGATCGTGCTCGACTACGATGCGCGTATCGCCGAGCCGTTCCGGCTGCCGGGCAACGAGGCGGGACCGGACATGTGGCGTGCCTACGCAGCCCTGTCGGAGGTGCCGGTGCTGGTCGTCCGCGGTGAACGGTCGGATATGCTGTCCGCCGCCACTGCCGAGCGGATGATTGCGGCAGCGCCCAAGGCGACGTTGGTCACGGTACCGCGGGTCGGGCACGTACCGACGCTCGCCGAGCCGGAGGCGCTCGCCGCGGTTCGGCGCCTGCTCGACGAGGTGGCGGAACCGGGCTGATCGCTCGGGCGTCTCGCGGCTGAACCGACAGGACGCTTCATGACGCAAACGAACATCGCAGACGCGCATACCGCCGTCCTGCCGCTCAAGGGCCGACGCGCGGTCATCAGCGGCGGCTCGACCGGGATCGGCCGCGCGATCGCGGTTCTGCTCGCCGCGGAGGGCGCGCACGTCTTCATCGGCGCGAACACGCCCGAGCATCTGGACGACGCACTCGCGCGCATTCGCGAGGTCGGCGCGGGCGACGGCGTGGTGCTCGATCTCGCCGAGCCGGACAACGTCGGCCGCTTCCTCGACGCGGCGCGCGACGCGATGGGGGGGTACGACGTTGTCGTCGCCAATGCCGCGGTTGGCGCGCCCGGATTGACCGAGCTCGACGAGCCGGCGCTGCGCCACGCGATCTCGCTCAACTTTACGCATTATCTGCTGCTCGCGCATCAGGCTGCGGCGGCGATGGGGGAGGGTGACATTGTGCTGGTCGGATCGATGAGCGCCTATGTCCTTGGCCCGCACTCGACCGTCTACGCCGGGATCAAGGCAGGCATCCAGGGCTTCTCGGTCGCGCTGCGGCGCGAACTCGGACCGAAGGGCATCCGCGTCGCACTGGTCGAGCCCGGCATGACCGGCTCCGACATGCAGCAGCCCGACATTTCGCCCGAAGAACAGCGCGAACAAATCGGCGACGAGAAGATGCTCCGCGCCGAGGATATCGCCGCCGGTGTCCACTATCTGCTGACCCAGCCGCGCCGCACCGTGATCCAGCGGCTGACGATCAGCCCGCGCGTCCAGGACGGGGAGTGACGCAGCGATGACGCAGCCAGCGCCCAAGTTCGCGCACGACGCCCTGATCCTCACGCCCGACGACATCGATCTGTCGCGCTCGCCGCTTGGCGGCAGGATCGATGCCGAAACCTACGTGCTTGGCGCGTTCAATCCCGGCATGACGCGGCTGCCGAATGGCAATTTGCTGATGATGGTGCGCGTGGCGGAGGCACTGCGCCAGCCGATTAAGGACGACCACGTCCACGCGATCCGCTGGAATCAAGGCAACTACACGCTCGATGCTTGGCCGCTCGCGCTGGTCGACACCAGCGATCCGCGCAAGTTCATGATGCGCGGCGGCGGGTGGAAGGTGATGGCGCTCACCTCATTGTCGTGGCTGCTGCCGGTCGAGCTGGACGCGAATGGCACGCGCGTCGAGGCGATCCACTACGATCGCGCGATCGCGCCGCGCCAGGCGTACCAATGCTACGGCGTCGAGGATGCACGGATCAGCCGGGTCGGCGGGCGCTATTACATGACGACCTGCTCGGTCAGCCCGGAGCGGCATTCGACCACGCTCTACATCAGCGACGACGCGCTCGACTGGCGGCTCGAGGGAATCGTGCTCGATCACCAGAACAAGGACATGCTGATCTTCGAGGGGCAGATCGGGGGCAAGTTCTGGGCACAGACGCGGCCGCTCGGCGACCTGTACTTCGCATATCCGCCTGACTCGCCGTGGCGCGCCGGCCCGTCGATCAACCTCGCCACCTCGCCCGACGCCCTGCACTGGAAGCCGCACGACGAACCCGGCATCCGCCCGCACGCGGCGACGGTCGCCACCGCACGGATGGGCGGCGGCGCACAGCCCGTGCGCGCGAGTGTCGAGGGGCGGGAGGGCTGGCTGACATTGTGGCACGGCGTCGAGCCGAGCGGCGTTGTCGGCGTCTATCGCACCTATTGGTCGCTGCTCGACCTCGACGATCCGTCCAAGACGATTGCGACCTGTCACACGCCGCTGCTGGAGCCGGCACCCGCGCTGACCGCGCCGCTCGCCGAGCAGATGTACCTCGACAATGTCGTGTTCACGACCGGCATCGTCGACGGCGGCGACCATTGGATTGTGGCGAGCGGAGAGGCCGACCTTGCCTGTCGGATTACCCACATACCCAAGGACGCTCTGCGCGCGTCACCGCCCGCGTAGGTAGGTGCGCGTTAGCGTGTCGGCGGCTATGCCTGCGGCCATGACGCGACCGATCTCGATCCTGCACCTCCATTCGACCTTTGATCTGGGCGGTAAGGAAGCGCGCGCGGTCCGATTGATGAACGCGTTCGGCGACCGTGCGCGACACACGATCGTGTCGGGAATGCCGGGCGCGCTGGGCGCCCGCGCGCGGATCGACCGCGGGATTGCTTACGAGATCGCGCAGAACGCGCCGCCGCTCACCGGACGGCCTTCGGTTGCGCGTTACGAGGCGATCGCGCGCTACATGCGCGGGTTCGATCTGGTGCTGACGTATAATTGGGGTGCGATCGACGGGGTCATGGCGCGCCGCGTCTTTGCCAAGGGCGCGCCACCGCTCGTTCATCACGAGGACGGCTTCAACGCCGACGAGGCTGCGGGGTTGAAGCGCGAGCGCAACATATACCGCCGTCTCGCACTCGGCGCGGCGCACGCGCTGGTGGTGCCCTCGACCAGTCTCGAGCGGATCGCGCTCGAGACCTGGAAGCAGCCGCGCGCGCGTGTCCACCGCATCCTCAACGGCATCGCGACCGGATTGTACGCGAAGGATCCTGACGCAAAGGCAATCCCCGGCTTCGTCCGCCGCGCCAACGAAGTCGTGATCGGATCGGTCGCGGGCCTGCGCGCGGTCAAGGACCTGCCGCAACTCGTCCGCGCCGTTGGCGGCGTGTCGGCACGGTTTCGTCTGGTGATCGTCGGCGAGGGCCCGGAGAAGGCCGCAATCGAGCAGGCCGCGCTGGGGATGGGGATCGACGACCGGCTGGTGATGCCGGGATTTCTCGACCGGCCGTATCGCTTCATGCGACATTTCGACATGCTCGCGCTGTCGTCCAAGTCCGAACAATTTCCGATCAGCGTGGTGGAGGCGATGGCGGCCGGGCTGCCAATCGTCGCGCCGCCGGTCGGCGATGTGCGCGCGATGGTGTCGGATGAGAATGCGCCGTTCATCACCGAGCATCACGGCGAGGTCCGCTTGCGCGACGCGATCCAGGCGCTCGCCGCCGATCCCGATCTGCGCGCCCGCGTCGGCCGCGCCAATCAGGTCAAGGCGCGCGCGCTCTACGACGAAGACGCGATGATCGCGCGCTACGCCGCGCTCTACAATGATGCGATGGGGCGGCCGGGGGCGCTTGCCTGACGCAATGCTATCGCCTTGTCGCGACTTTGGTTTATAGCGGTCCGAATTACCAACGTCGGGAAGTGACAGCAGCGTGTTCAAGGGCCTGAACCCCATCGTCTATGCCGGTCGCGAAGTGTGGCCGTTGGTGGAGGGCGGAAAAGGCGTCGCTGCAACCAACCACGCCTCCGCGGGCGCCTGGGCGGCGGCGGGCGGTATCGGTACGGTGTCCGCGGTCAACGCCGACAGCTATGATCCCGAGGGCAAGATCATCCCGCAGGTCTACCGCGCGCTGACCCGTCGCGAGCGGCACGAGGAACTGATCGCCTACGCAATCGAAGGTGCGGTGCAGCAGGTCCAGCGCGCGTGGGAGATTGCGGGCGGCAAGGGCGCGATCAACATCAACGTATTGTGGGAAATGGGCGGTGCGCAGCGCGTGCTGCAGGGCGTGCTCGAACGCACCAAGGGCATGGTCGCGGGCGTAACCTGCGGCGCCGGCATGCCGTACAAATTGTCGGAGATCGCGGCGTCCTACAACGTCAACTATCTGCCGATCGTCAGCTCTGGTCGGGCGTTCCGTGCGCTATGGAAGCGGGCGTATTCCAAGGTGTCGGAACTTCTCGGCGCGGTGGTGTACGAGGACCCGTGGTTGGCGGGCGGGCACAACGGCCTGTCGAACGCCGAGGACCCGCTGCGTCCCGAAGACCCGTATCCGCGCGTCAAGGCGCTGCGCGAGACGATGCGCGAGGGCGGTATTCCCGACACCACGCCGATCGTGATGGCGGGCGGCGTCTGGTATCTGCGCGACTGGAACGAGTGGATCGACAATCCCGAGCTAGGCCAGATCGCGTTCCAGTACGGCACGCGCCCGCTGCTGACGCGCGAGAGCCCGATCCCTGAGGATTGGAAGCAGCGGTTGATGACCGTGGAGGAGGGCGACGTTCTGCTTCACCGCTTCTCGCCGACCGGTTTCTACTCGTCAGCGGTGCGCAATCCGTTCCTGCGCAACCTTGAGGCGCGGTCGGAGCGGCAGATCGCGTTTTCGACGCAGGAGGCGGGCGACCATGTCTTCCAGCTTGATGTCGGCGTGAAGGGCAAGAACTTCTGGGTGACGCGCAACGACCTGCTGCGCGCGCGGCAGTGGTTTGGTGAAGGCTTCACCGACGCGCTCAAGACGCCCGACAATACGTTGGTGTTCGTCTCGCCGCTGGAGAAGGGCGAAATCCGCAAGGATCAGGCCGATTGCATGGGCTGCCTGTCGCAGTGCCTGTTTTCGAGCTGGGCGGATACCGAGACCAATTCGACCGGGCGATTGGCCGACCCACGTAGCTTCTGCATCCAGAAGACGCTGCAGGAGATCGCGCACGGCGGCGACGTCGAGCAGAATTTGATGTTCGCAGGCCACGCCGCGTACAATTTCAAGCGCGACCCGTTCTACTCGAACGGTTACGTGCCGAGCGTCAAGGAACTGGTCGACCGCATCCTGACCGGCGACTGAGGAACGGGCAGGCCGCGGCAATGAACGCGCGGCCTGCCTGCCGGCATCAGTCGACGACCGTGCCAACTACCGCGCCGCCGACGCCACCGACGGCTGCACCCTTTTCAACGCTGCCGCCGGTCGCGGCCGCAACGCCCGCGCCGCCCGCACCGCCGATTGCGGCCCCCTTCAAGGTCGAGCAGGCCGAGGTGGAGAGAGCGGCGAGGCCGAGAACGGCGACCAGGGCTGCGTTGCGCATCGTGTTAGGCTCCGATTTGATTGAGGAGCCGGATGAATGATGCGGGGCGAGATGGGTTCCGCTACGTAAAGCTTTGTCACAAAGCGGTGATCGGGCCACGGCTCAGGCCCAGCCTTCCAGCACCTGATCGGGGGGACGATGACCGTCGGCCCACATGCGGATGTTCGCGATCACCTTGTCTCCGCTCGCCACCCGCCCCTCGTAGGTGGCGGAGCCCATGTGCGGAGTCATGACGATGTTAGGGAGCGCCAGCAGCCGCGGATCGATCCGGGGTTCGTGCTGCCACACGTCGAGACCGGCACCGGCCAGTCGGCCGTGCTCCAGCGCGTCAACCAGCGCATCCTCGTCGAGAATACCGCCGCGGCTGGCGTTGATGACGAAGACGTGCGGGCGCAGCAGCGCGATCCGCCGCGCGTCGATCAGCCCCCGGCTGTCGTCGTTCAGCGGCGTGTGGAGCGTCAGAATGTCGATCGCGCCCAGCATCTCGTCGAGGTTCGCGTGCCACTCGGCGCCCAACTCGCCCTCCAGCACCTTTGGCAGGCGATGACGATTGTGGTAGTGAATCGAAAGCCCGAATGCGCGCGCGCGCCGCGCCACCGCTTGGCCGATGCGCCCCATGCCGACGATGCCGAGCGCCTTGCCGCCGATCCGGTAGCCGAGCATCCCGCCGGGACTCCACCCGGTCCATGCGCCCGAGCGCACCAGCTTCTCGCCCTCCGCCAACCGGCGTGGGACGGAGAGGATCAGCGCCATTGTCATGTCGGCGGTGTCCTCGGTCAGCACGCCGGGCGTGTTGGTGACGATGATCCGCCGTGCGCGCGCCGCCTTCAGGTCGATGTGGTTCACGCCCGCACCGAAATTGGCGATCAGGCGCAGCCGGTCGCCCGCGCCCTCGATCAGCGTGGCGTCGATCGTGTCGGTGACGGCGGGAACCAGCACGTCGCAGTCGGCCATCGCGGCGGCGAGCTGATCGCGCGACATCGCCGCGTCGCCGCGATTATTGGTGGTGTCGAACAGCGCCTCCATTCGCGACATGACCGTGTCGGGCAGTTCGCGCGTGACGATCACGCGCGGTTTGGCGACGCGACCAATGGCAGAGGAACGGGCAACACGTGGCGTGTCGGACATGAACGACGGAGTGGCGCAGCCACGCGCCAGCGTCAACGCTGAAGCAGGCACGTCTGAACAGTTGAAGCCACCGCCGAGCCGGGGCAAGGTGAACGCGGTCGGGCGTAGGGGGATCGGTTAAGTGAACAGGCGTATTAGGTTCGGCATCGTCGGGGCGCTCGCCGCCTTATGCATGGTCGACGGCGCGCAGGCCGCCGAGCCGAAGCAGAAGCCGCCTTATTATGCCTCGATCGCACCGGCGCGCGCGCGGATGCGCAGCGGGCCCGGCCGCACCTATCCCGCGACCTGGCTGTACGTCCGTCGCGACCTGCCGGTCCGCGTCGTCGACACATTCAAGGAATGGCGCAAGGTCGAGGACCCGAGCGGCACGCAGGGCTGGTTCCTCAGCAATCTGATCAGCAGCACGCGCACCGCGATCGTCGAGAATGGGCAGCCGGTCGAAATGCACGAGCGGCGCGGTGGCGGGAAGCTGCTGTGGCGCGCGGCGCCCGGCGTCGTCGGGCGACTGAGCCAGTGCGGATCGGGCTGGTGCCGCTTCGACGTCCACGGCCAGGCGGGATGGGTCGAGAGCAGCCGCTTGTGGGGTGTCGAGCCTAACGAGACGCTGCCGTGACCTTCGCGCTCGACGGCTTTGATCTCGACGCGTTCGTGTCGGCGACGCTGGCCGAGGACATGGGCGAGGGTGGTGATGTCACCTCGGCCGCGGTGATCCCCGCCGACGCGCGCTTCACTGCGGTGATGGACAGTCGCGAAGCGATCACTGTCGCCGGGCTGGAGATCGCGGCAGCGTTCTTTCGCAGGCTCGACCCCGAGGCCACGATCGAGCTGCTCGTCCGCGACGGCGACCGGGTCGCGGCGGGCGCGAAGCTCATGCGCGTCGAGGGTAATGCCCGCGCGCTGCTGACGGCGGAGCGGTCCGCGCTCAACACGGTGCAGCATCTCTCAGGCATCGCGACGCTGACCCGCAGCTACGTCGACCGGATCGATGGCACCGGCGCGACGCTGCTCGACACGCGCAAAACGATCCCGGGGCTCAGGCGGCTGGAAAAGTACGCGACCCGCATGGGCGGCGCGACAAACCACCGCATGGGGTTGTGGGACGCGGCGATGATCAAGGACAACCATGTCGCGGTCGCGGGCGGGGTCGCAGAGGCCGCGGCGCGCGCGAAGGCGGCGGGCGTGGCACAAATCATCGTCGAGGTCGACCACGTCGACCAGATCGAGCCGGCGCTGTCCGCCGGCGCGACGCACCTGCTGCTCGACAACATGGCGCCGGCCATCCTGCGCGGTGCAGTGACCCTGGTCGGCGGACGCGTGCCGACCGAGGCATCGGGCGGGGTCACGCTGGAGACGATCCGCGCCATCGCGGAGACGGGTGTCGATTTCGTCAGCGTCGGTCGCATCACGCAATCCGCCCCAGCCGCCGACATCGGGCTCGACTTCGCGTTGGCGTGACGGCACCATCAACAATCCATCACCGGACCACAGGATCTTATGCAGCGACCGGCCTCGATCGTCACCTTTGAGCGGCTCTATCTCGCCGGCTTCGCACTCTCGCTGGTCAGCTGGGTCGTCGGTTGGCCTGCCATGCAGGCGAAGCTTGCCGCCAATCCGCAGACGGCGCCGTTCGGCTGGATGCTGTTCGTCATGCTCGGGCTGAACATCGCGCTCACGCTGCTGCTGTGGTTCTTCACCGCGCGCCGCGCGAGCGTGGTTGCCAAATGGATCGTCGTGGTGCTCGCGGGCCTCTCCGCGCTCCGCTTTCTGTTCAACCTGCCCGCGGCACTGGGCGGCGCGGTGAGTGCACCCTCGCTGATCCTGTCGACGCTGACCACCGCCCTGAGCGTCGCGGCGGCGGCGATGCTGTTCCGTTTCGACGCGCGCGTATGGTTCGGCGAGGATGTGACCGACGAGCTGGCGGAGGACGGCGAATGACGCGGCTGGCAGCGATCCTGGCGGGTGGGGCGGCGCTGCTCGCGCCCGCGATCGCGAGTGCGCAGGCGAATGTCTGTCGTATTCCGTCGACGATCGAGCGGCCGCGACCCGATCTGCCATCGGCGAGCCAGCCGGTGCGTCGCCTGCCGATCGGCAGCTACACGCTCGCGATCAGCTGGAGCCCGGAATATTGCCGCGCGGGATCGCGTGATCGCGGCGCGCGCAGCAACGTGCAGTGCCGCGGCGGCAACGACTTCGGCTTCGTGCTTCACGGTCTGTGGCCGGACGGTGTGGGCAAGGAGTGGCCGCAATATTGCCAGGCAACCCCGATCCTGCCGGCGCGGTTGATCCGCCAGCACCTGTGTTCGACACCCTCGGCGCAGCTGATGCAGCACGAATGGTCGAAGCATGGAACCTGTATGCCCGGCACCTCGCCCGCGGCCTATTTCGCGCGCTCGACCGCGATGTTCGGGCGGCTGCGTTTTCCCGACATGGATGCGCTGTCGCGCACGTCACTAACCGTTGCCGACTTCAAGCGCCGCTTCGCCGCGGTGAACGGCTTGCCGGCGGGCGCGGTGCGGGTCACGACCAAGAAGGCAGGCTGGCTTGACGAGCTGTGGCTCTGCACCGACAAGCGCTTCCGCTACGTCGCGTGCGACGCGGAGCAGGGCGGTGGTGCACCGGCGGGACAGCGGCTGCTGATCTGGCGCGGGCACCGCTGAGGCGCGCCGGTCGCCGGCCGGCCACCGGTCTCACCGCTTGCGCGTCAACTCGCGCATCGCCTCGTCCAGCCCGTCGAGCGTCAGCGGATACATGCGATCGTTCAGCAGCTCGCGCATAATCTTGGTTGACTGCGAATAGCCCCATTGCGCCTTGGGCGTCGGGTTGAGCCACACCGCGGCGGGGTAGGTGGTGGTCAGCCGCTGCATCCACACCGCCCCGGCTTCCTCGTTGAAATGCTCGACCGAGCCGCCGGGATGCGTGATCTCGTACGGGCTCATCGCGGCGTCACCGACGAAGATCAGCTTGTAGTCGTGCGGAAATTTGTGGAGCACGTCCCACATCGGCGTGCGCTCCGCGAAGCGACGCTTGTTGTCCTTCCACACGCCCTCGTAGGGGCAATTGTGAAAGTAGAAGAATTCCAGGTTCTTGAATTCGGTCGTCGCGGCGCTGAACAACTCCTCGCACAGCTTGATGAACGGGTCCATCGATCCGCCGACATCCAGGAACAGCAGCAGCTTGACCGCATTGCGACGCTCGGGCCGCATATGGACGTCGAGCCAGCCCTGCCGCGCGGTACCCGCGATCGTCGCATCGATGTCGAGCTCATCCGCCGCGCCTTCCCGCGCGAACTTGCGCAGCCGGCGTAGCGCGATCTTGATGTTGCGCGTGCCAAGCTCGCGCGTGTTGTCGAGGTTCTTGAACTCGCGCTGGTCCCATACCTTCAACGCGCGCTTGTGCCGGCTCTCGCCGCCGATCCGCACGCCCTCGGGATTGTAGCCCGAATTGCCGTACGGGCTTGTGCCGCTAGTGCCGATCCATTTGTTGCCGCCCTGGTGGCGTTTTTCCTGCTCCTCCAGACGCTTCTTGAGCGTTTCCATGATCTCGTCCCACGAGCCGAGCGACTTGATCGCCTCCATCTCTTCAGGCGTGAGGTATTTCTCGGCCACCGCCTTCAGCCAGTCGGCGGGGATCGCGGCCTCGTTGGTCGCGAAGCTCGTTTCCAGCCCCTTGAACACCTTGGCGAAGACCTGGTCGAACTTGTCGAGCAGCCCCTCGTCCTTCACGTAGACCGAGCGCGAGAGGTAGTAGAATTCCTCCGGCTTGCGCTCGATGACTTCGGCCTCGAGCGCTTCGAGCAGGATCAGATGCTCCTTCATGCTAGCGGGAATACCGGCAGCGCGGAGCTCGTCGAGGAAGTGGAGGAACATGCGGCGGAGTGTGCCGCGCGGGATGACCTGTGTCGAGCGGGTGCGTTCGGTTCAGTGTGCGCCCGCGCCCGGCACATAGGCGTCGATCAGCGCGCCGACGTAATCGGGATTGCGCCCGGTCAGCTCGCGCGCGGTGTCGCCGGTGCCGTAGATGAAGCCCTTCACCGGATAGATGCTGCCGCCTAGCCCGTTCGAGTCGCGGTACCAAACCTTCACCCGGCTCCAGTCATTGTCGTCGGACACGTCGTACAGCGTCACGTCCTGCTCGGCGTGGCCCCGCTCACCGTTCTGGCGCGACCAGTTGGCGTGGGTCAGCATCAGTACTCGGTCCTCGACGACGCGGCTGACCACCGCGACATGGCCGAGGCGAAGCTGGCCGGTCTTCGCGAAGACGATGACGGCGCCGATCTTCGGCTTGTGCCCGCGTTTGTAGCGGCCATCGGCCTGATCCCACCACGTCCAGGCATCGCCGTAGATCTGGATGCCCGATGCCTGACGCGCGAAGGGCACGCATTGCCCGACATAGTCGAGAAGATTGGCAGCGGCCGGGCTTGCACCGAGCAGGGCGGTGACAGCGGCGGCAAGGGCGATGCACGTGGGGGGAACGCGAACCATGACCCTTTGGTATCGCGTTCATTGTAAGGATGCGTTTGACGGGCGTGGTTAGCGAGGCGTTACCGACGCGTCGGACTGCCCCGCGATCGCACGCGCAACGTCGCGGCGCGCGTGCAGGACCGCCAGGACATAGGGGTTGCTGCGCTGCATGAATCGCCTGGGTGTGGTGTCCAGAAAGCGGCGGGCGTCGCGCAGGAAATGCGACTTGTCGAAATAGGTCGGCTCAATGGCGGAGTAGTCGGCGCATTCCCCAGCCAGCATCATGCGCAGCAACGACCGCATGAACCGCGCGCGGACCAGCAACAGCTTGGGCGGGTAGCCGAAATAGCGGACCGACAAGCGTCTGAGTGCCGCGGTAGACAGACCCAGTTCGTGGCTGGCCGATCCTATATCCTCGACTCGCTCATCGGCGATCAAGCGACTGAGCACGCGGATAGCTTCGTCGGCTGGGGTCGCCGGCAACAGGTGCGCGCGCAGGAACGTATCGAGGATCGCGGACAATTGCGTCGTCAGATCGGCCGCGCGCAACGCGTCGACCAGCGCGGTCACCGCCGGGGCAGGAAGCAGCTCCCATAGCGGCAGGACCTGATCGCGCACTTTATCGGCGGAGATCGAGAACAGTCGCGACCAGCCGAGCGGGGTAATACCGACGCCGACGGTCACGCCGCCGTGCGTGGTCGTTTGCATCGCGCGGGTCGTGGTGCCGTAGAGCGCCGCCCCCGGAAGCGGATCGTAGCAACGCGGGCCAAGCTGCAGCGAAATAGGGTCGGCCGAGACGCGGATGCGGATCATCGGCCATGACGGCACCGGATAGCTGACCGCGCCGGCGTGAACGTCGCGATCGGAGTCGAGCACATAATAGTCGGTGAAGAACGGGCGCAGGTCGGGCGCCGGCAATTCGATGCGAAATGCCGTCGCAGGCGGCAGCCCCCAACGCCCGGGGTCGACCCCGACTAAACTCGATCCGCTCTCGATCATCCAAGCCCCGCCCGATTGATGGAGGCTAGCAGGCGGGAGATGGTGAGAAAAGCGGCCGCGTCAGCCCTTGTTCGCCTGTCGCCGCGCCATGAAGGCGAGCCGTTCGAACAGCATCACGTCCTGCTCGTTCTTGAGCAACGCGCCGTGAAGCGGTGGGATCGCCTTGGTCGGGTCGCGGTTCTGCAGCACGTCGAGCGGCATGTCCTCGTGCAGCAGCAGCCGCAGCCAGTCGAGTAGTTCGCTGGTCGAGGGCTTCTTCTTCAACCCCGGTACTTCGCGCACGTCGTAGAAGATGTCCATTGCGCGGCTGACCAGCATCTTCTGGATGCCGGGAAAGTGAACGTCGATGATGGCCTGCATCGTGTCGCGATCAGGAAACTTGATATAGTGGAAGAAGCAGCGACGCAGGAATGCGTCGGGCAATTCCTTCTCGTTGTTCGAGGTGATGACGACGATCGGTCGCTCGACCGCGCGCACCGTTTCCTTCGTCTCGTAGACGTGAAATTCCATGCGATCGAGTTCCTGGAGCAGGTCGTTCGGGAACTCGATATCCGCCTTGTCGATCTCGTCGATCAGCAGGACCGGCGGGGTGGGGCGGGTAAAGGCTTCCCACAATTTGCCGCGGCGGATGTAATTGGCGATGTCGTGGACGCGCTCGTCGCCCAACTGTCCGTCGCGCAGGCGCGCGACCGCGTCATATTCATAAAGGCCCTGTTGCGCCTTGGTGGTCGATTTGACGTTCCACTCGATCAGCTCGGCGTTCGCCGCCCTGGCGATCTCGTGCGCGAGCACGGTCTTGCCGGTGCCGGGTTCGCCTTTAACCAGCAGCGGGCGGCGCAGCGTGACGGCGGCATTGACCGCGACCTTCAGATCGTCGGTCGCGACGTAGCTCTGCGTTCCCTCGAAGCGCTGCATGGGCAATCCCGTCCTATCCGATCGTTCAAGCACGGACGTAGCGGAGAGCCGCGCCGGGATGCAAGCGGGCGACTTAGTGCGAAATGCGAGTCTTCGTCCGTTCTAGGCGCGTCCGCGGGCGGAAGCGCGTGCCTCCAACAGGTGCCACAACCCGCGGTGCTGGGCGAGCAGCTGTTCCGCGCCGAACAGCATCGCACGTTCCACCCCGGCGGGTAGCGGCGCCTGCGCGAGCAGCGCGGTGATCTGTCGTGCGAACTCGTGCGTGGCATCAGTTCCTGTTCCGAACAGTCGACGCGCGGCGTTGTCGAGTACGGCGCGCACTGCAACCCAGTCGAGCGTCAGCGCGATGGCGGCGCCGAGCGCACAGCCCGCTCGATCAGACGCGGAGAGGCGGTCGAGAACCTGCCGCTGTGTCAGCAGCGCGGCCTCGGTCGCGGCATGGCCGGGCGTCGACGGGATCGGTCCGACGTCGGCGGCGAGCCGCGCCATAAACGCGCGCTCATCGGCACGGATGCCGGAAACCCGCGTGATCCAGCTCTGGAGCGCGGCGTCGGCGGTGTCGAGTGTCGGCAGCTTGCGGTCGGGCGATCCGTGAACGATGCACAACGCGTGCACCGCATCGGCCAGGTCGCGCGTCGAGGCGACCGGCCGGGCGAGCATCAGCGCGTGCGTCTGCGCGGCGGTGCCGTCGGTGGCGACGAGCGACGCGAGCGTGCGCGTACCGACCGACCATGCCTCGCTCGATGCAACAATCACGCGCGCCTCCACCTCCGTTGACGATCGCCGACCCCCGGCACGACCCGGATAGCGAGTGAGTGTGAAGGTCGCGTTTACACGCGGTCGCACCGACTGGTTAAGCGCCCTGCTCGGACCGAGCGGTCGTGGAAAGCGACCAGCCGAGTAGAGGGTGCGTTCAGGTCGCCGCGGGCGTCAGCACGATGGTGACTTCCTCTACCCTGCCACCGCGCTCGACCGGCGCAAGACCGAGCGCGACGGGTGCCGCGGTCGCACCGCGAACCAGCAGCTGCGCGCGCGTTCCGACCGCGGCGGCATTCGCGAAGACGTACTCGATCATGTCGCCGACGCGGGCGCGGTCGGCGACCGCGACCAGCGTGAGAAAGCGCGCAGCGGCGAGCTGTTCGGGCGTCGTCCCTGTCACGCGCGCAAGCGTCGCGTCGGGGTCAAGCAGATAGCCACGCGGGTTGACGCGTGCGCGCGCCGCCACGTTCGACACCTCGATGGCGCGTTCCAGCGCGCGTAGTTCGGCCGCGCGCGCGCGTGCCTCTTCCGCCGCGGTCGCGTCGCGTGCGACGAGCAGGCATCCCTCGCCAAGCGGATCGATGCGCGCGTGCAGTCGCCGGGCGGGGTACGGATCGGGCACGAGGTCGAGCGTTTCGCCCGTTCCGCTGCCCAGCACGCGCGCGATCGCATCGTCGAGGAACATGCCGCTCACCTGCGACAGCTGTCTTGCGGTTCGATCGACCTGCGCACCCTTGCCGAAGCGTGTGTGTGCGGCGGCGTTGGCGTGCCGGATACGTCCGCTCGCGGTGAACACGATCAGCGCTTCGTCGAGGTGGTCGATCAGGCCGGAGAGTTGATCCTGCTGGTCGGCTGAGCCGCCCAGATGCGGGGCGCAGATCGAGTCCACCAGTTCGAGCGACAGCAACACCAGTCGCAATCGGCCGCGATGATGCACGTAGACCGGCGCGCGCGCGGCACGGTCCTGCCACAGACCAAAGTGGCGGACGAGCTCCGACGCGGTCACCTGCTGCTCGGGGCTGAGTTGCGGAAGCGTTGCGTTTTCCATGACTTGCACGCTGCCGTGCCGATGCGGTGGCGAGAAGCAGCGTCGCGCAGAATGGAGCATTTCCACCCGACGCTCGCTGTACGTGAACATGCGCCGGAATGGAGCAACATGCATGCTGAGCGCCGGAACTGAGTGCCGCGACGTCGCGCATGCAACCAAAAAAGCCGGCGAAGAAGGACTTCGCCGGCGCCGTTTTGCTGTGCGTTTGAGGTTACTGGTCGAGGAAGCTGCGCATCTTGCGGCTGCGGCTCGGATGCTTGAGCTTCCGAAGCGCCTTGGCCTCGATCTGACGAATACGCTCGCGCGTGACCGAGAATTGCTGCCCGACCTCCTCCAGCGTGTGGTCGGTGTTCATACCGATGCCGAAGCGCATGCGCAGCACGCGCTCCTCGCGCGGCGTCAGGCTGGCGAGGACGCGGGTGACCGTCTCCTTCAAATTCGCCTGGATCGCGGCATCGACCGGGATAACCGCGTTCTTGTCTTCGATGAAGTCGCCCAGGTGGCTGTCTTCCTCGTCGCCGATCGGTGTTTCAAGGGAGATCGGCTCCTTGGCGATCTTCATCACCTTGCGCACTTTCTCGAGCGGCATCGACAGCCGCTCGGCCATCTCCTCCGGTGTCGGCTCGCGGCCTTGCTCGTGGAGGAATTGGCGGCTGGTGCGGACCAGCTTGTTGATCGTCTCGATCATGTGGACCGGGATGCGGATCGTGCGCGCCTGATCGGCGATCGAGCGCGTGATCGCCTGACGAATCCACCACGTCGCGTAAGTGCTGAACTTGTAGCCGCGGCGATACTCGAACTTGTCGACCGCCTTCATCAGGCCGATGTTGCCTTCCTGGATCAAATCAAGGAACTGCAAGCCGCGGTTGGTGTACTTCTTCGCGATCGAGATCACGAGGCGCAGGTTGGCCTCGACCATCTCCTTCTTGGCGATGCGCGCCTCACGCTCCGCCTTCTGCACCATGTTGACGATGCGGCGGAACTCGGCGAGCCCCATGCCGGTCTGCTGCGAAATCTCGGCGATCTCGCTGCGGATGCGTTCCACGGCGCCCGCCTCGTTGGTCGCGAAAGCGGTCCACTTCTTGTCGAGACCCGAGACGGTCGACAGGAAGGTGTCGTCGAGCTCGTGGCCCATGTAGCGCTTGAGGAAGTCGGCGCGGCTCACCTTGTGGCGCTCGGCCAGTCGCAGCATCTGCCCGCCGAGCGCGGTCAGGCGACGGTTGTACGAATACAGTTGGTCGACCAGGAACTCGATCTTCGCCTGGTGGAACTGAACGCTCTCGACCTCGGCCGTCAGTTCCTCGCGCAGCTTCTGGTACTTGCGCTCGTCGGCCGTCGACAGTTCGTTGCCGCCGCCCATCGCGCCAAGCCGCGTCTCCTGCATCTTGGAGAACTTCTTGTAGAGCGCGGTGATGTTGGCGAACTTCTCCAGCGCCTGCGGCTTGAGCGTCTCTTCCATCTGCGCGAGGCTGAGGGTGTTGTCCTCGTCCTCGTCGTCGCTGGGACGCGGCGCGCGCGGCTCGCCCGATTCATCGTCGTCGTCGGCCGAGGGCTCCTCGGCGACGTCCTCTTCTTCCTTGAAGCTGGTGCCGGCGTTCTTCTCGCTGATCTCGCCGTCGTCGTCCTCGGCACCCTCGACCTGCTCGGCCGACGGGCCCTTCGATAGCATCGCGTCGAGATCGAGGATCTCGCGCAGCTGCATCTGACCTTCGTTGAGCGCGGTCGACCAGTCGATGATCGCGTTGAAGGTAATCGGGCTCTCGCACAGCCCCAGGATCATCGTGTCGCGCCCGGCCTCGATCCGCTTCGCGATCGCGATCTCCCCCTCGCGGCTGAGCAGCTCGACCGCCCCCATCTCGCGCAGGTACATGCGGACCGGATCGTCGGTGCGATCAACGGTTTCCTTCTTCTTCTCAACGACGGGCGCGCTGCTGTCGGCCTCGGCGTCGGTCGCCTCGACCTCGTCCTCTTCCGCGCGCTCCTCGGTCTCGCCTTCCTCGCCCTGCTCGTCGTTCTCTACGATGTTGATGCCCATCTCGTTCAGCGCCGAGGTGATATCCTCGATCTGATCGGACGACATCTCGCCCTGCGGCAGCGCGTCGTTCAATTGGTCGTAGGTGATGTAGCCGCGCTTCTTGGCGCGGGCGATCACCTTCTTGATGTTCGCGTCGTTCAAGTCGATCAGCGGCGCATCCCCGTTGTCCTGAGCCTCGGGTGCTTCCGCCATATTCGCCTTCGCCATCAATTGTCCTCGGTACCTAGCGCGCGGGCGTCTTCGTTCGCCTGCACGAGATTTGCAAGCCGCACGTCCAGCGCCCGTTGTTCGTTGACCAATGCCACCTGTCGTTCAAACGCTTCGTCGGTGAAGTGGCGCTGCATCGCGGAGGTCGCGTCCGCCAGCGCAGCATCCACTTCGGGGCGGGAGACAAGAATGGCGATCGCCTCGTCGAGGTCCTCGCGCGCCTTGTTCTCGTCCGCCGTCTTGCGCGTGAACGAATAGGGCATCGTATCGGCCCTGAGCAGGTCGGACGCGACCTGTTCGAAGCCGGATCGCGTCAATATGGTGACGAGGCGCTGGCTATCAAGCGCCCCCTCCCGCCGCGATCTATCCTCTACCGCTACGTCGACCACTGCCTCGAACAGACGCCCGAGCGCGCCGTCGGCGAGCTTGAGGCTGCCGAGCACTTCCATGTGCGTCGCAATCTCGGCCGGGTGACGGATCAGGCCGGCGAGCACCGCCTTGGCGAGCACGCGGTCAATCCCGCCTGCCGCGCGCACCGCCTTCGCGTCGTCGGTCACGGGGGCAGGGGGCGGCGACCATTTCTGCCCGGCGCGGCGCTGCTGATAGGGAAAAAACGGCGTGCGTGCCTGAAAGCCGCCTGCCTGCCGGCCGCGCGCGAACTGCTGGTCGAAGCGGTGGCGAAATTCGGCGACATACTCCGACTTGACGCTCGGGTCGGCGATTATGTTGGCGAGGTCGGACAGGCGGCGCTTCAAGCCGGCGCGCTGCTCGGGCGTGTCGAGCGGCTCGGCAGCGAGCTCGTGCTTCCACAACCGTTCGACCAGCGGCTCGGCCTCGCGCACCAGCGCCTCGAACGCACGCGCGCCGCTCGATCGCATCAGGTCGTCGGGGTCCTGTCCCTCGGGCAGCGTGATGAAGGACAGGCTGCGACCCGGCGCCAACATCGGCAGCGCACGGTGCGCGGCGCGGATCGCGGCCTTCTGCCCCGCGCCGTCGCCATCGAGACAGAGCGTCGGCACATCGACCATCCGCCACAGCCGTTCGAGTTGCGCTTCGGTCAGCGCGGTGCCGAGCGGGGCGACCACCTCTCCGACACCACCCTGCGCGAGCGCGACCGCGTCCATGTATCCTTCGACCACGAACACGCGGTCGGCCTTGCGCGCCGCCGCCGAGGCACGGTCGAGGTTGTAAAGCGTGCGCCCCTTGTCGAACAGCGGCGTGTCGGGCGAGTTCAGGTACTTGGGCTCGCCCTCACCGATGATGCGCCCGCCGAACGCGATCACGCGCCCGCGCTGATCGCGGATCGGGATCATCAACCGCCCGCGGAAACGGTCGTACGGCTCCTTGTTGTCGACTTGGATCAGCAGGCCGGCCTCGACCAGCATCGCGTCGCCGAAGTCCTTCAGCGCGACGCGCAGCTTGCCGCGGCTGTCCGGCGCGTAGCCGAAGCCGAAGGTGCGTTGCGTCGACGCGCTCACCCCGCGGCGATCAAGCAGCGCGCGCGCCTCCGCACCGTCCAGCCCGCCCAGTTGGCTCACGAACCAGTCGGCGGCGGCCTGCATCACGTCGTGGAGCGACTTGGCGCGTTCCGCCTTCTGCGCCGCGCGCGGATCGGCTTGCGGCACCTCCATCCCGGCGGCGGCGGCGAGTTCCTTGACCGCGTCGATGAAGGGCAGGCCCTGGTGATCGGTCATCCAGCGGATCGCGTCGCCGTGCGCCGAGCAGCCGAAACAGTGATAGAAGCCCTTCTCGTCGTTGACGTAGAAGCTGGGTGTCTTCTCGTTGTGGAACGGGCAGCAGCCGCGCATCTCGCGGCCGGCGCGCGTCAGCTTGACGGTTTTCCCCACCAGCGTCGACAGATGCGTGCGCCCACGCAATTCGTCGAGGAAGGCGGGCGAGAGCGACATCGCGCGATTCTACCTATGCCGCATCGGCTGCCCCGCGACAATGTGGCGAAAAGGTAACGCTTTACGACCTTTCGGCCAGGTGACGCCCTGAAGCCTGGCAGCCAGGAACCGCGTTACGGCTCCCGACGCGCGCTGACGATACGGATCGTCGGTGCGAGCATCTGCCCCTTCATGACGCCCACGCCTTCGGTCGGTAAAGTGGGCGAGCCGAGGATGCGGCGGATCACGTCCATTCCCTCGATCACGCGGCCGAAAACCGCGAAGCCGGGCTCCGCGTCGTGCGCGTTCATCGATTTCAGGTCGCCGACCACGACGAAGAAATCGCCCGCTGCGGTGCCCGGCTTCGCCATCGCCATCGAGATCGCGCCGTCGACGTGGCTGAGACCCGTCTTGCTCGTCGGCTCGAACGCGACCGGCGGCAGCGTTCGCTTCGGATCGTTGCGCGTGCCGAACTGCGCGAGCCCGTAGCCGTCGCCAACCTTCACCGCGCGGTAGAAGGCGACGCCGTCGAGCTTCTTGCCATCGACGTAGCGCAGGAAATTGGCGGCGGTGAGCGGCGCGTGCTCCCGGTCGACCGCGATAATGATCGGACCCGCCGCCGTGTCGAGCCGGACCTTGACCGGCGCCATCGCCGGATTGCTGACGGCAGGCGTGGGTGTCGGGGCAGGGGCTGGAACCGGTGCGACCGCTTGGGCGAGCAGGGCGAGGAAGGGCAGCATCATGTCACTTCACCCGGACGATGGTGGCAGGGAGGGTCTGCGACGGAGCGCCCGTCAGCTGGAGCACGTAGCGGCCGGGTCGCAATCGGAAATCGACCAGCTTGGCGACGCCGGTGCAGCGCGGGCCCATCGTGTGTGCGCTGGACGGCACGCCTGCGCGGCCGCGGA
The DNA here is from genome assembly GCF_913778135.1 of uncultured Sphingomonas sp. Classification (GTDB taxonomy): domain Bacteria; phylum Pseudomonadota; class Alphaproteobacteria; order Sphingomonadales; family Sphingomonadaceae; genus Sphingomonas. The sequence continues at coordinate 46 of NZ_CAJYVU010000075.1, read as the reverse complement.
TCACGTCGATCCACGCCTTCTGCCCCAGCGCGACGCGGTAGGTACC
>NZ_CAJYVU010000074.1 GCF_913778135.1 uncultured Sphingomonas sp. | reverse complement strand
ACCGTCCGCGCTGTCGCTCTTGGATGGCGCGTTGGTTGAGCCGCTGGCTGTCGGATTACATGGAGTGTCGCTTGCGCGATTGAAGCCAAACGCACGGGTGCTGGTGCTCGGTGGCGGTACGGTCGGTCTGACGGCGACCTTTTGGGCGCGCAGGTTGGGTGCCGGCCGACTGGTCACGGCGTCTCGCTCGAGGCGGCGCGAATCGCTTGCACTTGCAATGGGGGCCGATGCCTTCGTCACCTTGGGTGAGGGGGAGGGCGAACGCATCGCCGAAGCGCTTGGCGGGCCACCGGATTACGTCTTCGAAGCGATCGGTGTCGTCGGCGCGCTGCAGCAATCGGTCAACCTGGTGAAACCGAACGGCGAGGTCATCTCAATGGGCTTCTGCATGGCGCCAGATGCCGTCATCCCCGGGATCGCGACGTTCAAGCAGGTGAAGCTGACATTCTCGATGGCGTGGACGCTGGAGGAATTCCAGACCGCTGTCGATCTACTCGACCGAGGCGATGTCGAGCCGCGGGCCATGGTGTCGAACACCATTCCACTCGACGCTTTGCCGGGGATGATAGAGACCTTGCGAGGAGCGCACAATGAAACCAAGGTACATGTCGAGCCCTGGGCCTGATGTGAGGGCTCGTCGAACACGGATATAAGAGGTTGGGGGCAGCGATCGTAGCTTCTGTCAAACCGCCGCCAGTATGTGGGCAGCCCGCACATGATCGCGAATGGCTTCGGCGCAGGTAACGGCGATTGTCGTATCTGACCTACCGGATGCGCGTAGGCCTGGGATGCATGGCTGGATGCACTTTGCTTTGAGGCTCCTGGACCTGTCGGCTTGGTAGCGGTGATCGCCGAGTAGCCATTGCGCCACGGGCAGGTCGTCCAGCGAAACCCGCGCGCTGGTGCGGTCGACAAGCTGCCAGACCGTCATGAAAAGCTAAACGGTCGGCTGTTCGCAACCGCGACGACATGGCGCGTAGTATTCATCCTGCCACAGTCGCGTCCGATTTAGCGGCCAAGGTCTCCTATCAAGACCGGAAGGCTCGATGTCGTACGCCGCGCCTCGAGGTAAACGTCAATTATCACGGCCTTAGGCCCCGCCGTGATCGTCTAGGCGACGAGGCACCATCGATAGTCACCGACTGAATTGACCGGCTGCTCCTGCGGTTGTCGAGTAATCGGCGGCCGATCTTCTTTCTGCATCGCAAAGGCCACCGGCCCCGCCGACGCGGCCCCGCGACCTGCACGACTTGCAGGAATAAGCACCTTGGCGTGAAAATCGACGAAAGATTGGAGGCCCGACCGGGAATCGAACCCGGGTGCAAGGATTTGCAGTCCTCTGCGTCACCACTCCGCCATCGGGCCTCGACGTCGGGAGGCGCGGCAATGCGCAGGGCAGGGCGCGCGTGTCAAGCCTGCGCCGGCGTGGACGCTCGCAAGTGTTGGCGGCGCGCGGCTGGTTCGGTACATAGCGTGATCGAAGAAGTGTGTTGTCTTACTATGACAGCTCTGGCACAGGAAACGCAATGACCGCGACGACGCTCCATTCCGACCGATTCGAAGCCATGCGCATGGCGATGGTGGCGAGCCAGCTTCGTCCCAGCGGCGTCATCGACGCGCGCGTGGTCGCCGCGATGGCGGAAACCCCGCGCGAACGCTTCGTGCCCGCCGGCATGGAGGCGCTCGCCTACCGCGACACGACGATTGATCTGGGCGAAGGGCGCCGCGCCAATACGCCGCTCGCGACCGCGCGATTGCTGGTGGAGGCACGGCTGCGCGCCGATGATCGCGTGCTGCTGATCGGAGCGGGGACCGGCTACACCGCCGCGATTATCGCGCAGATCGCGCGCGAGGTGATCGCGGTCGAGAGCACGCCCGCGCTCGCCGCGGCGGCGCGCGAGAACCTGCGCGACTATCCAACTGTCACGGTGATCGAGGGTCCGCTCGATCGCGGCCACGCTGCCGGTGCGCCCTACGATGTGCTGGTGATCGACGGTGCGGTCGAGGAAGTACCCGCCACGCTGTACACGCAAGTGGTCGAGCGCGGTCGGGTGGTCACCGGTCTGGTCGACCGCGGCGTGTCGCGCTTGGCCGCGGGCGCGCGCGATGCCGACGTGATCGGGCTGCTGCCGTTCGCCGACTACGACAGCGTTCGTCTGCCCGGCTTCGCGAAACCGCGTTCCTTTACCTTCTGAGGACTCCTTCTTGCGCGCTTCTCTTCTCCTTCTCGGGACGATCCTTGCCGGCACGAGTGTCGCCGCCGCCTCGGCCGAGACGCTGCAGGAAGCGCTGCTGAAGGCGTATCAGACCAACCCGACGCTTACCGGCCAGCGCGCCGGGCAGCGTGCGGCGGATCAGAACGTGCCGATCGCGCGTGCGGCGGGACGCCCAACCGTCGCGACCTCGGGTGGGCTGAACGAGAATTTCATTCGTGGCGGCAACAGCTTCACCTCGCCCGAGCGATCGCTCAACGGCACGATCGGGGTGACGGTGCCGGTGTACCAAGGCGGTGCGGTGCGCAATTCGGTGCGCGCGGCGGAAATCCGCGTCGAGGCGGGACAGTCGACACTGCGCCAGACCGAAGCGCAACTCTTCACCGCAGTGGTTAGTGCCTACAACAACGTCCTGCGCGACGAGGCGATCGTCGGGTTGAACGCGCAGAACGTGCGCGTGCTGGAAACCAACTTGCGCGCCAGTCGCGACCGGTTCGAGGTCGGCGACCTGACGCGAACCGACGTCGCACAGTCGGAAGCGCGCCTGAGCTTGGCGCGGGCGCAGATGCAGACCGCGCAGGCAAACCTGATCACCAGCCGGGAAAGTTACGTCAGCCTGGTGGGTGAGGCGCCCGGCACGTTGGCGGCTCCCCCCGCGCTGCCACACCTGCCGACCTCTCCGGATGCGGCGGTCGAGGTGGCGTTGCAGGACAATCCGCAGCTTCTTGCCGCTCGCCGGAGCCGCGACGCGACCGATTATGACATCAAGGTCGCGCGGGCGAGCCGGCTACCGCAGGTCGGCGTGACGGTTGGCCAAAACTATTCCAATTTCCTCGGCACTTTGGGTTCGGGGCAGGGTTATCAGGGGACGCAGTCGGGCACCTCGACCGCGGCGGGACTGTCGCTCAACCTGCCGCTGTTTCAGGCCGGGCGTCCGGCGGCGTTGATCCGGCAGGCGCAGGAGCTTCGTTCGCAGGCAATCGAGCAGGCGACGCTCGCCGAGCGGCAGGTGATCGCGCAGACGCGCTCGGCCTATGCGGTGTGGCGTTCCTCGCAGGAGGTGATCGCGTCGGCTGAGGCGGCGGTCGCGGCGAACAAGCTGAGCCTGGAGGGCGTGCGGGCGGAGAACAGCGTCGGCACGCGCACCATCCTCGACATCCTGAACGCCGAACAGGAACTGCTCAACAGTCAGGTGACGTTGGTGACCGCCAGGCGCGACGCGTATGTCGCCGGCTTCGCACTGCTTGCGGCGATGGGCGAGGCCGAGGCGCGCGATCTTGGGCTGGAGGGCGGGCCGCTCTACGATCCGAGCGTGAATTACGCGCGCTACCGCGGCAGCATATCCGATTTCGATACGGACATAGCATCATCGACCGCGGCATCGTCGACCAAGTCGGTACCGGCACAAAATGCAGACGTCACGCGTCCGCTCGAGCCGATGTTGCAGAGCGATGTTGACAGGAGCACGCGGTTAACCACAGGTGCGGACACGCGGCGTCCCTGACGGGAGCCGAAGGGCGGGCAAACGGGGTTACGATGGGCGACATGAGCGCGGAGCCTTCGATGGAGGACATTCTTTCCTCGATCAAGCGCATCATCGCGGAAGAGGGCGACACCGGTACGCCGCGTCATCGCCGCAACGGTCAGGGTCGCGCGGCGCCGCTGCCGATGAGCCGCGACGAGGAGGATGAAGACGAGGTGCTCGAATTGAGCGACCCGATCTCGCCACCGGCTCCGCCAACGCCGCCTCCGGTGGCAGCGCCGGCGTTCGATGCACGTCCGGCAGCCGCGACAACACGCACGCAGAACGCGGCACCACAGGCTGCCTCGATGCAGGCGCACATGGCCGATCATCATGAATCGCATGCTGCTCATGTCTCCGCCGCGACGGTCGAGGCGACCCGCGGCGCACTCGACTCTCTGTCGCGGTTGCTGGTGAAGCCCGAGCCTGAGAGTGACGGCACGCTGGAGGGCCTTGTGCGCGAGATGCTTCGACCGATGGTGTCCACCTGGCTCGACCGCAACCTGCCCGCGATTGTCGAGCAACTGGTTGCGCGCGAGATCGCCAAAATCACCGCCGCGCAGTAGTAACACCCGGCATCGTTCGCGCGATTGTTTCGAGCGCGACGATCTGCTTAACCGGGCGCATGAAGAGCATGATCGCGGCGACGCTGTTCGCCACCACCGCCGCCCTGTCGATCGCTGCCGTGCCCGCCGCCGCGCGGCAATTGACGATCAACGACGTGATCTCGCTATCGCGGGTCGGCGCGCCGACCATGTCGAAGGACGGGCGCTGGCTCGTCTGGGCGCAGCGCGAGGCCGATGTCGCGGCCGATCGCGGCCACTACGATCTGTGGCGGCTCGACCTGTCGCGCAGTGGCGCGGTTCCCGAGAAGCTGGCGGCCGACCCGAATCTAGATGAGAATGATCCGCAGATCGTCGGCACGATGGTCTATTTTTCTGCCGACGACGCGATCTGGTCGGTGCCGGTCACGGGTGGGACACCGCGCCGGCTAACCGACTTCAAGGGCGGCTTCAACGGCTTCAAGGTCGCACCGACCGCCGATCGCCTCGTCGTATGGGCCGATCGCAAGCCCGGCGCGCCGAGCCTTGAGCAGCCGGTAGTCAAGAAGGACCCGCTCGCGGGATCGGGCCGCACCTACGATCAACTGTTTGTCCGGCACTGGGACACGTGGGCGGACGGCACCCGCTCCCAGCTGTTCGTGTTGCCGCTGACGAGTGCGGGCGCACCGGGCAACGGCATCGCGATCGAGGGTGCACTGGTCGGCGACGCGCCGTCCAAGCCGTTCGGCGGCAGCGAGGAAGTCAGCTGGAGCCCAGACGGCCGTACCGTGTATTTCGCGCTGCGCGAGGCAGGTCGGATCGAGCCATTGTCGACCAACCTCGACATCTTCTCCGCGCCCGCTGACGGCTCTGCGCCACCGACCAACCTGACCGCGGGGAACAAGGCAACCGACACGCAGCCGAGCGTCTCGCCTGATGGACGCAAGCTCGCCTATCTCGCGATGCGCCGTCCGGGGTTCGAGGCCGACCGCTACGTGCTGACGATCCGCGATCTGTCGACGGGCAACACCGTCTCGCTAACCGAGCGCTGGGACCGGTCGGTTGGATCGATCGCCTGGGCGCCCGATTCGCGCAGCCTCTACGTCACTGCGGAGGACACGCAGGAGAACCCGCTCTGGCGCGTTGACGCGGCGAGCGGGCAGGTGACGCGGTTGACGCAGGCGGGCAACGTCTCAGGCGTCGCGATCGGGCCACGCGGCGCGGTCGTGTCGATGAACAGTCTGACCGCACCCGACGACTTCTACCGTGTCGCAGGCGGTGCGCCGCAGCGACTGACGCAGGTGAATGCGGCGAAGCTCGCCGGCATCGACATGCCGACCGTCGATCGCTTCAGCTTCAAGGGCGCGAACAACGACACCGTCTGGGGCTATTCGGTCAAGCCGTATGGAAGCAGCGGCAAAGTGCCGATCGCGTTCATGGTTCACGGCGGGCCGCAAGGATCGAGCAACAACAGCTGGTCATACCGCTGGAACCCGGCGGTGTTCGCCGGCGCCGGCTACGGGCTTGTGGCGGTCGATTTCCACGGCTCGACCGGATACGGGCAGGCCTTCACCGACTCGATCAGCAACAACTGGGGCGGCTGGCCGCTAGAGGATCTGCAGAAGGGCCTCGCCGCCGCGACCGAGAAATATCCGTGGCTCGACGCGGACAACGCCTGCGCGCTCGGCGCATCCTACGGCGGGTACATGATGAACTGGATCGAGGGACGCTGGCCCGACCGGTTCAAGTGTATCGTCCAGCACGACGGCGTGTTCGACGCGCGCGCGATGGCGTACGAAACCGAAGAACTGTGGTTCGACGAGTGGGAGCACGGCGGGAAGGCATATTACGAGGACCCGCAGGCGTTCGAGCGCTGGAATCCGGTAAACTACGTCGCCAAGTGGAAGACGCCGCAGCTCGTCATTACGAGCGAGAAGGATTTTCGTATCCCGTATACGCAGGGGATCGCCGCCTTCACTGCGCTACAGCGGCGCGGCATCCCGTCGCGTCTGCTGGTGTTCCCGAACGAGAACCATTGGGTGTTGAAGCCTAAGAACTCGCGGCAATGGTACGGCGAGGTGCTCGGCTGGATGGACCGCTGGACCAAGGGCGAGCCGCAGCGCTGAGGTTCGCAACTCAAACGTGACTTTCGCGGGGTCGGTTGGCTAAGGGCAGTCGCATGAGCGAACTCCCACAGAACACGTTGGCGAAGACCTTCGACCCCGCCGCGATTGAGACCCGCTGGTACAACCATTGGGAAGAGAAGGGGCTGTTCCGTCCCGAGCGACCTAATGCGGAGCCGTGGACGATCGTCAACCCGCCGCCCAACGTGACAGGCTCGCTTCACATCGGTCACGCGCTAGACAACACATTGCAGGACATTCTCGCCCGCCACGCGCGATTGAAGGGCAAGGACGCGCTGTGGGTCGTCGGCACCGATCACGCCGGCATCGCGACGCAGATGGTGGTCGAGCGGCAGATGAACGCCGCGGGTGAGAAGCGCACCGACCTGTCGCGCGAGCAGTTCGTCGAGCGCGTCTGGAACTGGAAGGCGGAAAGCGGCGGCGAGATAACGCGCCAGCTGCGCCGGCTCGGCTGCTCGATGGATTGGGCCAACGAGCGCTTTACGATGGACGAGGGCTTCTCAAAGGCCGTGCTCAAGGTCTTCGTCGAGCTGCACCGCGAAGGATTGCTCTACCGCGACAAGCGGCTGGTGAACTGGGACCCTGGCCTCGGCACCGCGATCAGCGATTTGGAAGTCGAGACGCGCGAGACGCAGGGCAAGTTCTGGCACCTGCGTTACCCGCTGGAAGACGGGATGGGGTTCATCTCGGTCGCGACGACGCGGCCCGAGACGATGCTCGCCGACATGGCGGTCGCGGTTCATCCCGACGACGAGCGTCACCGCGACAAGATCGGCAAATACGTCCGCCTGCCGATTACCGGGCGTACGATCCCGATCATCGCCGACGAGCATGCCGACCCGGCGCTGGGTTCAGGTGCGGTGAAGATCACGCCGGGGCACGACTTCAACGATTTCGAGGTCGGCCGACGTGCGGGCATTGAAGCGCGCGACATGCTCAACATGCTCGATGCGCAAGCGCGGATCGCGCAGACCGCAGACGGCCTCGTCCCCGACTACCTCCTCGGCATGGACCGGTTCGAGGCGCGGCGCGAGATCGTCGAGGCATTAGCGGCGCAGGAGTATCTGGAGCGCGTCGAGGACCGCGTGATCCAAACGCCATACGGCGACCGCTCGGGTCAGGTGATCGAGCCGTGGCTGACCGATCAATGGTACGTCGACGCGAAAACGCTGGCGCAGCCGGCGATCGAGGCGGTGCGCGACGGTCGCATCAAGATCGTGCCAAAGACGTGGGAGAAGACCTTCTTCAACTGGATGGAGAACATTCAGCAGTGGTGCGTCTCACGGCAACTCTGGTGGGGGCATCGCATTCCGGCTTGGTTTGCCGAGGACGGCCGCATCTTCGTCGCCGAAACTGCGGAGGAAGCGCAGGCGCAGGCGGGCGAGGGCGTCGAACTGCGGCAGGACGAGGACGTGCTCGACACATGGTTCTCTTCCGCCTTGTGGCCGTTCGCAACGCTCGGCTGGCCCGAGGGCGAGGATCGCACGCTCGCCGGTCGCTACCCCAATGACGTGCTGATCTCAGGCTTCGACATCCTGTTCTTCTGGGATGCGCGCATGATGATGCAGGGAATGCACTTCATGGGCGACGTGCCGTTCCGCACGCTCTACCTGCACGGCCTCGTCCGCGCGGCCGACGGCGCCAAGATGTCGAAGTCGAAAGGCAACACGGTCGATCCGTTGGGCCTGATCGACAAATACGGCTCCGACGCGCTGCGCTTCTTCATGGCGGCGATGGAGAGCCAGGGTCGCGACATCAAAATGGATGAGAAGCGGGTCGAGGGGTATCGCAACTTCGCGACCAAGCTGTGGAACGCCAGCCGCTTCGCGCAAGTGAACGGCATTGGCGGTTCGACCACGCTCGATCCGCCGGTCGCGACTAACGCGGTCAACAAGTGGATCGTCGCGGAGGCGATCGCAACCGTGCAAGCGGTCGATCTTGCTCTGGCCGACTATCGCTTCGACGCGGCAGCGAACGCGATCTACCAGTTTACGTGGAGCCGGTTCTGCGACTGGTATCTCGAGCTGATCAAGGGTGCGATCGATGACGAGACCAAGGCGATCGCGGGCTGGGTGCTCGACCAAATCCTGATCCTGCTCCACCCGTTCATGCCGTTCATCACCGAGGAACTGTGGCACGCGCTGGCTCCGCGTGAGCACGATCTGATCGTCGCGCACTGGCCGATGGCGGACGCGCGCGCGCTCGATCCCGTCGCAGGCGCGCAGGTGTCGGGGCTGATCGAGCTGATCGAGGCGGTACGCGCTGCGCGTGCCGAGCTTAACGTGCCGCCGGGGGCGCGGATCGCGCTCCACATCGGCGCGAGCGCGATCCCGGCCGAGATCGTGCCTTATGTCGAGCGGCTCGCCCGCGTCACCGTGACCGCGGGCGAGGCCGAAGGCGCGCGCGCGCCGATCCTCTGGGGCGCGGAGACCTTCGCGCTCGCGCTCGAAGGCGTGATCGACCTTGAGGCCGAGCGTCAACGCCTCACCAAGTCACTCGCCGCCGCGCGGAAGGAGCGCGATGCGCTCGCCGGACGGCTCGACAATCCGAGTTTCGTCGAGCGCGCGAAGCCCGAGGCGGTGGAAAAGGCCAAGGCCGACCACGCGGAGAAATCCGCCGACGCCGAGCGCTTCGCCGCCGCGCTCGCACGGCTTGGCTGACCGGGGCGGCGCGACGGCGCGTCAGGGAATGATGCGGTAGGTCACGCGTGCGATCGCCTGCGTCTCGATCGGGCGCGGCGCAACGGTTACGTCGATCGGAGGCGGCGGTGGCGGTGGTGGCGGTGGCGCGGGTGCGGCGATCATCGCTCCCGTGACCATGATCTCGTCAGGCGTTTCGTCCCGCCCGCTGTCCGACGCGTAAAGCAGGTCGCCGAGTTTCACCTTCGCACCCTGCGCGATCGCTTCGGCGCGGGTGCGTGCGTCCGCCAGCGCGGCGGCCATCGCGCGCCGCTGTGCGCCGCGCGGATCGGCAAGGAGGTACGAGGACACGCGCGGATCGCGTGCGCCCAGCCGGCCGATCAGCCCGGTGATCGTGCCGACCTTCGCGACGTCGCTGGTGCGTAGTTCCAGCGAAAGATCAGCGACATAGCCGATAATCGCGCACAGCCCCGCGTCGAGCTGCGGCGGGCCATAACTATTCGCGGTACATTCGCTGCGGCGGACCGCGCGGATCGATACGTTGCCGCCTTTCGCGGCCGCACTGGTCAGCGAACGAATGCCGCCGTCGACCGCCGAACGCGTCGCGTTGAGCTGCATCAGCGCTGCGTCCGACGTCGGGCCTTCGCCGTGGATCTTCCAGCTCACCACCGCGAGGTCGGGCGGCGTAAATGCGTTGCCGCTACCTGTTACGCTGATCTGCGGGGTCGGCGCGGCGTCGCCCGTGCCTCCCTGAACCAGTAACATCATCGCCAACCATGACGCGGTGAACGGCATCTCATCTCCCCTTCGGCACGTATGCTAGCCCAAGCCGGGTGAGGGTTCCAAGCGTCGCGCCCGCTGCTTGTAAGCGTTCGCGCGCAGCATCCGCGGAACGGATCGGCGCGACGAGGGTAGGGCAGCGACATGGACGAAGCCTCCCCGCCCGCGACGCATGGACCCCAGCGCGACCTGACGCGTGGACCGATCGGCAAGACGCTGCTCGCCTTTGCGCTTCCAACGCTCGGATCCAACGTGCTCCAATCGCTCAACGGGTCGATCAACACGATTTGGGTCGGGCGCTTTCTTGGCGAGAATGCACTCGCCGCGACGAGCAACGCGAATATCATCATGTTCCTGATGTTCGGCATGGTGTTCGGTTTCGGCATGGCGGCGACGATCATCGTCGGACAGGCATGGGGCCGGCGCGACCACGACGCGGCGCGGCGTGCATTCGGCTCCGCGATTGGCCTCGTTCTTGCCGGATCGGTCGTGACCGGCGCGCTCGGCTGGATCTTCGCGCCGCAGATCCTGACGCTGCTCGCCACGCCAGGCGACGCTTATGGCGAGGCGCTGGCGTACCTGCGCGTGATCTTCCTCGGGCTGCCTGCCTCAATGCTGCTGGTGCTGATGTTCATGGGGCTGCGCGGGATCGGCGATTCGCTCACGCCCCTGTGGTTCATGGGGCTGTCGGTTGTGCTCGACGCCGGGCTCAACCCGGTCTTCATCCTGGGCCTCGGCCCCGCGCCCGAACTGGGAATCGCTGGGTCGGCGACCGCGACGCTGATCGCCAACGTCGTCGCGTGCGCGGTGCTGGTCGGCTACATTTACCTGCGCGACCTGCCGCTGCGTCTGATCGGCGAGGAACTACGCTACATCCTGCCCGAGCGCGAATTGATCGGCACCATCGTCGGCAAGGGGCTGCCGATCGGCGCGCAGATGCTGGTGATTTCCAGCGCAGGGCTGGCGATGGTCGGGCTGGTCAATCGGAACGGCGTCGACACCACCGCCGCCTATGGCATTACGCAACAGCTGTGGACCTATATCCAGATGCCCGCGATGGCGATCGGCGCGGCGGTCAGCGCAATGGCAGCGCAGAATATCGGCGCGGGCCGCTGGGACCGCGTCGGTGCGATCACGCGCAGTGGCATCATCTACAATCTGGCGATTACCGGCGTGATCATCGTTGTCGCGCTGCTGTTCGACCGGCCGCTGCTGTCGCTGTTCGTGCCCGAAGACTCGGCGGTGCTCGGCATCGCGGAACACGTGAACCTCGTCTCGACTTGGGGCTTCGTGCTGTTTGGCGCAACGATGGTGTTGTTCGGGGTCGTGCGTGCGAACGGCGCGGTGTGGGGGCCGCTGGCGATCCTGTTCACCGCGATGTTCCCGGTGCGCCTTGGCGTCGCACTCGCGCTCAGGCCGACGCTGGGTGCGGATGCTTTGTGGTGGAGCTTTCCGCTCGGCTCGGCGACGACGGTGGTGCTCGCCGCGCTCTATTATCGCCACGGCGGCTGGCGAAAGGGCGCGTTGCTCACCCCGGAGGCGCATTGCGACGAACGCAGTCACGCGGACGTCGAACCGGGCGGCAACATGCGTCCGGCGAGCTAACGTAGCCGCAGGTGCCTAGCGCGGTACCATCACCTCGATTACCGCGGCCGCGATGTGCGCAGTGACCGGCGTGTGTGCCAGAACCTCGCCATCAATCGAGATGGGCATGCCCGACGGTTCGGTGTCAATCCGGATGCTCTTGCCCGAGAAGGACGTGGTGTGTTCGCGTCGCGCCTCATGTCGGAAGAACGCTGCGGCCCAGTTCTTGACCAGGTTGCGCTTGAACGGACCCTTTACCGCCTGGACGACGATCTCGCCCGAGTCGACCTTTGCCCCCTCGACCACGTCGGTGCCGCCGTGGAAGGGGCCGTTAGAGATGCGCACCTCCACCGCCTTGATCCGCGCCGCGGAAGCGCCTTCACCGACGATAAGCGTGAAGGAGTGAAAGCGAAGGAACTGCAGCGCCGCCCAGCCGAGATAGCCGACGCGCCCGGCAACTTTCTTGAGCGCATGCGGAACGGTCGCAGCGATCTGCGGACTGATCCCCATTGCCGCGCAATTGGCGTAATAGTCGCCGTCGATCACGCCGAGATCGATCCGCCGCGGCGTGCCATCGGCAAGCACGCGCACCGCACCTGCAATGTCGAGCGGGAGCCCGAGCGACCGTGCGAAGCTGTTGGCGGTGCCGAGCGGCAGCACGCCGAGGGTCACGTCCTTTCCCACGAGCAGGTCGACCAGCCCACTGATCGTGCCGTCACCACCGCCGAGCACGACGAGGTCGGGCTTCTTCGCCAGCGCGCGTGTGACGGTTGCCTCAAGCTCCTGCGGATCTTCAACCGCGTGCGCGTCGACCGGGAATGGCAGCGCGCGCATTTCCTTGCAGGCACGCGCGAACAGTTTTTGGCCGCGGCGCGATTTGGCGTTCACGATCAGGGCAGCGGACGCGATGCGCGTATGTGTCATGGAACGTTGAACGCCCCGGCTTCGCTTTCGCTTCCGT
>NZ_CAJYVU010000073.1 GCF_913778135.1 uncultured Sphingomonas sp. | reverse complement strand
GGCGATGCATCAACCCGTACGTACGGGCTTTCACAACCGCGCGACCGTGCCTATATCGATCGTGCCGGGTTCTACCCGGATATGGCGATAAAGTGCGGCGTAGAATAGACGCAGCGGACCCGGGGGCGGTACCCGGCGGCTCCACCACTTGTGCCGCAACGTCGACATGCGTGAAGCGTGTTGGCTAAGCGGCTCAGCTGATGGGGCCGAACTAGGATCGACGTGTGTTGAAAGGCGCTGTTTTCGCTCGGAATGGGACCACCGCAACGGCCCATTACACAAGTGCCAACGATAACGAAGCACTCGCGATTGCGGCGTAACTGAAGACCTAACGGTCTGACGTTACACCAAAATAGCGCGGTTCGGACCCCACCGGGCAACAGAAGGGGAAACCAGCGGTTCGGAGGGCACCGGGCAACAGAAGCCCCTCCACCTCATCACGATAACCTGATGCTGCGCGCGCGAGTGGCGCCATGATCGCCAGCTACGTGGCTCGACTTCGGACCGAGGGAGCCTCGTGCGGGCAGCGCCTTAATCCTCGATCCCGGCCAGATCGCGCGCGGCGCTCTGGAGCAGCTCCTCGATCGTCGGGTGATACCATGCCTGATCAGCGAAGGTCGCGGCATCCATGTCGCGGTCGAGCGCCATCGCAACGAGATGGCCGAGGTGTTCACCCTCAGGCGCGACGATGCTCGCGCCGATCAGCCTGCCGTCCGCGTCGCCGTACAGGCGGACCACACTCTTGTCGTGTCCGTCCGCGGTCGCGCGGCCGTTGTCGCACACCTTGGCGGAGCCGATCCGCACGCCCTCGGGCAGGTCGGTGAAGCCGGTGCCGACCTGAACGATGTTGGGCTCGGTGAACGCGATCGCCAGCGACGGAAGCGTGCGCCACGGTGCGCCGCCCGCCGCGATATCGCCCGCGATCTGCCCGCCGCGCGCCGCCTCGTGCAGCACCGGGCGCCAGGCATTCGCGTCGCCGACGATGAAGATGCGACTGTCGCCGCAGCGGCGGCTGGCTTTGTCGAACAGCGGCGTGCCGTGGTCGTCGAGCGCGATCCCGGTCGTCGCGAGGTCGAGCGTGTCGAGCGCCGGCTTGCGCCCCGTCGCGGCGAGGATCAGGTCGACCTCGACCTCGCCGCCGTCCCAGGTCAGGCGCGCGGCGTCGCCGGCGCGTTCGGCCTTGGCCTCGACGCCGAGATGCAGGTCGATCTCCGAACCCATCGCATCGATCGCGGCGTCGTTGGCGACCGGATCCGACAGGCCGCCCAATGTGTCACCGGGATCGAACACGCTGACCGCGACGCCCAGTCGCGCGAAGGCCTGCGCGAGTTCGAGGCCGAGCGGCCCGGCGCCGAGCACCGCCAGTCGCCTGGGTAACGTATCGAGTTCGAAGATCGTCTCGTGCGTGTGGACGAGGTCGCGGACGGGATCGAGGCTGTCGGGCACGACCGGGCGCGCGCCCGCCGCGATGACGATCCCGCCGCGCGCGACGATCCGCATGTCGCCGACGCGTACCGCATCGGGACCGTCGAACCGTGCGGTGCCGTGAACGACCTGCGCGGCCGGGATAGCGTGGTAATCGTCGAGCACCGATTTGACGAAGCGGTCGCGCTCGCGCCGCAGCCGCGCCCACATCGCGGGTACGTCGATCTCGATCGCGCCCGTTTTGACGCCGAACAGGTCTGCGCCGCGTGCCTCGTGTGCGGTGCGTGCCGCGGCGATCAGCAGCTTGGACGGCATGCAGCCGACGCGCGTGCACGTCGATCCGCCGGGGCCGCGTTCAATGATGACGGTGTCGGCGCCGCGCGCGGTTGCGGCCTTGTACGCCTTCAACCCGGCGGTGCCGGCACCGATCACGATCACGTCGCATGTTCTGTCGGTCACTGCTCGTCTCCGCGGACGCCGTGTCCGATCATATCCTGTATCAAGATATTCAACCCACGCCGGTTCCGTGGACGGGGACAAATAGCCGGTGGATCACGCGGGAAAGCCGGCGCGTTGCAATGATGGAAGGAGGCGTGCGCGAATGCCGGAGAATGAGGATTACGCGCGCGGCCGCCGCGACGGATTGCGGCTCGCGCTGGCGACCCTCGCCGCGGAAGAGGCGAAATGGGCCGCGCTGCTGGGCGAGAGTCAATCGTGGCGCACCAACGCGACGCGCGAAGTCCGGCACAAGACGCTGCAGGTGGCGCAGAAGCGCGTGCAGACGGTACTCAACCGCCTGATCCCGCGTCAGGGCGAGGAGGTCAGCGAGGAAGTGGCGGCGGCACTGTCGCGGCTCGGGCTGTAACGCCGCCTCCCACCGCCAGCCGGCGCAGCTGCTCACCCCGTCGCAGGGGCGAGCAGTTGCAGCAGATCAGGCGATACCCGCGCCGCCGGTGACGCCGTAAACCTCACCGTTGATGTAGCTCGCCTCCTGGCTGGCGAGCAGCACGTAGACCGGCGCGATTTCGACCGGCTGGCCGGGGCGGCCGTAGGCGCTCTTCTCGCCAAAGTGCATCACCGCCTCGGGCGGCTGGCCACCCGACGATTGCAACGGGGTCCAGAACGGGCCCGGCGCGACGACATTGGCGCGGATGCCCTTCTCCAGCAGCTGCGCGGCGAGCGCCTTGGTATAGGCAACGATTCCCGCCTTGGTGGTCGCGTAATCGAGCAGCGTCGCCGACGGGTCGTACGCCTGGACCGACGCGGTGGTGATGATCGCCGCGCCCGCGGGCAGGTGAGGCACCGCCGCCTGCGTGATCCAGTGCATGGCGTACAGGTTGGTCTTCATCGTCTCGTCGAAATCCTTCGACGACACCTCAAACAGATTCTCGCGACTCTGCTGATGGCCTGCGTTGATGACTAGCAGATCAAGCCCGCCGAGCTTCTCGACCGCCTGCGACACCATGTCGCGGCACCAGTCCTCGTTCGTGATGTCGCCGGGCAGCGCAACCGCGGTACGACCCTCCGCCTCGATCAGCTTCACGACCTCGGCCGCGTCGGCTTCCTCGGCGGGAAGGTAGGAGATCGCGACATCGGCACCCTCGCGCGCGAAGGCGATCGCGGCGGCGCGGCCGATCCCGCTGTCGGCACCGGTGACGAGCGCCTTGCGGCCGGTCAGCTTGTTCGCACCCTTGTAGCTCGTCTCGCCGTGGTCGGGCACCGGCTCCATCTTGCGTGCCTCGCCCGGCACCGGCTGCGGCTGGCGCGGGAACGGCGGCTTGGGATATTGCGCGCGCGGATCCTGTATCGTCATGCGATCGGTCATGTTTCTGCTCCTGTGGGGACGGGGTGCGAACGCGCGAGCGCGCGATCAGTCGCAGTCCGCTTTCTCATGCAGCGCGGCGAGTGCCATGACGTGCGCCAGATGGCTCAACCCCTGCGGCAGATTGCCGAGAAAGGCGCCGCTCTCCGGATCGATCATCTCCGACAAGATGCCGTTGCCGTGCGACAAGGCCTGCGTCAGCCGCACAAGCCGCGCACGTGCGTCGTCGCGGTGCCCCAGTTCGGACAGCGCCTCGACCATCCAGAACGAGCAGGCGATGAAACAGCCTTCCTCCTTCTCCATGCCCGAATAGCGATAGTGGAACGCGCCCGCGCCCAGTTCGCGGTCAATCGCGTCGAGCGTCAGCTTCAATCGCTCGCGCCCGTCGAAGCCGAAACGGACCGCCAGCGCCAGCGACGCGTCGAGCTTGTCGCTGCCAGGATACATGACGAAGGCCTGCTTCGTCTCCGACCAGCATTGGTCCTCGATCCAGCGCGCGATCCGGTCGCGCTCGCGGCTCCAGCGTTCGCGGCAGGTGGTCGGCAACTGTCCCTGATCGGCCAGCTCGACCGCGCGGGCGAGTGCCTGCCAGCAGCTGATCTTCGACATGGTGTAATGCTGCTCGTCCTGCAGCTCCCACATGCCTGCGTCGGGCGTGCGCCAGCGATCGGCGCATTCGTCGGCCAGATGCGCCAGCAACTCGGCGCTCGCACTGTCGAGGATATTGCCGCACGCGACGAAACAGGCCGCCGTCTCGAAGATGTCGCCGTAGACGCCGTGCTGCTGCTGATCCGTCGCCAGATTGCCGGTCACGACGGGTGTCGACCCGCGATAGCCCGGCATCGCCCATTCGGACACGTCCGGCACCACTCCGCCGCCCAGCGTATAGCAGACCCGCGTTCCCGTCTCGCGCAGCTGGTTCAGCAGCCAGGTGAACGCGGCCTTCGCCTCGGCCTCCGCGCCCGCGGCCAGGAACGCCTTGATCGTATACCCTGCGTCGCGGATCCAGGCGTAGCGATAGTCCCAGTTCTTCTCGCCCCCGATCTCTTCGGGTACCGACGTTGTCGCCGCCGCCGCGATCGCGCCCGAGGGCGAGTAGAGCAGCAGCTTGAGCGCCAGCGCGCTGCGCAGGAACGCGTCGCGGTCCGCCCCGGAATAGGAGACGCGGGCACACCAGTCGCGCCATTCCTGGTCGGACACGTCGATCCGCTCGTCGATCTGGCGGATGTCGGGCGCGACGAGCGGCTCGTCGCGGCCGGCGACAATCGCGACGGTGCAGCGTTCGCCGGCGGCGACGCACAGCGTGCCGGTGATCCCCTCGTCCGCCCAGTCGCACGTCATCGCGTCGTCGTGGACGAACAGCCCCAGCACGCGCTCGACGTGGAAGACGGTGTGCTCGCCGATCGTCGAATGGTATGGATTGACCGTATCACCGCGCCGTCCGGGACGCATGACGAGGTCGAACGCGACTTTCCCCTCGATCCCCTCGACCCGCCGCGCCAGTTCCGCCCACGGCAGGCGCCCGGCGGTGCCGCTGTTCATCGATTCGGTCAGCCGCGCACGGCCCGAAGCAGTTGTGAAGACCGTCTCCAGCACGTTGCTCTCGTCGCGGTAGCGCCGCTCGACCGTGAACGGCTCGGTCGGTTGCAGCACGAAGCGGCCGCCGTTCTCCGCATCGAGCAGACGGTCGAACAACGGGGCTGAATCCATGTTCGGCACGCACCACCAGTCGATCGACCCGTCGCTGCCCGACAGCGCGACCGAGCGCCCGTCGCCCAGCGCGCCGTAACGTTCGAGCGGCAGGTAGCCGTCGATCCGTGCCGTCTGGTCGACCGACGCATGCGCGCGGGTCAGCAGATGGGAGAGCAAAGTCATCGAATTGCACACGCCGTGCGCGGCTGCTCGCCGGAAAGGATGAAGTGGGGCACGCGCGTTCCTTGACCGTGGTTCACGCATCAGAATGTTTGTGACCTGCGTTAGTTCGCACGCGCCACACGAAAGCATCGCGGACGGCTGCGGAGCGGAACGCCCGCTCGGCCGTTTCTTCGAGGAGGTTGCATCAAAGGCGCCGCGCACACAGGAGACGGACGATGAAGTGGGACGAGACCGAGACGCTGGTGACGCGTACCGGCTTCCGCTTCTTCCTGCGACCGGTCACGCGCCGCGACGAGGAAACGCTGGCCGAGCTGTTCCGGCAGGTGTCGGCCGAAGACCTTCGCTTCCGCTTCCTGTCGGGCGGGCGCGAGCTGAGCGAGGAGCGTTTCGCCGGGCTGCTGTCCGACCCACGCGCGCGCCACACCAGCTTCCTCGCCTTCGACGAGCGGCGCGAAGTGATCGCGTCGGCGACGCTGAAGGGCGATGCCGATGGCGAGCATTGCGAGGTCGCGATCATGATCCGCGCCGCGTCGAAGGGGCGTGGGATTGGGTGGACGCTGCTCGACTACCTCGTCGGCTACGCGATCAACGCGGGTTACGCGACAATGCTGTCGATCGAGGACCGCGAGAACCACGAATCGATCATGCTGCAACGCCAGATGGGCTTCGCGACCGAGCCGGTGCCCGACGAACCGTCGCTGGTGCGCGTCCGGCGACGGTTGCGCTGATCGGTCCGCTTACAGGCCAAGCGCATAGGTGATGACGAAACACGCCGCGGTCAGCAGCAGCATCGCGGTGATGAACGTCGCATCGGCGACACGCTCCATCGCGTGCAGCCGGCGATGGTCGAGACTGCGCAGCGAGAAATAGGACGCGAGCGTCGCGACCAGGAACAGCAATGCGTCGACCGCGAGCAGATCGTCGGCGATGCCGGCGCGCCGCCCGATCGCGATCGACACGTGGAGCAGCCCGATACCCGTCAGGCACACGCCCACCATCGCCGAGGCGATCGGGCAGATCAGCCGGCAGATGCGCTCGTCGAGCTGGCGTCGGCGCTGCCGCGCCGTATCGGTGATCGCGGAACCTTCCATTGCCGGCGTGCATGCGGTCGCGGGCATGACGCCGCG
Organism: uncultured Sphingomonas sp.; assembly: GCF_913778135.1. GTDB lineage: Bacteria > Pseudomonadota > Alphaproteobacteria > Sphingomonadales > Sphingomonadaceae > Sphingomonas. The sequence continues at coordinate 11,459 of NZ_CAJYVU010000073.1, read as the reverse complement.
CTGACCCGCACCTGACCGATCGATCATCTACGCGGGGCCCGGGTTCGACCGGGCGTTTAGCGCTCGTTTCTGGCCGGAGCGTCGCGCAGCACCGCTAGCCGGTCACGCATCCACTCACGCTTGAACCGTGTGTAATTGCTTTCGCCCAGGTGGATGTCGCGATCCTCGACCCACAGCTGCAACTCGGTCAGCGCCTCGCGTTCGTCGGCGTCGAGCGTGGCGGGATCGGGTACGCCGGCGCGCAAATCATCCGCCACGACATCGCCCCCCTCTGCCACACGCAGCAGCGTCAGCATCAGAAAGGCGCGTTGGTCCGGCACGCGCGCATGTTAAGCAAGTGCGACAGCGCAGCAACCGCAGAGGCTTACATTTTGGTCGAACGGCGGTGCTGTCGCGAAACGATGCTGTTCGGTGCGCGGCCTTGTTCTCCCTGCGTGTCGCCGCCAGCTCGTAGCGCATGAAAAGTATCGGTTTTCTGTCGTTCGGGCACTGGTCTCCTTCCGCGCAATCGGCGACGCGTTCGGCGCGCGACGTGCTGCTGCAATCGATCGACCTCGCGGTCGCCGCCGAGGAGCTTGGGGCGGATGGCGCCTATTTTCGCGTGCACCATTTCGCGCAGCAGCTCGCGTCGCCGTTCCCGCTGCTCGCCGCGGTCGGCGCGAAGACGAGCCGGATCGAGATCGGCACCGGCGTGATCGACATGCGCTACGAGAATCCCTTCTACATGGCGGAGGACGCAGGGTCGGCCGACCTGATCGGCGGCGGGCGGCTGCAATTGGGATTGAGCCGCGGCTCGCCCGAGCAGGTGATCGATGGCTGGCGCTATTTCGGCTACGCGCCCGTCGAAGGGCAGAGCGACGCCGACATGGGACGCCGCCACGCCGAGGTGTTCCTCGAGTTGCTGAAAGGCGAGGGCTTCGCGCAGCCTAATCCGCGGCCGATGTTCGCTAATCCGCCCGGGCTGCTGCGGCTCGAGCCGCATTCGCCGGGCCTGCGCGACCGCATCTGGTGGGGGTCGGGTGCAAATGCGACCGCGGTGTGGGCGGCGCAGATGGGCATGAACCTGCAGAGCTCGACACTGAAGGCGGACGAAACAGGCGAGCCGTTCCACGTCCAGCAGGCGAAACAGATCCGCCTCTACCGCGATGCGTGGGACAAGGCCGGCCACCAGCGCCGCCCGCGCGTGTCGGTGTCGCGATCGATCTTTGCGATCACCAACGACATCGACCGCGCCTATTTCGGGCGCGACGGCGAGGGTGGCGATCAGGTCGGGATCATCGACAACATGCGCGCCGTGTTCGGTCGATCCTACGCCGCCGAACCCGATCGCCTGATCGAGCAGCTACGCGGAGACGAGGCGATCGCGGAGGCCGACACGCTGCTGCTAACCGTGCCCAACCAGCTCGGCGTCGACTATAACGCGCATGTGATCGAAAGCATCCTGACGCATGTCGCGCCCGCGCTCGGCTGGCGTTGATCTGCCTAGGCGTGGCAGGGATCAGCCGATCACGTTGCCCGCGATCAGCAGCATCGTCAGCGTCGCGACGAGCAGAAAGGCGAGGTAGTACAGCCCGTAGCTGATCGGCACTTCCGATTGTTCGTGAAATGCCTCGCCCTCGACGTGCTCGCTCATCTTCCTCGTCCCTTGCTGCTCGATCGATCGTGTAACCACGCGGGCAAGCGGATCGATCCCGTCCACCCCGAATGAGCTGGGGACACAGGCGCGGTGCCGCTCGTTGATGCGCGATGGCGACGGCGGCACCAGTGGATCAGCAAGCGTCGGGCGCGCGGGCGCCGCGTGCATGGCGACCCAGGCGCGTGCTGGTGACGCACTCGGCGATGACCTTTGCGCACGGCCGCCAGATTGCCGAGCGGGCGGCGGCGCAGGGGATCGAGGTGGTCGCGCTCTCGGGCGACCGGCTCAACCTTTCCTTTTCCGACGATCCGCGCCGTGCCTATGCCGAGGCGAAGAACACGCTCGCGGTCACGGTCGCGCCGCCATCGAAACGCCGGTTGCAGCCGATCGCGCCCAGCGCCGACTGGCGCGTCGATCTGGCGGAAGGCTGCCCGGCGCATTGCAGCTACTGCTATCTCGCCGGGTCGCTGAAAGGTCCGCCGATCACGCGCGTCTACGCCAATCTCGACGAAATATTGGGCACGTTGCCCGATTATCTGGGGCAGGGCACGATCACCTCGCGCTCGCACACCCGCGCGCACGAGGGCACGACGTTCGAGGCGTCGTGCTACACCGATCCGCTCGCGCTCGAGCCGCTGACGGGGTCGCTGTCCGCCGCGATCGCGTGGTTCGGGGAGTGGCAGGCTGACGCGCAACTGCGTTTCACCACCAAGTTCGCCGACGTGGGCCCCTTGCTCGCGCTCGATCACGGCGGACGCACGCGGATGCGCGCCTCGCTCAACCCGCCCGCCTTTGCACGGTTTGAGGGCGGCACCGCGCGCGTCCACGACCGACTGGCGGCGCTCGCGCGGATGGCTGCGGCGGGCTACCCCATTGGGCTGACGATCGCGCCTATCATCGCGGCGCAAGGGTGGGAGGAGGCGTACGGCGCGCTGATTGCCGACGCCGCCGCGGCGCTCGCGGGACTGCCCGACCTCGACCTGACGGTGGAGTTGATAACCCACCGCTTCAACACGGGCTCGAAAGCGGTGCTCGACAGCTGGTATCCCGGTTCCGCGCTCGACATGACCGCGACCAATCGCGTCACCAAGCGGACCAAATTCGGTGCGGAGAAGCAGGTGTATGACGCCGCAACGATGCGCAGCCTGCGCGGTTTCTTCGAACGTCAGATCACCGACGCGCTGCCCGCGGCGCGTATTCTCTACTGGACCTGAGCGCCTGAACGTTTCGCAACCGATACGTGGTGCAACTGAGTCATTTACCGCTAGCCCGTGACGAGCGACACCGTCGGTGTATGCGCTGGGCGGGGTACGTCTCAGCGATGACGAACGCGGGCACCGACAGGCTGCGTCAAACATCAAGCGGCCGACCGCGGCGTCCGGTGGGACGCCGGCGATCGGCCGAACGGGTCGGTCGCGCGCGTACGCGCGAGTTGATCAGGCCTTCTTGGCGGTCAGGTGCGCGCTCAGGAACTTGTTCATCTCGAACATGCTCGCCGACTTCTTGCCGAAGATCTTCTCCAGCTTGTCATCCGCGTTGATCTGGCGGCGATCCTTCGCGTCCTGAAGGTCGTGCTTCTTGATGTATTCCCACACCTTGCTGACGACCTCGCTGCGCGGCAGGTCGTCCTTGCCGACGATCTCGGCCAAGTCGGCGGACGGGGTCACCGGCGCGGTGATGCCGCCGCGTGCGCCGCTGGCGGGCTTGCCGGTTGCCTTGACCTTCTTCTCCGCGGCTGCGGTCTCGTCCTTGCCGCGCTTCTCTGCCGAACGTGCCATCATCTACTCCCTTTGAGCCTGCGGCGCCCGGCATGGGCGCGCCGCCGTGAACCGTTGTCGTCGGGGCAAGCGTGAGAAACGCTGCCGTAATGACATGTCGTCGTACCGTTTGCCGAGCAGGTCAACATCCAGCGTAGGCGGGTGTTCCGCTTTTCGACCGCAGGACTGCGTGGAAAGATGGCTAACGCATGTGTCCGGCAGCGAGCGCGACGCCGGCAAGGTTCTGAGATCGCCCGATATGTCGCACGCGCATCGGCATGCCCACGGCCTTGAGCGCCAGGAACGTTGCCAGGTGCTCCTTGTGCGCCGCCGGCACCTTGGCGCGCCCGGTCGCCTGCGCGACGACCGCCGCGGCGTCGCCCAGCAGCACGACCGGCCCGAGTCCCTGCGCCACGACCCGGCGCGCGGCGTCGATCAGCGCGAGCCACTCGGCCTCCATGCTGGTGCCCGCGCCCAGCCCGCGCGTGACGAAGGGCTGCCCAGCAATTACTACTGCCGTCTCCATACCGCCGGGCAGCGGGCGGAGGCCACCATCGAAGAAGACCTTCACCCGCGCGCCCACGTGCCCGGCGCGATGCCGTTGAGCGTCCAGTCGCCGATCTGCCAGCGCACCAGTCTGAGCGTCGGCAATCCGACCGCCGCAGTCATGCGCCGCACCTGCCGGTTGCGCCCCTCGCGGATCGTCAGCCGCAGCCAGTGATCGGGCACGCTCGCGCGGTAGCGGACCGGCGGGTCGCGCGTCCACAGGTTGGGTGGGTCGATCGCCTCCACCTCGGCAGGGCGCGTCGGCCCATCGTTCAGCACCACGCCGCGGCGCAGGGCGGCAAGCGCGGCCTCATCAGGCGCGCCCTCGACCTGCACCAGATAGGTCTTTGCGAGCTTGAACTTCGGATCGGCGATGCGCGCCTGCAACCGTCCGTCGTCAGTCAGCAGCAGCAGTCCTTCGCTGTCGCGGTCGAGCCGCCCGGCCGGGTAGACGCCCGGCACCGCGACGAAATCGGACAAGGTCTGGCGCGGCGTGGGTGATTTCGCGTCGGTGAACTGGCTCAGCACACCGAACGGCTTGTTGAACGCGATCAGCGTCACGCCGCGACGCGCACCGCGGCCTGTCTGGCGTGGCTGCGCACCATGTCGAGCGCGACCGCTTCCGCCACCTTGATCCCGTCGACCCCCGCCGACAGGATGCCGCCCGCGTAGCCCGCGCCCTCCCCCGCGGGGAACAGCCCGGCGGTGTTGAGGCTCTGCAGGTCGTCGCCGCGCGTGAAGCGGACAGGGGAGGAGGTGCGTGTCTCGACCCCGGTCATCACCACGTCCGCGTGATCATATCCCTTGATCTGCCGCCCGAATACCGGGATCGCTTCGCGCATCGCGGCGACCGCGAAATCGGGCAGGCATTGCGCGAGATCGGTCGGCGTCACGCCGGGCTTGTACGACGGCATCACCGACCCGAGCGAGGTCGACGCGCGGCCGGCGAGGAAGTCGCCGACGCGCTGCGCGGGCGCGTGATAATTGCGGCCGCCGGCGACGAACGCCTGCTCCTCCAGGCGCCGCTGAAGCGCGATGCCGGCGAGCGGATCGCCTGGAAAGTCGCGCGCGGGATCGATCGCGACGACGAAACCCGAGTTCGCATTGCGCTCGTTGCGCGAATATTGGCTCATCCCGTTGGTCGCGACGCGACCCTCTTCCGATGTTGCCGCCACCACCGTGCCGCCCGGGCACATGCAGAAGCTGTAAACGGTGCGCCCGTTCGAGCAGTGATGGGAGATATGGTATTCCGCCGCGCCCAGGATCGGGTTGCCCGCGTCCGCGCCGAAGCGCGCCTGGTCGATCCACGATTGCGGATGCTCGATCCTGACCCCGACCGAGAACGGCTTGGCCTCGGCGTGGACGCCCGCGGCGGCAAGCATCTCGAACGTGTCGCGCGCGCTATGGCCAATCGCCATGACGACGTGGCCCGCCTCCAGATAGCCGCCCCCGGCCAGATGCAGCCCGCGCACGCGCCGCTCGCCGGCTGGGTCGCGCTCGATGTGCAACCCGTCGACGCGGGTCGAGAAGCGATATTCGCCGCCAAGCTGCTCGATCTTGGCACGCATGCTTTCCACCATCGTGACGAGGCGGAACGTGCCGATGTGCGGGTGTGCCTCGGTCAGGATCTCCTCGGGTGCGCCCGCCGCGACGAATTCGGTCAGTACCTTGCGCGCCAGGTGCCGCGGGTCCTTGATCCGGCTGTAGAGCTTGCCGTCGGAGAAGGTGCCGGCGCCCCCTTCACCGTACTGCACGTTCGATTCGGGGTTCAGCACGCTGCGCCGCCACAACCCCCAGGTATCCTTGGTCCGCTCGCGCACCACCTTGCCGCGTTCGAGCACGATCGGGCGGAAACCCTGTTCGGCGAGGATCAGCGCGGCGAACAGCCCGCATGGGCCCGCGCCGATCACGACGGGGCGCATTGCGCCCTCCGGAGCGGTGGCGACGGGCTTGTAGCGCTGGTCGGGGGTCAGGCCGACGTCGCGGTCGCGGCGCAGCTTGGCGAGCACCGTGCCCTCGTTCTTCACCGCCACGTCGAGCGTGTAGACGAGCGCGATGTTGCTGCGGTCGCGCGCGTCATGCCCGCGCCGCGCGACCGTGAAGCGGATGAGGTCGCGCGGGGTGATCTTCAGCCGCTTCAGAATCGCGGCGGGCAGCGCCTCGTCGGCGTGGTGGAGCGGCAGCTTCAGGTCGTTGACGCGGATCATTTCAAACCCTTACACGGTCCCGTCGCGGCCGGAAACCGGCCTAGCCGCGCCGCCGGGCGGTCGGCCGCGCGCCCATTTGGTCGAGCGCGTCGGCATTGTCGCGTCCCCAGCCGTACAGCAGCTCCACCGGCTCGACAAAGCGCTGCCCGAGCGGCGTCAGCCGGTATTCGACCGCCGGCGGTATCGTGCCCTGCACGTGCCGCGAGACGAACCCGCTCGCCTCCATGTCGCGCAAGGTCTGCGTCAGCATCTTCTTCGATATGCCCGGCAGGCTGCGCTGGAGCACGCCGGTCCGCGCCGCACCGGCGTGGCGCGCGTCGAGCGTGTGGAGGATCATGCTGGTCCACTTGGTCGCGAACAGGTCCAGCACGCGGCGCGGTGCGCAATCCTCGCGCCACTCGTCTTCGGCGGTGCTGGTCGTCACTGGTTACCTCATGGTGCCTATGTCCCCGAACGGTGCCGTCTAGAAGCCCGCGCCGCCGCTGCCTAGCTCGGGTGCCGGCAATCGGGAGTTGAATAATGGCGAAGACGGCATTGGTGGTGGGTGCGAGCGGCATCATCGGCAGCGCGACCGCGGCGTTGCTGGTGAAACAGGGATGGACCGTTCACGGCCTCGCCAGGCGGCCGGTGCAGCAGGACGGGGTCGAGCCGGTCGCCGCCGACCTGCAGGATGCCGAGGCGACGCGCGCGGCACTCGCGAACATCAACCCCGACGCGGTGTTCATCACCACGTGGCTGCGGCAGAACAGCGAGGCGGAGAACATCCGCGTCAACGCCGGCATGGTGCGGAACCTGCTGGACGGCCTGCCCAAACCCACCGGCCCGCGCCACGTCGCGCTGGTTACCGGGTTGAAGCACTATCTCGGACCTTTCGAGGCATACGGCAAGGGCACGCTGCCGCAGACGCCGTTCCGCGAGGAACAGGGCCGGCTCGACGTCGAGAATTTCTATTACGCGCAGGAGGACGAGCTGTTCGCCGCCGCCGCGCGCGACGGCTTCACCTGGAGCGTGCATCGCCCGCACACGGTGATCGGCAAGGCGGTCGGCAATGCGATGAACCTGGGTACGACGCTGGCGGTCTACGCCACGATCTGTCGCGAAACGGGGCGGCCCTTCACCTTCCCCGGATCTGCGGCACAGTGGAACGGGCTGACCGACATGACCGACGCGCGCCAGCTCGCGCAGCAGTTGCTGTGGGCGACCGAAACCGAGGCGGCGCACGATCAGGCGTTCAACATCGTCAACGGCGACGTGTTTCGGTGGAGCTGGATGTGGGGCCGGATAGCCGATTGGTTCGGCATTGAGGCCGTGCCGTTCGATGGCACGGTTCGCCCCCTGGAACAGCAGATGGCCGACGACGCAGGAATATGGCGCGAGATTGCGGCGCGCGAAGGGCTGGCCGAGCCGAACCTCGATCGTCTCGCCTCGCCGTGGCACACCGACGCCGATCTCGGCCGTCCGATCGAGGTGGTGACCGACATGGGCAAGAGCCGTCGGCTGGGCTTCACCGCCTATCAGGCGACCGACGACGCGTTCTTCGACCTATTCGCCGACTTGCGCGCCGAGCGGCTGATCCCGTGAAGCGCAGCACTTTGACTTGAGGCGCGTTCCGCTCCTAGGGCATGTGCACCAGTGAAGGGGATGCGATGCCGGGCGAGTGGCAGTTCTGGATCGATCGCGGCGGCACCTTCACCGACGTGGTCGCGGTCGATCCGGCGGGCACGCTCTCCACGACCAAGCTGTTGTCGGAGGATCCCGGCCGCTACGCCGATGCCGCGGTGCACGCGATCCGGCAGCTGACCGGGGTTACGCAGGGCGATCTGCCGCCAGCCGACATCCGCCTCGGCACGACGGTCGCGACCAACGCGCTGCTCGAGCGCAAGGGCGTGCCGACGCTGCTCGCGATCACGCGCGGTTTTCGCGACGCGCTGGTGATCGGCTATCAGGACCGGCCCGACATTTTCGCGCGACATATCCGCCGCGCGGCGCCGCTCTACGCGCGGGTAATCGAGGTCGACGAGCGCGTCGACGCCGATGGCGGGACCGTCCGCGCGCTTGATCACGAGGCCGCGACCGCTGCGTTTCAGGCCGCCTACGACGAGGGGCTGCGCGCCGTCGCGATCGTGCTGGTCCACGGCTACCGCTATCCCGCGCACGAAGCGGCGCTGGCGGAGATCGCGCGCAACATCGGCTTCACGCAGGTGTCGGTCAGCCACCGCGTCGCGCCGCTGATCAGGCTGGTCGCGCGCGGCGACACCGCACTTGTCGACGCTTATTTGTCACCGGTGCTCGGCGACTATGTCGACGGCTTCGCGCGGGCACTCGGCGGCGGACAGGCGCCGCTGTTCATGCAGTCGAGCGGCGGGCTGATCGACGGCGCGGCGTTCAGCGGCAAGGACGCGCTGCTGTCGGGTCCTGCAGGCGGGATCGTCGGCATGGCGCGCACCGCTGAGGCCGTGGGGTTCGACCGCGTGATCGGTTTCGACATGGGCGGTACATCGACCGACGTGTCGCTCTATGCCGGACGCTACGAGCGCCGCAACGACGCGGTGATCGCGGGCGTCCGCGTCGCCGCGCCGACGATGCGGATCGACACGGTCGCGGCGGGTGGAGGCTCGATCTGCGCGCTGATCGGCGGGCGTCTGGTGGTCGGGCCAGAGTCGGCGGGCGCGGTGCCGGGGCCGGCCTGCTATCGTCGCGGCGGACCGTTGACCGTCACCGACTGCAACCTGATCCTCGGCAAGCTCCAACCCGATCACTTCCCCAGCCTGTTCGGTCCAACAGGCGATCAGCCACTCGACCCCGACGCGTCGAACGCGCGGCTCGACGCACTGCTGGACGAGGTGGAGGAAACGACGGGCGCCCGACCCGATCGGATGCAGGCGGCCGAAGGGCTGGTGGCGATTGCCGTCGCCAACATGGCCAAGGCGATCAAGGCGATCTCGGTCGCGCGCGGGCACGACCCCGCTGACTACGTGCTCGCCTGTTTCGGTGGCGCGGGCGGGCAACACGCCTGCCTCGTCGCCGATGCACTGGGCATGGATCGGGTGATGATCCACCCGCTCGCCGGCGTGCTGTCGGCCTTTGGCATGGGGCTGGCGGACCGGCGCGTGCTGCGCGAGGCGACGCTGTCGGCACCGCTCGCCGACCGCGGCGCAGTCGACGCAGCGGTGGCGGCACTGGAGCAGGAGGCGATCGACGCGCTCGTCGCGCAGGGGATCGAGGCGCGCGGTGTGCGGACCGAGGTGCGCGTCGAGCTGCGTCACGCTCGCGCCGATTACGGCATCGAGGTTGCGCTATCCGCGTCCGCGGCGATGGCCGACGACTTTCAGACGCAGCACCGCCGGCAGTTCGGCTACGCGCGCGAGGGCGATCTGGTCGCCGAGCTGGTGCGCGTTGAGGCGATCGCAGACAGCGGCGCACACGTCGACGCGGTGGTCACGCTGCCGCCGGAAAGCGCGCCCGCGGTCGCGCAGGTCAAGGTGCACCTCGCGGGTGAGACGCGCGACACCGTGCTTCACGACCGCGCTCATCTCGCCGTCGGTGCTACGATTACAGGGCCCGCCTTGATCGTCGATGCCGTGTCGACGACCGTGGTGGAACCTGGCTGGACTGCGCGCGTCGACGACCTGGGCAACCTGATCCTCTCGCGCCACTCAAAGCGCGAAGCCGTCGCGCAGGACGATCGGGTCGATCCGCTGCGGCTCGAGATCTTTGCCGGCCTGTTCATGGGGCTGGCCGAGGAGATGGGTGCCGCGCTCCAGCGCAGCGCCTCGTCGGTGAACATCCGCGAGCGGCTCGATTTCTCCTGTGCAATCTTCGATGCCGCGGGCAGTCTCGTCGCCAACGCGCCGCACATCCCGGTGCATCTCGGCTCGATGGGCGAGAGCATCCGCGCCGTGATCGCGCGGCGATCGGTGGCGGCGGACGGACGCGGGATGCGCGCGGGCGACGTCTACGCGCTGAATGCGCCGTATCAGGGCGGCACGCACCTGCCCGACATCACCGTCATCATGCCGGTGTTCGCGGAGCAAGTCGCGGAGCCCGCCTTCTTCGTCGCAGCGCGCGGGCACCACGCCGATGTCGGCGGCACCAGCCCCGGCTCGATGCCGCCCGACAGCACCAGCATCGAAGAGGAGGGCGTCATCCTCGACAATGTCCTGCTGGTCGAGGACGGCGCGATGCGCAGCGATGATCTGCGCGCACTGCTGTTGTCGGGGCGGTGGCCGTCGCGCAACGTCGAGCAGAACCTCGCCGATCTGGCCGCGCAGGTCGCCGCCTGCGCGCGCGGTGCTGATGGCCTTTCCCGCATGGTCGAGAGCTACGGTTACGCGAGCGTTGCGGCCTATATGGAGCATCTGCAGGCGCACGCCGACGATGCGGTGCGCGACTTGCTGCCGACGCTGCCCGACGGCGACTTCGCCTACGAACTGGACAACGGTGCGGTCGTGCGTGTCGCCTTCCGCGTCGATCGTGCGGCACGCACCGCGACGGTCGATTTCACCGGCACCAGCGCGCAACTGCCGAGCAACTTCAATGCTCCGGTATCGGTGGTACGCGCGGCGGTGCTCTACGTCATGCGCACGCTGATCGACGCGGCGATCCCGCTGAACGACGGCTTCCTGCGCTCGGTCGCGATCAACGTGCCTGCAGGCTCGATGCTAAACCCGCAATCCCCCGCCGCCGTTGTCGCGGGTAATGTCGAGACGAGCCAGGTCGTCACCGACGCGCTGCTCGGCGCGCTGGGCGCACAAGCGGCGTCGCAGGGGACGATGAACAACTTCACCTTCGGTGACGAACGCCACCAATATTACGAGACGATCGCGGGCGGCACCGGCGCGGGTGCGGACTTCCCCGGCACGGCCGTGGTGCAGAGCCACATGACCAACAGCCGCCTGACCGATCCCGAGGTGCTGGAAACCCGCTTTCCCGTGCTGGTGGAGGAATTCTCGATCCGGTCGGGATCGGGCGGGACGGGCGCGCAGCCCGGTGGCGACGGCGCGATCCGCCGCGTCCGCTTCCGTGCGGGCATGCGCGCCGCGATCCTGTCCAACCGCCGCCGCATCGCGCCGTTCGGGCTGGCGGGCGGAGGCGATGGCGCGACGGGCGCGAACCGCGTCCAGCGCGTCGACGGTCGTGTCGAGCAGCTCGGATCGACCGCCGCGGTCGACATGCGCGCGGGCGACGTGTTCGTGATCGAGACGCCGGGCGGTGGCGGCTACGGCCCTGACGACGGCGCGCCGGCGCGCGAGGATGCGCGCTGATGCTGGTGCTCGCCGGCATCGCGGTGATCGCACTGGGCTTCCTGCTGCG
>NZ_CAJYVU010000072.1 GCF_913778135.1 uncultured Sphingomonas sp. | reverse complement strand
ACGAACATCCGCGCCGCTTCTACGTGGCGCCACACCGGGCGACCGTTTTCCGCGATCACCGCCGCGCTGACGAGATCGTGGCGCTTGCCCGACATGCGGATCAGGTGATCGCGCGCGTCGTCGCGGTCGCGCGGCTTGTCGAGGATGGTGCCGTCGTCGAGCACCGCGAGCGAGTCCGAGCCGAGTACGAGGCGGCTCGGATGACGTGCGGACACCTTGAGCGCCTTCAATTCGGCGAGCGCGTCGGCGACGTCGCGCGGAGCCGCGCCCGTCATCGCGGCTTTCAGCGCTGCCTCGTCGGCATGCGCGGGTTCGGCGGTGAAGGGGACACCTGCCGCCGACAGCATGGCGGTGCGTGACGCGGATTGCGAGGCGAGGATGATGCTCATGGGTATGATAAGGTCGCCTGGATCAGGTCAGTCGCGCGGGTGCGCCGCGCCGCCGCGTCGCTCGTTGCATAGCGAGATGATCGCGGCGGCAGTTTCCTCGATCGAGCGGCGCGTCACGTCGATCACCGGCCAGCCATTGTCGGCGAACATACGCCGCGCGAACGCGATCTCCCGCGCGACCGCGTCGCCGTTGACGTAATCGGTCTCGGGTGCCTGGTTTAGCGAAAGCAACCGGTTGCGGCGGATCTGGATCAGCCGGTCGGCGCTAGTGGTCAGGCCGACGACGAGCGGATGCTTGAGCTGGTACAGCAGGGGCGGCGGCGGGCTTTCCACCACCACGGGGATGTTGGCGGTCTTGTAGCCGCGGTTGGCGAGATAGATCGAGGTCGGCGTCTTCGACGAACGGCTGACGCCCGCCAGCACGATGTCGGCCTCCTCCCACTCTTCCCACGCGATCCCGTCGTCGTGCGCGATGGTGAACTGAATCGCATCGACGCGCGCGAAATAAGCGGCATCGAGCACGTGCTGGCGCCCGGGCCGCGCCTTCGCCTGCTGCCCGAGCAGCCCCGACAAGGCGTCGTTTACCGGATCTAGCGGCGCGACCATCGGTAGACCGAGCGCGTGGCAGCGTGCCTCCAGCGCGCGGCGCGTCTGCGGATTGACCAGGGTGAAGATGACGAGGCCAGGGTTCTGCGCGATCTCCTGACAGATGCGGTCGAGATGCGCCTCGGTGCGGACCATCGGCCAGAAATGCCGCACCGTTTCCACGTCGTCATATTGCGCCAGCGCCGCCTTGGCGATGTTCTCCAGCGTCTCGCCGGTCGAATCCGACAGCAGGTGCAGGTGCAGGCGGACCATGCCAGTGCTCAGGATCGATCTGTGGACAACATGGGGACGGGGGCTAGCGTAACTCGGCCGACCCGCCAAGCGCGCTTCCCGCCTGTGGACGAGCGCCCACTTGTCCACAATCCCGCCAACGCCTGCCCGTTTTATCCACAGCCTGTGAGTCGTGGTGGCGGTTGAATCGAATCCCGGCAGAATCGCGTGTCAGGCGGAGTCAATCTGTTGGCATTAGGTGTGCGAACGCATAATCCCCGGCGCCCACACGCCTACAACATCAACAACCCTCATTTTTAGATTCTTCTATTGAAGAAGGGAGTACCGATTGACCGGCTCCAAGCCTCTGCTCGCGGTTCTGAAAGGTGAAATGCGTGCGCGTCCACCGGTGTGGCTGATGCGTCAGGCCGGGCGTTACCTGCCCGAGTATCGCGCACTCCGGGCCGACAAGGGCGGCTTCCTCGCGCTCGCGACCGATCCGCAAGCGGCGGCGGAGGTGACGGTGCAGCCGATCCGGCGCTTCGGCTTCGACGGTGCGATCCTCTTCTCCGACATTCTGATGGTGCCGTGGGCGCTGGGGCTGGAGCTGACCTTCGGGGTGGGCGAAGGGCCGCGACTGGCGCCGGCGCTGGTCGAGGCAGACCTGGCCGCGCTCACGCCCGATCTGTCGCGGCTCGATCCGGTGTACGAGACGGTTAGGCAGGTAGCCGCGATGCTGCCCGCGGAGACGACGTTCCTGGGGTTCGCGGGCTCGCCGTGGACGGTCGCGACCTACATGGTGGCGGGCGCGGGATCGAAGGATCAGGGCGCGACACGCCTGCTCGCCTACCGCGACCCGGCACGCTTCGGTGCGATCATCGACCGCGTCGTAGACCTGACGGTCGAGTATCTCTCGCGGCAGATCGAGGCGGGGGTTGAGGCGGTGCAACTGTTCGACAGCTGGGCGGGGTCGCTCAGCCCGGCGCAGTTCGAGGCTCACGTGATCCAGCCCAACCGCGCGATCGTCGATCAGCTGCGCGCGCGCCATCCCGGCGTGCCGATCATCGGCTTTCCCAAGGGTGCTGGCGCAAAGCTGGTCGATTATGCCGCGGGCGTCGCACCCGACGCGATCGGGCTCGACGAGACGGTCGACCCGGCGTGGGCGAACGCGGTGCTGCCGGCGGGCATGCCGGTGCAGGGCAATCTCGACCCGCTGCTGCTGGAGGCGGGCGGCGACGCGCTCGACACGGGCGTCAGGGGGATCATCGATGCGCTGGCAGGACGCCCGCACGTGTTCAATCTGGGGCACGGCATCGGGCAGCACACGCCGATCGCCCATGTCGAACGGCTGCTCGCCGTGTTAAGGGGCTAGGTCATGGAACCGGGTTTTCTGGGCGCGACGTACCTGTGGGTCAAAGCCGCGCATCTGATCTTCGTCATCTTCTGGATGGCGGGACTGTTCATGCTGCCGCGCTACCTCGTCTACCATCAGGAAGGGCTCGGCGACCCCGCAGAGGCCGCGCGCTGGACCGATCGCGAGAACAAGCTGCGCCGCATCATCCTGACGCCCGCAATGGTGATCGTCTGGGTGCTGGGCATCCTGCTGTCGATCAATGCAGGATTGCTGGCGGGCGTGCCGGGCCTGGGCTGGCTTCATGCCAAGCTGCTGATCGTCGTACTGCTGTCGGGCTATCACGGCTGGGCGGTCGGCTACGCGAAGAAGCTGGCGCGGGGGCGTACAGGCGTGTCCAACAAGGCGCTGCGCATGATGAACGAGATTCCCGCGCTCGCCGCCACGCTGATCGTCATCCTGGTGATCGTGAAGCCGTTCTGATCGGAGCGCGCGGGCCGGCAGCGCGCGCTTGACTTGGCTGGCGGCCGATCTTAGGTCGATCACACGGTTGAGGCACGCCCGTGCCTCGCCGCCTCCCCCAGCGTTTCCGCCAGCGATCTCCTTTTCCGCCGGATCCAGCTTCTCCCTATTTACCCGATCACATCGGACCGACGACCATGCATCTGAAAGACCTGAAGAAGAAGGCTCCTGCCGAGCTCGTCCAGCTGGCCGAGGAACTGGGCGTCGAGGGCGCCTCCACGCTGCGCAAGCAGGACCTCATGTTCGCGATCCTAAAGGTTCAGGCGGAGAACGGCGAGCAGATCATGGGCGAGGGCACGATCGAGGTGCTCACCGACGGGTTCGGTTTCCTGCGCTCGGCACAGGCAAACTACCTCGCCGGCCCCGACGACATCTACGTCAGCCCGAACCAGGTGCGCAAACACGGCCTGCGCACCGGTGACACGGTTGAGGGTGAGATCCGCGGACCGAAGGATGGCGAGCGCTATTTTGCGCTGGTCAAGATCACGCAGGTCAATTTCGAGGACCCCGAACGCGTCCGCCAGCGCGTGAACTTCGACAATCTGACCCCGCTCTATCCCGAAGAGCGGCTGAAGCTCGAGATCGAGGACCCGACGATCAAGGACAAGTCGGGCCGCGTGCTCGACGTCGTCACCCCGCTGGGCAAGGGGCAGCGCTGCCTGATCGTGGCGCCGCCGCGCGTCGGCAAGACGATCATGATGCAGAACATCGCGCGCGCGATCTCGATCAACCATCCCGAGGTGTTCCTGCTCGTCCTGCTGATTGACGAGCGGCCCGAGGAAGTCACCGACATGCAGCGTACGGTGAACGGCGAGGTCGTGTCGTCGACCTTCGACGAACCCGCGACGCGCCATGTCCAGGTCGCCGAGATGGTGATCGAGAAGGCCAAGCGTCTGGTCGAGCACAAGAAGGACGTCGTCATCCTGCTCGACAACATCACGCGTCTGGGTCGCGCCTACAACACCGTGGTGCCGAGCTCGGGCAAGGTGCTGACGGGCGGCGTCGA
This sequence comes from uncultured Sphingomonas sp., assembly GCF_913778135.1. GTDB lineage: Bacteria > Pseudomonadota > Alphaproteobacteria > Sphingomonadales > Sphingomonadaceae > Sphingomonas. The sequence continues at coordinate 829 of NZ_CAJYVU010000072.1, read as the reverse complement.
CGCGAACGCGCTTCAGCGTCCGAAGCGCTTCTTCGGTGCGGCACGCAACATTGAGGAGGGCGGCAGCCTCACCATCATCTCGACCTCGCTGATCGACACCGGCAGCCGCATGGACGAGGTGATCTTCGAGGAGTTCAAGGGCACCGGCAACTCCGAGATCGTGCTCGACCGCAAGGTGGCCGACAAGCGCATCTTCCCCGCGCTCGACGTGGGCAAGTCGGGCACCCGCAAGGAGGAGCTGCTGGTCCAGAAGGACAAGCTGTCCAAGATGTGGGTGCTGCGCCGCATCCTCATGCAGATGGGCACGATCGACTCGATGGAGTTCCTGCTCGACAAGATGAAGAACTCCAAGACCAACGAGGATTTCTTCGACAGCATGAACCAGTAAGGGCAGGGGCCGGGCGGCGCGTATCACGCAGGTGGCGCGCCGCCGGTTTCCGTCGGTTCGTCCTTGCGAGCGAAGCACCGCTATCCAGGGCGAGACGCGCCGGACTTTGGATGACTTCGCCGGGCTCGCAATGACGGCATCGGCATCGCGGCGCGGGGCGGGTCCCCGCGCCGTTCTTGTATGTGGGCGGCTTCTGCGTAGGACGGGGATACAAGCGCCGCGGCCACGAGTTGCGGTGACATCATCCGGGAGCCGACCCTTGTCCATCCTCACTCTACTTGCCGGGGCTGCCAGTGCCGCAGCCGCCGGGCCGGGATCGCCGGCCGAAATCTGGCAGCACATCCTCGCCGACTTCTCCAACATCACCGAACCCGCCGCGCTCGCCGCCTTCGGGTCGGTGCTGATGATCGACCTGGTGCTGGCGGGCGACAATGCGATCGT
>NZ_CAJYVU010000071.1 GCF_913778135.1 uncultured Sphingomonas sp. | reverse complement strand
CGGCGAACGACCCCGATGTCGTCGCGATCAAGCAGACGCTGTACCGCGCGGGCAAGCAGTCGGCGGTCATCAACGCGCTGATCGCCGCGGCCGAGGCGGGCAAGTCGGTGACCGCGGTGGTCGAGTTGAAGGCGCGCTTTGACGAGGAGCAGAACCTGCAATGGGCCAGCGCGCTGGAACGCGCGGGCGTGCAGGTCGTCTACGGCTTCATCGATTGGAAGACCCATGCCAAGGTCGCGATGGTCGTGCGTCGCGAGGGTGCGCAATTCCGCACCTACTGCCATTTCGGCACGGGTAACTATCATCCGGTCACTGCGCGTATCTACACCGACCTTAGCTTCTTCACCGCCGACCCGCGATTGGGCCGCGATGCCGCCCGCATGTTCAATTACATCACCGGCTACGTAGAACCCGAGGGGATGGAGGCGGTGGTGCTGAGCCCGCGATCGCTGCGCAACCGTCTGATCGCCGACATCGACCGCGAGATCGAGCACGCGCGGCAGGGTCGTGTCGGATCGATCTGGGCGAAGATGAACAGCCTGGTCGACCCTGCGATCATCGAGAAACTGTACGAGGCGAGCGGCGCGGGTGTCGAGATCGACTTGATCATACGCGGCATCTGCTGCCTGCGCCCCGGCGTCGCGGGCATGTCGGACAACATCCGCGTCTACTCGATCGTCGGGCGCTTCCTTGAGCACAGCCGTATCGCCGCCTTCGGCAATGGCGACGCGCTGCCGAACGACGGCGCGCGGGTGTACATATCGTCGGCCGACTGGATGCCGCGCAACTTCGATCGCCGCGTCGAATATCTGCTGCCGATCGAGAATGAGACGGTGCACGACCAGGTGCTCGATCAGGTGATGGTCGCGAACCTGATCGACAACGAGCAGAGCTGGGAGCTGAACGCGGACGGCAGTTACTCACGCATCGACAAGGGCGATCGCCCCTTCAACCTCCACCGCTATTTCATGACCAACCCGTCGCTGTCCGGCCGCGGTGCGGCGTTGGAAGAGGGCGGCGAGGTACCGACGCTCAAGCTGCGGCGTCGTTCGTGATCGCTGCAAGAATTGAGTGCGGTACCGAGCCGCCGCGTACCGCGATCATCGACATCGGGTCGAACTCTATTCGGCTCGTCGTCTACCAAGGCCCGGCGCGGCTGCCGACGACTTTGTTTAACGAAAAGGTGCTCGCCGGGCTGGGGCGCAGTCTGGCTGCTACAGGGTCGATCGATGCCGAGGCAATGGCGGCGGCGGAGACGGCGCTCCACCGCTTTGCCGCGCTCGCAGCGGCGATGGATGTGTCGCGTGTCCGTACCGTCGCGACCGCGGCGGTGCGTGACGCGAGGAATGGTGCCGCCCTGATCGGGCTGGCAGAAGCGGCGGGCTTGTCGGTCGAGGTGCTGTCGGGCGAGGAAGAGGCCGCGGCCGCCGGTTACGGCGTCATGTCGGGCATCCCGGGTGCGAACGGCATTGTCGGCGATCTGGGCGGGGGCAGCCTGGAACTAGTCCGTGTCCGCAAGGGCGAGTTGGCGGAACGCGTATCCTTTCCGCTCGGCGTGCTGCGGCTGGCGCCCTTGCTGCAACGTGGACGTCTGGAGCGGGCGGTCGAGACGATGCTGCAAGACGCGGGCTGGATCGGTGCGGGCAAGAACCTGCCCTTGTATCTCGTCGGCGGTTCGTGGCGGGGGCTCGCGCGGCTCGCCATGCACCGCGCACGCTACCCGCTGCCGATCATCCATCAATATGCGATGCCGGCAGATACCATCGCCAGTCTACGCCGCACCCTGTCGCACGTCGGCAAGCAGCAGTTGAAGGAGGTGCCGGGTCTGTCGGCCGGGCGCATTCCGACGCTCGGCGATGCCGCCGCACTGCTGTCGGTGCTGCTCAAGCATCTGAAATCGAGTGGCACGATCGTGTCGGCGTTCGGCCTGCGCGAAGGATTGCTGTTCCAGGAACTTGATCCCGCCGAGCGCGCCGAGGACCCGCTGATCGCCGCGGCACGCGACGAGGCGCGGCTCGCCGGACGCTTTCCCGAACACGGCGATCTGCTCGACCGCTGGATCGCGCCGCTGTTCGCCGAAGACAAGCCCGTTGATGCACGACTGCGCAATGCCGCCTGCCAACTGGCCGACGTGGGATGGCGCGCCAACCCGGAGTTCCGCGCCGAACGCGGGCTAGAGATCGCGCTGCACGGCAATTGGGTCGGCATCGACGGTCGCGGCCGTGCGATGATGGCGCAGGCACTTTGGACTGCGCTCGGCGGCGCGGTCGCCGTGCCCGAGGCGCTGCTGCAGCTCGCACCCGAGGCGGCGCTTCGCCGCGCCGCGATCTGGGGTCACGCAATCCGGCTGGGTCAGCGCCTGAGCGCCGGGGTTGCCGAGCCGCTGCGTCGCTCCCGACTCGTGCTTGATGCGGGCACGCTGCGGCTCGACCTCGATCGCTCCGTTTCCGCGCTGTACGGCGAGGCGGTAGTCAAGCGGCATGCCTCGCTTGCCGCGGCAATGGGACGCGCCCCGGTCAGTAATGCGGTTCGATGAGGCTCGCCGGCCATCGCATCCCGGCTGCGACGAAGCGCTAGGCAGCGCGCTTTCTCCCCATTAAGTCGCAGGCCATGACCTCGACCAACGACCTTCGCCGCAGCTTCCTCGATTATTTCGGCGCCAACGGCCACCAGATCGTGCCCTCGGCCCCGCTGGTCCCGCAGAACGACCCGACGCTGATGTTCGTCAACGCCGGCATGGTGCCGTTCAAGAACGTGTTTACCGGGCTGGAGACACGGCCCTATTCGACCGCCACCTCGTCGCAGAAGTGCGTGCGGGCAGGGGGCAAGCACAACGATCTCGACAACGTCGGCTACACCGCGCGGCACCACACGTTCTTTGAGATGCTGGGAAATTTCTCGTTCGGCGATTATTTCAAGGAACAGGCGATCACCAACGCTTGGACGCTGCTGACGAAGGAATGGGGACTGCCCGCGGACAAGCTGACCGCGACCGTTTACCACACCGATGATCAGGCGTTCGACCTGTGGAAGAAGATCGCGGGGTTGCCGGATCACCGCATCATCCGCATCGCGACCAAGGACAATTTCTGGGCGATGGGCTCGGATGGTCCATGCGGGCCGTGTTCCGAAATCTTCTACGATCACGGCGAGCATATCGCGGGTGGCCCGCCGGGCAGCCCGGATGAAGACGGCGACCGCTTCGTCGAGATCTGGAATCTCGTCTTCATGCAGTTCGTGCAGGAGGCCGATCAGATCGTCGGTGACCTGCCGCGCCCGTCGATCGACACCGGCATGGGGTTGGAGCGTATCGCCGCCGTCATGCAGGGGGGCAGCGACAATTATGACACCGATACGTTCAAGGCACTGATCGCAGCGAGCGGCACGCTGACCCACACGGCGACCAATGGCGACAATCAGGCGAGCCACCGCGTCATCGCCGATCACCTGCGCTGCTCGGGCTTCCTCGTCGCCGATGGCGTGCTGCCTGCGAACGAAGGCCGCGGTTACGTGCTGCGCCGGATCATGCGGCGCGCGATGCGCCACGCGCATTTGCTGGGTGCGAAGGAGCCGCTGATGCACCGTCTGGTGCCTGCGCTCGTCGCCGAAATGGGCGCGGCCTACCCCGAACTCGTCCGTGCACAGCCGCTGATCGAGGCAACTTTGCGCCAGGAGGAGACGCGCTTCCGTCAGACGCTCGACAAGGGCCTCCGCTTGCTCGACGAGGCGACCGCGGGCATGGGCGAGGGCGACACGCTGGCGGGCGAAACCGCGTTCAAGCTCTACGACACTTTCGGCTTCCCGTACGATCTGACCGAGGATGCATTGCGCGCGCAGGGGTTGCAGGTCGATCGTGCCGGCTTCGACAGCGCGATGGCGGAGCAGAAGCGCGCCGCGCGCGCGGCGTGGAAGGGTTCGGGCGCGAAGGCGTCGGACGAACTATGGTTCGATCTGGTAGAGGAGGTCGGCGCGACCGAGTTTACCGGCTATACCAGCGACAGCGGCGAGGGTGTGGTCCTCGCGCTCGTGAAGGACGGGCAGCGTGTCGAGCGCGCCGCGCCCGGCGAGCAGGTCGACGTGATCGTCAATCAGACGCCCTTCTACGGCGAGAGCGGCGGACAGGTCGGTGACGCCGGCACGCTGTCGAGCGAGAGCGGCCTGGCGGCGACGGTGACCGACACGTCGAAGCAGCTGGGCAAGCTCTTCGTCCATCACGCGCGGGTCGACGCCGGCGAGTTGAAGGTCGGCGACACCGTGCGGCTAGCGATCGACGTCGCGCGCCGCGGTGCGATCCGCGCCAATCACTCCGCGACGCACCTGTTGCACGAGGCGTTGCGCGAGCGGCTCGGCACCCATGTCGCGCAGAAGGGCAGCCTTGTCGCACCCGACCGGCTACGGTTCGACGTGTCGCACTCGAGTGCGATGGCACCCGCCGAGCTCGCCGATGTGGAGGCGGCGGTGAACGCGCAAATACGCCGCAACGGCACGGTTGAGACCCGGCTGATGACCCCGGATGAGGCGATCGCGATGGGCGCAATGGCGCTGTTCGGTGAAAAGTACGGTGACGAAGTACGCGTCGTGTCGATGGGCACCGGCGACGACGGCCAGACCTACTCGATCGAACTCTGCGGTGGCACGCACGCCGAGGCGCTCGGTGATATCGGCGTGTTCAAGGTGATCGGCGAGAGTGCGGTGTCGTCGGGCGTCCGCCGGGTCGAGGCGCTAACGGGCGAGGCTGCGCGCCAGTATCTGAGCGCGCGCGACGAGAAGCTGCGCGAGGCGGCGGCAGCGCTGCGCACCACCCCCGACGAGGTACCCGCGCGCGTCGCGGCGCTGCTCGACGAGCGGCGCCGGCTGGAGCGTGAGCTCGCCGAGGCGAAGAAGGCGCTGGCGCTCGGTGGTGGCGCGAAAGATGCCGCCGGTCCGGAGATGGTCGGGAACGTTTCGTTCATGGCGCAGGTGCTCGACGGCTTCGAGGCCAAGGGGCTTCGCGGCGCGGTCGACGAGGCACGGCAACAGCTCGGCTCGGGCGTGGTCGCGATCGTTGCGGTGAACGATGGCAAGGCGACGATCGCGGTCGGGGTGACACCTGATCTCGTCGCACGCTTCAGCGCAGTCGATCTGGTGAAGCTCGGCGTGCAAGCGCTCGGTGGGCAGGGCGGCGGCGGGCGACCCGACATGGCGCAGGGCGGCGGTCCGGACGCCGACAAGGCGAAAGATGCGGTCGCAGCGGTCCGCAATGCGCTGGCAGGGGCGTGAGCATTTGAGGTGAACCCCACCCGCGCTGATGCGGGTGGGGTAATTGCGCTTACTTGCGCGGCTTGGTCGTCTTCACCGTCTTTGTGGTCTTGACCGTCGTCTTGGTCGTGGCACCAGGCGTCGTGGCTGCAACGTTCGCTGCCGCCGCAGTGTTCGCGGTAGCGGCTGCGGTTCCGACCGCGGCGTCGGTCGCGGTAGACGTCGTTGCATCTGCCGCCGGAGCGGCCGCCCCCATTGCGGCCGATAGCTGTGCCGCGGTCATGCCGATCGTCACGCCCTGTGGTCCGGGGCCGAAGCCGGTGATCGGCAGCTTGGCGTCACCCTTGTCGGTGGTCAGCGTGACGTTGGTGGCATCCACCGCCTTGATCGTGCCGAGCTTGGCCCCACCGGTGCCGTATACGCTGGCGCCGGTGACCAGCTGCGCACGGAACGCGGCGCTCGCCTGCTGCTGCTGTGCACCAGCCGCGGCATCGAGCTGGGCCTTCGTCATCGCGAGTACCGGACCCTTCGCGCCCTTGCCGAGCGAGGTGAGCGGGATCGCCGCCTTGTTTGTGCCCGTGTCGATGACTGCATTGGTGCCGTCGGTGCTGGCAACCGTCCCGACCACGCCACCGCTGGTGTCGTAAACCGTCGCGCCGGTGGTTACGGTCGCGGTCGCCTGAGCGGCGGTGGTCGTTGCAGGCGCGGTCTGGGCCGCGGCAATGCTCGGGGTCAGGGCGGCCGCCGCGACGGCGGCGAGAATCTCGTAGCGCTTCATATGTGCTCTTTCGCGGTTGATGTTGATTGGGAAACGTGACCGTAACGATCGGGTTCCGAACGCGAAATGAACGGAACGGCTCGCCCGATCCCGCCGTTTGCACGGCATGACGACCCTCGCAGACTTCCCGATCACGCAGCGCTGGCCCGCGGCGCATCCCGATCGCATCCAGCTCTATTCGCTCAACACGCCCAACGGCGTGAAGGTATCGATCATGCTGGAAGAGACCGGATTGCCGTACGAGGCGCATCTGATCGACTTCGAGGATAACGACCAGAAATCGAATGCGTTCGTTTCGCTCAACCCGAACGGCAAGATCCCCGCGCTGATCGACCCCGCCGGCCCCGGTGGTGACGCGATCGGCCTGTTCGAGAGCGGGGCCATCCTGCTCTACCTGGCCGAGAAAACGGCCAAATTCCTGCCGAGCGATCCGGCGCAGCGCTGGCAGGCGATCTCCTGGGTCATGTTCCAGATGGGCGGCATCGGCCCGATGTTCGGGCAGCTCGGCTTCTTCCACAAATTCGCGGGCAACGACTGGGAGGACAAGCGCCCACGCGATCGCTACGTCGACGAGAGCCGGCGATTGCTCGGCGTCATGAACCACGCGCTCGCGGGCAAGGAGTGGTTCGTCGGCGACTATTCGATCGCCGATATCGCGATGCTCGGCTGGGTGCGCGCGCTCCGCGACTTCTACAAGGCCGGCGATCTGGTCGGCTTCGATGAATTCAACAACGTCGCGGCATGGCTCGAACGCGGACTGGCGCGCCCGGCGGTGCAGCGTGGCCTCGCGATCCCGTCAAAGGACTGACCGTCGGGAGCTCACCGGGTCTTTGTTCCCCTCCCGTTCCGCCTGTGCTAAGGCGGGACATGGCCAAAGCTCAACGTCGCTACGTGTGTCAGTCCTGCGGTTCGGTGTCGCACCGCTGGCAGGGGCAGTGTGCCGATTGCAGCGAGTGGAATACGCTGGTCGAGGAAGCCGCCGCCGTCGTCACGCCGTTTCAGGCCAAGCACAATCTGCAATCGGGCGGCCGTTCGCTGACGCTCGTCAAGCTCGATGCCGAGATTGCGCTGCCCGAGCGGATGACCTTCGGCATCGCCGAACTCGACCGTGCGCTCGGCGGCGGGTTGGTTGCGGGGTCGGCGACACTGATCGGCGGCGATCCCGGCGTCGGCAAGTCGACCCTCCTGCTGCAGGCGGCGGCACGGCTCGCGCGCAACGGCCGCAGCGTAGCCTATGTCTCGGGCGAGGAAGCGGCTGATCAGGTGCGGTTGCGCGCGCAGCGACTGGGACTGGGCGACGCGCCGGTGCAACTCGCCGCCGCGACCTCGACGCGCGACATTCTGACGACACTGCAAGGCGATCCGCCCGCGCTCTTGGTGATCGACTCGATCCAGACGATGCACTCCGACCTGATCGAGGGTGCGCCGGGCACAGTCAGTCAGGTGCGCGCCACCGCGCAGGAACTGATCCGCTTCGCCAAGGAACGCGGAACGGCGGTGGTGCTGGTCGGCCACGTGACCAAGGACGGGTCGATCGCGGGGCCGCGCGTGCTCGAACATATGGTCGACACCGTGCTCAGCTTCGAGGGTGAGCGCAGCCATCAGTATCGCATCCTGCGCGCGATCAAGAACCGCTTCGGCGGGACGGACGAGATCGGCGTCTTCGCGATGGCGGGGGAGGGGCTGGTCGAGGTCGCGAACCCGTCGAGCCTGTTCTTGACGCAGCGCGACGAGAGCGTCACCGGCTCGATCGTCTTCCCCGCGCTGGAGGGGACGCGCCCCGTGCTGGTCGAGATACAGGCGCTGGTTGTGCGACTGGCGAGCGGGGCGACGCCCAGGCGCGCGGTGGTCGGGTGGGACGCAGGCCGGCTGGCGATGATCCTCGCGGTGCTGGAGGCGCGCTGCGGCCTCAGCTTCTCCACCTGCGAGGTCTATCTGAACGTCGCTGGCGGGTACCGCGTGCAGGACCCGGCAGCCGATCTGGCGGTCGCCGCCGCGCTGATCTCTGCGCTGAGCGAACGGCCGGTCGCATCGGACGGTGTCGCCTTTGGAGAAATTGCGCTGTCGGGTGAGATACGCCCGGTCGCGCACGCGCCGCTGCGGTTGAAGGAAGCGGGCAAGCTCGGCTTCACACGCGCGATGGTGCCCTCGGGCGTCGCCGAAGCCGCGTCGATCCAACTCGCCAGCTTCCGCAATCTCGGCCGCTTCGTCGATCACATGCTCGGCCGGGGCTAGTCGCCCGATGACGGAGCCCGTATCTAACGCGCGATGAACCTGCACGCCCTCGACATTGTCGTCCTGCTGCTCGTCGCGTCGACCGCGTTGCTGGGTGCGAAGCGCGGCTTTGTCGCGGAAGTGCTGGCGCTATTCGCCTGGGTGGCGATGGTGTTCGCGCTCAAGATCTTCCACCTGCCGCTGTCACGCACGCTGGCGCCGACGATCGGCACCCCGTCCGGCGCAACCGTGCTCGCCTTCGCGATCCTGACCGGCGGTACATATCTGCTCAGCCGCATCGTCGTGAACGCGGTGAGTGCGCGGACGCGGACCTCGGTGCTCGGACCGATCGACCGCGCGCTCGGGTTCGGGTTCGGTGCGCTAAAGGGCCTGATCTTCGCAAGCCTGGCGTTCCTGCTGATCGTGCTGGTGCTCGACCTGATGGGTGGAGGGCCTGCCCGGCGGCCGGGCTGGATCGTGCAGGCGCGGACCTACCCGCTGCTGAGCGCGACCAGCGCCTCGATCGCCGACGTGGTCGACCGGCGCCGGCGCGGCAAGCCGCTGTTTTCGCCGCGCTGGTATCCCGTTCCGCAAGATAACGGAACCGCCGCTTCGTGATCGTTCGCCCATGAGCCTCGACCTCTACACGCCCGAGATTTCCGCGCTCGCGCTCGGCAATCCTTACCCTGATAGGTTGCCCGAGGGTGCGGCCTCGGCGGAGAAGCGTTCTCCGATCTGCGGCAGCCGGGTGACGGTCGACGTGGAACTCGACGAAGCGGGTCGGGTCGCGAAGCTCGGCACGCTGGTGCGCGCCTGTCTGCTCGGTCAGGCTTCGTCGACGCTGCTGGCGCAGCACGCGATCGGGCGGACGCCGGCCGAGCTCGCGATCGCCCGCGACGAATTGACCGCGTGGCTGGCGGGGACGGGCGAGATGCCCGGCTGGCCCGGGATCGACATCTTCACGCCAGGCCTGAAGCTGACGGCCCGCCACCCCTCGATCCGCCTCGCGTTCGAGGCCGCGGCGGAGGCAGCGGACGCGGCCGCGGCCAGGGCGCCGCGTTGATGGAGCATGCCGCGGAGGGCTCGCTGCTGCGCGACGGGTTCATCCTGCTCGGCTTTGCACTTGCCTTCGTGCTGCTGTTCCGGCGGCTCGGCCTGGGTGCCACGCTCGGCTATCTCGTTGCCGGCGCCGTCGTCGGGCCCCACGTGCTCGGGCTCGTGGGAGATGCGGAGGCGAAGCTCGGCTTCGCGGAACTCGGCATCACCATGCTGCTGTTCATCGTTGGGCTGGAACTCAGCCCGGCCAAATTGTGGCGGCTGAAAGAAGATATTTTTGCGCTCGGCACATTGCAGGTGCTCGCCTGCGGCGCGGCGATCACCGCCATCCTCGCGCTCGTCGCCCATTTCTCGGTCCCCGCCGCGCTAGCGCTCGGCATGCCGCTCGCCTTGTCGTCGACCGCGCAGGTGCTGCCGATGCTGCAATCGGCGGGCCGGCTGCGGACGCCGTTCGGGGAGCGTGCCTTCTCGATCCTGCTGTTCCAGGACCTGTCGATCATCCCGATGATCACGATCATCGCCGCGATGAGCCGCAATCCGGCGCAGGCCGGGGGACCGTCGGGCTGGCTGCTCGCGCTCTACACCGTGCTCGCGATCGCGGGGCTGATCGCGGCGGGACGCTTCGTGCTCGGCCCGTTGTTTCGCTGGATCGGCAATCTGGGCGAGCGCGAGATGTTCATATTCGCCGCGCTGTTCACCGTTATCGCCTCAGCCGCGCTGATGGAGCTGCTCGGGCTGTCAACCGCGCTCGGCGCGTTCGTCGCGGGGGTGATGCTGGCAGACAGTCCGTATCGCCACGAGCTGGAGGCGGATGTCGAGCCGTTCCGGTCGATTCTTCTAGGACTGTTCTTTCTCGCGGTCGGCATGATGCTCGACTTGTCGGCGATTGCGGAGCGCCCGTTGTTCGTGGCGGGCATGGCGGCGGCGCTGATCGTGACCAAGGCGGCGGTCATCTTCCTGATTGGTCGCGCCTTTCGCATGCCGTGGCGCCCGGCGCTGGGTCTCGGCCTGCTGCTTAGTCAGGGTGGCGAGTTCGGGTTCGTGCTGCTCGGGCAGGCGAGAAACGGTCTGCTGATCGCGCCGGAGGCAGCGAGCCTGTTCGGCGCAGTCATCACACTGTCGATGGCGACCACGCCCTTCCTGATGATGGCGACGCGCGCCTTCCGCGAGACACCGCTCGATCCCGCAGGAGAGCGCGACGGACCGACCGCGGACGGCGCCAACGCTCTGGTGGTCGGCTACGGCCGCTTCGGACAGACGGTCGCGCAGATACTGATGGCGAGCGGCGTGCCCGTCACGCTGATCGACAGCGATATCGAGATGATCGACGTGGCGGCGGAGTTCGGCGCCAAGGTCTACTTCGGCGACGGCACCAGGCTCGACCTGCTGCGCCAGGCGGGAGCGGCGGAGGCCGAGCTGATCATGTTCTGCATCGACGGCGATCAGATCGATCCCGATTGGCTCGACAGCGTGCACGAGGCGTTCCCGAACGCCGGCGTCTACGTCCGCGCGTTCGATCGCCGCGCGCTGATCAAGCTCAAGAAGGGCCGGACGCGCTACGTTGTACGTGAAGTGCTCGAATCCGCGGTCAAGATGGCGCGCCTAGCGATGCAGGGGCTGCATATTTCGAACGAGGAGATCGATCGGGCCGAGGACCTTTATCGCTCGCGCGATCGCGAGCGGTTGCGGTTGCAGATCGAGGCGGGCGACATCCGCGCGGCGCGCGACGTGATCATCACCGAAGCCTCGCGTGACGCGCCGCCGATCAATCCGGGGACGGGGGTGACGACGTGAACCTGCTGATGTTGCTTGCCGCGCTGTCGGGGGCGCTTGCCGTCGGTGCCGGGGC
>NZ_CAJYVU010000070.1 GCF_913778135.1 uncultured Sphingomonas sp. | reverse complement strand
GTTTTCGCCATCACCAATCACAGGAGGATGGCATGGCCGAAGATCGCATCACGCAGACCCCGCACACCACCGTGATCGAGCGTCGCGGATCGAGCAGCGGGCTGATCATCGGGATCATCGCGCTCGTTGTCATCTGCGTCGGGGCTTATTTCCTGTTTGTCGGAAGCAACAGCGAAGTGGCGAAGAATAACGCGATCACGTCGGCGGCGAAGAGCGTCGGGTCGACCGCCGACAAGGCCGGCGCGGCGATCGACAAGAATAGCTGAAATATGGACGGGGCGGCGACGTGGTGACCGTGCCGCCGCCCTGATCGCTAGCGTCGCCGTGACGGCAGCCTGGTCACCTGAGGCAGGCATCCAACCCGTCGCGGCGCACCACGCCGATGCGAGCGGCGAGCGTGTTGCCGTGACGGCGAACGAACCCGCGGGGGTCAACCGCCTCGCGCTTCTTGGGTAGCGGTAGCACCGCCGCGATCCGTCCCGCCTCGGTCGGGGTCAGGCGCGCGGCCGGATGGTTGAAGTAGCGGATCGATCCCGCCTCGACGCCGTAGGTGCCGATCCCCGTCTCGGCAAGGTTGAGGTACACCTCCATGATCCGGCGCTTGCCCCAGATCAGCTCGATCAGCATCGTGAACCACGCCTCGAGCGCCTTGCGGAAATAGCCGCCGCCCTGCCACAGGAAGGCGTTCTTGGCGGTCTGCTGGCTGATCGTCGATCCGCCTCTTATCCTACCACCCTGCGCATTGCGCGCCGCGGCCCCTGCAATCGCGCGCCAGTCGAACCCGTGGTGCAGGCAGAAACGCGAATCCTCGCCTGCGATCGCCGCCCGTGGCATGTCGGGGTCGATGTCGCTGAGCGGGGTCCAGTCTTTCGTGATCGATCGCCCCTGCAGAAGGTCGCCTGCCATCGTGAAGGTGAACGGCGGCGGGACGAGCGCGTAGATGCCGACCCACAGGACCGACACGACGACGAACCACAGGGCTGCCTTGAAAGCGAGAAGAAGCACGCGGGTCATGGTGGCGCGGAACCTACGCGGTCGGGCGGGCGGGGTGAAGGGTGTCGCGCGGATGAGCGATGTTCACTCCGGTAAGCGTGCGCCTCAGCGCGAAGCCGTCAATGCGCGGAGGGCTGCCTCTGCGGCGGCGATGCCGGTGTCGCGCGCGCCATGCGCGGTGGAAAAATCATGCGGCGAGCAGGCTTCCCCGGCGAAGAACAGGCGATCGTCGATCGGCTGCGACAGCACAGTCCGCTGGTCCGCCTGGCCGACGCGCGCGTGCGAGTAGCTGCCCTCGATCCACGCCTCATGCCGCCAACGCGTCGTGGTGATCGGCGTGAAGCGAGCGCGCCAGTCGCTGCCGAGCAGCGCGACGAGTTCGTCGATCGCGAAGGCTGCGGCGTCGCCGTCTTCGAGCTGGTCGGCGCAGTCGCCGCCGAAGAAGCTCTCCACCATCGGCCAGCCGAACGGCGACAGGCGGTGGCTGGCCGTGCAGGTGCGGTACGGATTGCCGATCAGGTGCGCGTCGTGCGGCCAGGTCGCGCCATCGACGGCCAGAAACGCCTTGTCGGCGACCCCGAGCGGTAGTGCCGCCGCGGCGTGGTGCTTGTCCGGCAACGCGGGGGTGAACGACAGCCGTTCGTCGGCGAGCACCGTGGTCGGCACCGCGACGATGACGAGGCGCGCCGTGATCGTGCCAGCGGAAGTCGACACGTGCAGCGCCTGCGCGGTGTGATCGATGTGGGTCGCGACCACTCCTGTGCGGACCTTTACTCCCACGGCGTGCTGGGCGACGAGCGTGCCATAACCCTCGCGCACTGCCCAATTGTCCTTGGTCGCGGCATCTTCGTAAGCGAGCCAGTCGTGCAGCGATACGTCGGCAAGGTTCGCGCCGTTGGCGTAGCCGGAGATCGCGTCGAGCATCGGGCACCAGCGATCGTCGGGCGCGACGAACGCTGAAAGCGGCTGGTCGAAACCAGTCGCCGCCGCCCGCGCGCGCGCTTCCCACGCGTCCCATGCGCGACCGAAGGCGGCCTGCTCATCGGGTGAGTAGCCGAGGTTGCGCCACTGCTCGCCCCAGCGCGCGGTATCGGTGGCAATGCTGAAGCCGGCCGCGCGTGCCACGTCGGTCCAGCTGTTGCGCCGCGCCGAGTGGAGCCAGCCGCAACCGAGATCGAGCGCGGCATCGCCGTGATGAACCGTGTGCGCGCGCCCGCCGATCCGCTCACGCGCATCGATCAGCAGCGTATCGACGCCCGCGTCATGCAGGCGTCGCGCGGCGGCGATCCCGGCTGCGCCCGCGCCGATGACGAGGACGTCGGGGCTCATCGGAAAGACGGCACCGGCTGCGGCTCATGGTCGGGCAGCAGCGACACCTGCTTGCGTGTCGCGGCATCGCGCGCGGCGGCAAACTTGGCGGCGCTCATCGTTAGCGCCAGAAAGCCGACCGCAATGGCGTCGAGCGCGAGCATGACCCACACCAGCGCGGGTGCGCGGCCGATCGCGCCGAGCCCGAGCGCGTAGTGGAGCGACATCAGCGGGATAACGCCCGCGAGCAGGTACACGACCGCGCGCCAGAAGCTGCCCGCCATGACGGCGCACGAGCGAAGCGGACCTAGGCTGGCGTTGCCGAGCGGCCAGGCGACGAACCAGGCGGTCAGATAGATGCCGAGCACCGATTGCGCGACCGCGAGCGCCGCCGTGACGAACGAGGCGGAGCGGGCATCGAGCCCCAACATGGCGCCGAGCGAAGGCCCGAACAGCATCAGATATTGAACGCTGCCCGCTAGCACGAACTGAACCGCGAACAGCCCGAGTGCGCGCGCGTCGAAGGCGAGCATACGCCGTGTGTCACCATCGAACGCGAGAAAGCGTATGAACCAATAGCCCGGCAGGAGCAGCGCCAGGGTCTTGGCAAAACCGAACGCCATGCGCACCGGATCGTTCGCCACCGCGCGCGCCACGTCGCGGCTGACGTACATGCCGGTTTGAATTTCGGCGACGTGCTGCGCAAATTCGACCAGCACCGGCACCAGAAACAACAGCGGCGCCGCCCGCGCGAACCGGACGGCGCCGCCGTACATCTGCTTGATCGATGGCCACATGGTTCAACTCCCCCGTTTGCGCAGGAGAAGACCGGTCGGCCGACGATCCGTCAAGCGGTCAGCAAACGCTTCTCGCCCGCCAGCCGCATCATCGCGCGCTGCAACTTCTCGAACGCGCGCACCTCGATCTGGCGCACACGTTCGCGGCTGACACCGTA
>NZ_CAJYVU010000069.1 GCF_913778135.1 uncultured Sphingomonas sp. | reverse complement strand
GTCGGGCGCAGCGCCTCGCCCGCCACGAACGCGGTGGCGATCACGGGCCGCGCGCGCGCCGGCGGCAGCAGCGTGCCGCGAACCGGCGTGCCGAGCAGCATGTCGGGCGGAATGCAGCCGAGGCAATCGTGCGGTGCGGCCGGCGTCTGGTGGTGATCGCCGTGCATGGCACGATGATCGCTCGCTGCCGTCATCGCTGCGTGAGCGACGGCTGTTCCCGCGTCATGGCACGCCGGCCGCGCCGTGGCGGGCAGCGCGACGAACAGCGCGAGGAGCAGCAGCAGGCGACGGAGCACGACGGTCCTCTACCGCCAAACGCACCGGCTGACCACTGGGGACGAACGCCGCCTCCAGCCCGACGCAAGGCTCACCTCAGGGGCTTGTCGCGCCCACCGCTCGCGGGAACGTGCCGCACCTTCGCGCTTTGTAGCGCACATGCGATTGCTTCTCCTCGCGCTGCTGATCCCGCTGGCTGCCTGCGGCAAGGGCGGGGACGACAAGTCGTCCGACGCCGGCGGAAAGGCCGGGGGCAATGCGTCGGCTCCGGCACCGCTCGCGACCCCGACCGGCCCACCGCCCAAGACCCCCGTAATGCAGGTGACGCCCGCAGCCGGGAAGCAGCCGCAGTGGCTTGAGCCGCGTTCGGACGCCAAAGCGCCGAAAACCGCGCCCTACGGCAATCTGCTCAACCAGCCCGTCGTCGATACGCCGCGACGCTGACCCTGCGTCAGCGACGCTCTTGGTTGCGGCGCTCTGCTGCTCGTCGCTCACGCCACAACAATGGCGCGGCACCGGCCACGTAGCCCAGGAACGCGGCCTGGAACGCCACGCCGACGGCGAACCGCTCGAAGCCCATCACCTGCCACGCATAGACGTTCGCCGTCACGTCGGCGATCATCACCGCCGCCGCCAACACCACGCCGCCGCGCAGATCGCGCCGCAGCAGCAGTGCGACCGTCACCGCGTCGAGCAGCACCAGCGCATTCCAGAACGCATTCGCCAGCGGCGGGCCGAAGCGGTACGGCCACCAGCCGAATTGCCACCAATCGACCGCATGGGTCAGCGTCCCCCACGCGAACCCCGCGATCAGCACATAGCGCGCGATGGCGGCGCTGCGCATCACACGTTGAAGCGGAACAGCATCACGTCGCCGTCGTGCACGACATACTCCTTGCCCTCCTGGCGCAGCTTGCCCGCCTCGCGCGCGCCGGCCTCACCGCCGAGGCCGACGTAATCGTCGAACGCGGTCGTCTCGGCGCGGATAAAGCCGCGCTCGAAGTCGGAGTGGATCGCGCCCGCCGCCTGCGGTGCCTTGGCACCCGCCTCGACGGTCCAGGCGCGCGCTTCCTTCGGCCCGACCGTGAAGAAGGTGAGGAGGTTGAGCAGCTTGTACCCGGCGCGGATCACGCGCGCGAGGCCGCTTTCCTCCAGCCCGAGTTCGCTCAGGAATTCGGCGCGGTCCTCGCTCGGCATGGTCGCGATCTCGGCCTCGATCGCGGCCGAGACGACCACCGCCTGCGCACCCTCGGCCGCGGCCTTGTCGAACACGCGCTGCGAATATTCATTGCCGTTCGCCGCGTCTTCCTCGTTCACGTTGCAGACGTAGAGCACCGGCTTCGCGGTCAGCAGCTGCGCCTGCTCGAGCACGCGCGCTTCCTCCGCGTCCGCCACCTGCGTCAACCGCGCCGGCTGCCCGTCGCGTAAGTGGTCGAGCGCGCGGCCGAGGACGACCGCGGCGAGCTTCGCGTCCTTGTCGCCCTGCTGGCCCTTCTTGGCGAGGTTGGGGACGCGCTTTTCCAGGCTGTCGAGGTCGGACAGCATCAGCTCGGTCTCGACCGTCTCGGCGTCGGCGATCGGATCGACGCGGTTGTCGACGTGCTGGATGTCGTCATTCTCGAAACAGCGCAGCACGTGGACGATCGCGTCCACTTCGCGGATGTTGCCGAGGAACTGGTTGCCCAGACCCTCACCCTTCGACGCGCCGCGCACGAGGCCTGCGATATCGACGAAACCCAGCTGCGTTTCGATGATCTTCGCCGATTTGGCGATATCGGCCAGCTTGTTGAGCCTGGGATCGGGCACGCCGACGTTCCCGACATTGGGCTCGATCGTGCAGAACGGATAGTTGGCGGCCTGCGCGGCGGCCGTCTCGGTCAGCGCGTTGAAGAGGGTGGACTTGCCGACGTTGGGCAGGCCCACGATGCCGCAGCGGAAACCCATGCGTTGTTCCTCGTGGGATTGGAAAAGGGGAGATCGCCCGCGCACCTAGTCGCTCGGGCGCGTTTCCGCCAGTGTTCCGACGGTTGCCTGACGCTACCAGCGGTAGTTGAAGCTGACGCTGATCCGTTCGGCCTTCGCTTGGCTCGGCATAACCTCGTGCCGCAACCAGCTTTCCCACAGGAACAGGCTGCCCGCGCTCGGCTCGGCGTAGACGAAGGTGTCAGGGCGCGTCGGCGCCGCCATCAGCATCGGCAATCGCGGATCTTCCAGCTTCAATGCGCCCGATCCTTCGGGCACCGCGACGTAGAAGGTGCCCGACACGACGCTGTGCGGGTGGAGGTGTCCCGAGTGCGTGCCGCCGGGCTTCATCACGTTGACCCACAGGCTGTCGAGCTTCAGCTTCCGCCCGGCGAGACCGAGCTGCAGATCGCGCGCGAACGCGGCGACGTGGCGGTCGAGCACGCGCTTCAGGTCGGCGAAGGCCGGATCACGCTGCGGCAAATCGGCGAGCGAAGCGTAGCTGGTGTAGCCGCGGTAACCATGCGCCTTCGACCACGCGCGTCCGGCGCGGTCGTCCTGCGCCAGCGCGCGGCACGAGGTGTCAAGCTCCTCCAGCAAGTCGGCATCCTCGACCGATGCTTCGTAGAACAGGGTCGGGAAGAGCGCGCGACTGGTCATGTCACCCGCCGAAACACGCGTGATGGGCTCAAGTCAAACGCGCAGTGGAGCGGGCCGGGCGAACGCTCGATTAGACCAAAGTGTAATGCTGCCGCCTCACTCACGTTAAGCGTTGCCTACCACCTCGCGCATAAACCGGCATTCATGTTGGATGCCCGTCAGATCACGCTTGTCCAGAGCAGCTTCGCCGCGGTGTTGCCCCACACCGACGTTGTGGCGGCGGGATTCTACGCGCGCCTGTTCGCGCTGGCGCCGGAGACGCGCGCGCTGTTCCGCCACGACATGACTGACCAAGGGCGCAAGCTGTTTCTGACGCTGGCGACCGTGGTCGACGCGCTCGACGCGCTCGACCGCGTGCTGCCGGTCGCGGAGGCGCTCGCGGTCCGTCACGTTAGCTACGGCGCGCTCGATCGCCACTACGCGATCGTGGGCGAGGCTTTGGTCGGTGCGCTCGCCGAGACGCTCGGCGACCGGTTCGACGCCGACACACGCGCGGCGTGGATCCACGCCTACACGCTCCTCTCCGACCACATGCGCGCCGCAGCGGCGGGTGCGTCGATCGCGGCGGCGGCGTGAGCGCAGGTCTGTTCGGAGCGCAGCAAGGCGCGCTGCTGCACGAAGCGGACGGCCATGTCGCCCGCGCGCGCACCATGTTGCGGCGCGCGCACGTGCTGGTGATGGCGGACCGCGTCGACAGCATCCCGCTGATGACGCGCCACCGCGATCGGCTGACCGCGCACCTCAGGCGCTACCAACGCTTCAAGCACCAATGCATCTTCGACCCCGTGCTGCGTCATGGCCCCGCATCCAGCCGCATCGTCGCGCGACAGATGAAGGTCGATTGCTACGAACTGGGTGAGACGATCACCGCTTATCACGCGCGCTGGCGCCACCTCGGCGTCGCCGAATGGCCGACCTACCGCGCCGACATGCTGCAAACCGCCGGCGTGATCGAGCGTGGCATGGCGGCCGAGCTGCGCGCAATCCGGCAATTGCTGATGATCGCCAACCATTACGCCGCCTGAGCCGGCGCGCGGCGCGCGGCCTCACGCGCAGGGCGGGCCGAACACCGACCAGCCGGTGCGCGCCGCCAGCATCTCCAGCGCGTGGACGCCCTGTATGGAATTGCCGTTCTGGTCGAGGTTGCGCGACCAGACCGCGATCGAGGCGACCTCGGGCGCGATCGCGAGGATACCACCGCCGACCCCGCTCTTGGCCGGCAGACCGACGCGCAGCGCGAAGTCGCCCGAGGCGTCGTAATGCCCGCACGTCATCATCAATGCGAGCAGATGGCGCATCCGCGTCGCGCGCTCCTGATCCTCACCCAGTCGCGTCCGTGTCAGGAACAGTCCGGCGCGCGCTAGGTCAGTGCAGTCGAGCGACACCGCGCATTGCGCGACATAGCGGCGCAGCAC
>NZ_CAJYVU010000068.1 GCF_913778135.1 uncultured Sphingomonas sp. | reverse complement strand
TGATGTTCGCCGGGCCGGCACCGGCACCGCCTTGGCGAGCTGGGTCCGCACACTACACGACGGCACGGTGGGCGGGGTGGCGACCCGCATCCTCGCGGTGTTGATCGGCTTCGTCCCGACGATCCTGATGGCGACAGGCATCCTTCATTGGCTTCGCCGGCGAAAGGCTGCACGCACGGTTTGACTGGCTTGGCACCAGCTTTCCTAATCAGGAACGGCTGCGAGACCGCCGCGGCGTTTTCACTCGGGATCGCCAAACGGATCGATAGCGGCCCTCATGGAAGTATATCGCGGGGTGAATGGCGAGACACCAAATTCACGAATAAGCAAGCGAGAGTAGTGCTGCCTCATATATCTGCTATGCTGGATATATGGAAAATGATTCGGCTATCGTTGCGCTTGGGGCGTTGGCGCAGGGAACGCGCCTGGATGTGTTCCGTCTGCTGGTGCGCCACGAACCCGATGGCATGGCAGCCGGCGAAATAGCCCGTCAGCTCGACGTTCCGCAAAACACCATGTCCGCGCATCTCGGCATCCTTGCTCGCGCCGGCCTGGTCCGATCAGAACGCCATAGCCGATCAATCATCTACCGCGCTGACCTCGACGGCCTGCGAGCGCTGACCCTGTTCCTCGTCAAGGACTGCTGCGCCGGCTCGCCCGAACTGTGCGCCCCGCTCATCGCCGAACTCGCTCCCTGCTGCTGAAAGGACACCCGGAAATGACCGACAATGCGCCCGTCGATGTCATCATCTATCACAACCCCGAGTGCGGCACGTCGCGCAACGCGCTGGCGATGATCCGCAACGCCGGCATCGAGCCGCATGTCGTCGAGTATCTGAAAACGCCGCCCTCTCGCGCGCTGCTGGCAGAGCTGATCGACCGTGCCGGGATCACCCCGCGCGACCTGCTGCGCGAGAAGGGGACGCCCTACGCCGAGTTGGGCTTGGGCGACACGTCGCTGTCCGACGACGCACTGGTGGACGCGATGATGGCGCATCCGATCCTCATCAACCGGCCGCTGGTCGTCTCGCCGCTCGGCGTCAAGCTGTGCCGGCCATCCGAAGCCGTCCTCGATATGCTCCCGACCGGGCAGCGCGGCGCGTTTGCCAAGGAAGACGGGGAACAGGTGGTCGATGCTTCGGGCCAGCGCGTCGCCTGATGCTCCTTGCCGTCCTGATCTTCGTGACGACGATCGCGCTCGTCATCTGGCAACCCAAGGGCCTCGGCATCGGGTGGAGCGCGATGGGCGGGGCCGTTGTGGCGCTACTCGCAGGCGTCGTCACGCTGTCCGACGTGCCGGTGGTTTGGGGCATCGTCTGGAACGCGACGGCCGCGTTCGTCGCGATCATCGTCATCAGCCTGCTACTCGATGAAGCAGGGTTCTTCGAGTGGGCGGCGCTGCACGTCGCGCGCTGGGGCGGGGGGCATGGTCGCCGGCTGTTCGTCCTGATCGTGCTGCTCGGCGCAGGCATGTCCGCGCTGTTCGCCAATGACGGCGCGGCGCTGATTCTGACGCCGATCGCCATCGCCATGCTGCGGGCGCTCGGGTTCAAGGATAAGGCGACGCTGGCATTCGTCATGGCGGCCGGGTTCATCGCCGACACCGCCAGCCTGCCGCTGGTCGTGTCGAACCTCGTCAACATCGTGTCGGCCGACTTCTTCCGCGTCGGGTTCGGTGAGTATGCGGCCGTGATGGTGCCGGTCGATCTAGTGTCGATCGCCGCCACGCTGGGCGCGCTGTTGCTCTTCTTCCGGCGCGACATACCGCAGGATTACGATGTGGCGGCGCTGCGTGCCCCTGATGCCGCGATCCGGGACGCCGCAACGTTCCGCGCCGGATGGATCGTGCTCGCCCTGCTGCTCGCCGGCTTCTTCCTGCTCGAACCGCTCGGCGTGCCGGTCAGCGCCGTGGCCGCTGCCGGTGCGGTCCTGCTGCTGGTGATCGCAGGGAGGGGCCACGTGATCCCAACGGCCAAGGTGCTGCGCGGCGCGCCGTGGCAGGTCGTGATCTTCTCGCTCGGCATGTACATGGTTGTTTATGGCCTGCGGAATGCCGGCTTGACCGATCATCTGGCGACACTGCTCGATCGCACCGCGCGAGGCGGCGTGTGGAGCGCGGCGCTGGGTACGGGGGTGATAGCGGCCGTCCTGTCGTCGGTGATGAACAACATGCCGACCGTGCTGGTGGGCGCGCTGTCGATCGACGCCGCGCAAGCGACAGGGGCGGTCAAGGAAGCGATGATTTACGCCAACGTGATCGGCTGCGACCTCGGCCCCAAGCTGACGCCGATCGGCTCGCTCGCCACGCTGCTGTGGCTGCATGTCCTGGGGCAAAAGGGCGTCAGGATCGGATGGGGCTATTATTTCCGCGTTGGCGCCACGCTGACTGTGCCTGTCCTGCTCATCACGCTGGCGGCGCTTGCGCTGCGAATTGGGATTGCCTGATGCCTCTCCGCGACCTTGCCGACCCCGACCATCTGCCCGCACTGGACCGGCGCTATGCGCGCGACCGGCCCGCTCTCGGGCTGGGCGCTGGCGATCCGCCGCCCCGCATCCTGCTTCTCTACGGATCGCTGCGGGAGCGGTCTTACTCGCGCCTGTGTATCGAGGAGGCGGCGCGACTGCTCCGTTTCTTCGGCTGCGAAACGCGCATCTTCGATCCCGCGACGCTGCCGCTACCCGACCAGCATGCTGGCGACGATCATCCGGCCGTCCATGAGCTGCGCGAACTATCGATGTGGTCGGAAGGGCAGGTGTGGTGCAGCCCCGAACGCCACGGCCAGATTACCGGCATCATGAAGCTGCAAATCGATCATCTGCCGCTCAGCATGGGCGGGATGCGCCCGACGCAGGGCCGCACGCTAGCGGTCATGCAGGTGTCGGCGGGATCGCAGTCGTTCAACAGCGTCAATACGCTGCGCGTGCTGGGCCGTTGGATGCGGATGGTGACGATCCCCAACCAGTCGTCGGTCGCCAAGGCGTTCGCGGAGTTCGATGATACAGGACGCATGAAACCGTCGAGCTATTACGACCGGATCGTGGACGTAATGGAGGAGCTGGTGCGCTTCACCGTCCTGTTGCGCCCGCATACCGCGCAACTGGTCGATCGCTATTCGGAGCGAAAGGAAGCCGGGGTGCCGATCGACACCGCTACGGACCTGTCCAGCACCGCGACCACGCCGCAACCCTAACGGCGTTCCCGATTGGGATTGGCCAACGAGACGGCTAGGGCATTCCCATTGGGATCGAGAATCGGGAATGCGCGACCTTCAAGCCGCAGTTTTGAGCTGCCCCCTTCTGAGTGGTCCATCGACTATGACAGTCTGGATCAAGGAAGGGACGACGCATGCCTGCCAAGAAGCACAAGCCTGAGGAGATCATCGGGAAGCTGCGTGAGGTCGAGATCATGC
>NZ_CAJYVU010000067.1 GCF_913778135.1 uncultured Sphingomonas sp. | reverse complement strand
AACCTCTACGACACGCAGGAGCTGTTCAAGCGCTTCCCGGGTGCGGAGGGGCGACTGTACTTCGTCGGCGGATTCGCCGCGACTTATCTGCGGCGCGGCAACGTGGTGCTGATTCCGGTGCGGCTCGGCGTCGGCTGGCGCGCGGGCGTCAACGTCGGCTGGATGAAGTTCAGCGAAAAGTCGAAGTGGATGCCGTTCTGAGGCAGACGGCGCGGCGGATCGACCCGCCGCGTCGCCTTGTTCCAGCGATCAGCGCCCGAACGCGGTCGCCTCGAACCGGATCGGCGCGCCCTGTGCGCGCTCGCCGAGCTGGTCCTCCCACATCGCGACCTGACCGCGCACGATCGTGCCGATCGGCTTGCCGGTCAGCTCCATGCCCGTGAACGGCGACCAGCCGCTGCGCGAGGCGAGCCAGCGGTCCTCGATCGTCCAGCGTTTCTTCAGGTCGACCACCGTGAAGTCGGCGTCGTAGCCCGCGACGATGCGGCCCTTGCCGACGATCCCGAAGATGCGCTGCGCCCCCGCACTGGTCAGCTCGATCACGCGCTGCAAGCTCAGGCGGCCGTTCGCCGCGTGATCGAGCAGTAGCGGCAGCAGCGTCTGCACGCCGGGCATGCCGCTTGGGCTGGCGGGGTAGGGCTTCGATTTTTCCTCCAGCGTGTGCGGCGCGTGGTCGGAGCCGATCACGTCGGGCACGCCCTGGTTGAGCCAGTGCCACAAACCGTTGCGGTGCGCGCCCGAGCGGATCGGCGGGTTCATCTGCGCCAGCGTGCCGAGCCGCGGGTACGCCTCTTCGCCGGCTAGCGTGAGGTGCTGCGGCGTCACCTCGCAGGTCGCGATGTCCTTGTTCTGCCCGAGCAGCTCCAACTCGGCAGGCGTCGTCACGTGGAGCACGTGGATGCGCCGCCCCGCCGCGCGCGCCAGCCCTAGGATGCGGCGCGTGGCGAGGATTGCGCTCTCGTCGTCGCGCCAGACGGGATGCGACGAGGCATCGCCGGTGACGCGCTCATTCTCGCGCGCGTTCATCCGGTCCTCGTCCTCGGCGTGGATCGCGACGCGGCGCGTGCCGTGGGCGAGCACCTGCGACAAGGTGGCGTCGTCGCTGACCAAGAGGTCGCCGGTTGACGCGCCCATGAAGATCTTGACGCCCGCGGTGCCCGGCATCCGCTCCAGCTGGGCGAGCACCTGCGGATTGTGGTGCGTGGCACCAACGTAGAAGGCGTGGTCGCACCACATCCTGTCCTTCGCGCGTGCCAGCTTGTCGGCGATCGCCTCGGCGCTGTCGGTGTTGGGCTTGGTATTGGGCATCTCGAACACGCCCGTCACGCCGCCCATGACCGCAGCGACGCTGCCGCTTTCCAGATCCTCCTTGTGGACGAGGCCCGGTTCACGGAAGTGGACCTGCGTGTCGATGACGCCCGGCAGGATGTCGAGCCCGGTGCAGTCGATCGTGCGGCCGGCGTCGCTCACCTGTCCGATCGCGACGATCCGCCCGCCGCTGACCCCCACGTCGGTCTGCACGGGACCACCCGGCGTGTGAACAGTGCCGCCCGTCAGTTTCAGGTCACAGGTCGCCATCGCCAGCCCTTTCGTCGCGTGATGCGCCTCCCTAACTCGGGGGCATGAGCGACGCCACCCCGACGACCGCGCCTGACGGCACCACCTTGAGTGATCGCGCGGTGTTGCGTATTGCGGGCGAGGACGTGCGTGGCTTCCTGCAAGGATTGGTGACGAACGATACCGCGCGGCTGCCGGCCTACGCCGCGCTGCTGACGCCGCAGGGAAAGGCGTTGTTCGACTTCATCATGTGGGCGGACGGCGACGACGTGCTGCTCGATGTCGAGGCGGATCAGGCCGACGCGCTCGCGCGGCGACTGTCGATCTACCGCCTGCGCCGCGTGATCACGATCGCGCGCGATGAGGAATCGGCGGTGCACTGGTCGCGCGAACCGGTGGAAGGCGCGCAGCCTGACCCACGCTCGCGCGCGCTGGGCTATCGCTGGATCGCGCCGCCCGGTGCGCCGGCAGAGGGTTGGCACGCGCACCGCCTATCGCTCGGCGTGACCGAAGGGTTGGCCGAGCTCGGCTCGGGCGAGACGCTGTGGCTCGAGGCGAATGCGCGCGAGCTGAACGGTGTCAGCTTCACCAAGGGCTGCTACGTCGGTCAGGAAAATACCGCGCGGATGCATCACCGCAGCAAGGTCAACCGCCGCCTCGCGGTCGCACCCGACGACGCGACCGATCCGAAGCGGCGTGTGGCTTATGCGGACCTCGGCCTGATGGTGACGGTGCGCCGTGCCGAGGAGCTGGGCAACGCGGTGGTGCCTTCCGATCGGGAAGACACCACCGCTTAAATTTACGCCGCGACCGTCTCGGTCACCGGCACTGCCACCTTGGGCGCGTAGCGCTCGATCATCTGCGCGCAGAAGTCGGCGAACGCCTGCGGATCGCGCGCCGCGCTGGTGTGGTGCGGCTGGATGCCGAGATGCTCGGGCGTGAAGCAGAAGGTGACGGTGGTGTCGAAATCCTGCAGCGCCTCCATCTGCCGGTCGAACCAGCCGAGCGCGTCGGGGCGGAAGCTGTCGGCCCATGACAATCCGGTGCGCAGCTTCTTCGTGCCGAGCCGCTTCATCCACTCGACGGCGTCGTCCAGACGCGGGTCTAGGTAGTGGAACCACTGCATCAGCCCCATCTCGCTCGCCACCTTGGCATAAGAGTCGAGCGACGGCTTGGGGGTGCCGTCGGCGCGGATCAGCCCCATGTAGAAATGGCGGTAATAGCTTGACCCTTCGGCCTCGCGGTGGCGCGTCGTCGCGCCCCATTCCTGCGGCAGGTCGAACAGCGAGTACCAGTAGATGCGCGGCACGCGGCCGATCAGCAGCTCGGCGGTCTTCTCGACCCCGAACACCTGCACTTCCTCCGCGCCGAACGAGCCGACGCCGACCTCGGTCACCCACACGGGCTTGTCCGTCACGGCCTCGATCTCGGCGATCTTCTTCGGCCAATCGTGGATCGACCACAGATTCCAGTCGAGCGGGAAGCCGTGCACCGCCAGCACGTCGACGGCGTCCAGGCAGCCGTGGCCCTCCAGCCGCTTCACCCACATCGGGTCGATCGGCGACATGCCGCCCAGCACGCGCGTCACACCCGGATTGACGCTGTGAATCGCGGCGCCGGTGCGGCTGACGGTGTCGGCGAACTTCGACCAGTCGGGGTCGACCTCCGGGTCCCAGTGCGACTTGTTGTTCGGCTCGTTCCAGATCATCGCCGCTTCGATCACGCTTTTGCCCCCATATCGTTCTTAGCCGGATAGACCGCGGCCGGACCAAATTGCGCATAGGGCACGTCGGTGGCGCGGCAAAGAAACACGTCATCCTGCGGGCTTTCGACGATCTCGAACCCCGCCGCGCGCAGCATCGCCATCGATCCCGCACGATTGGGTGCCCACCAGTTGGTCCAGTCGCCCGCGAACTTGCGTTCGATGAAGTGCATCTTCGGGTAGCCGGGTTCATCGAAATACGGCGGCGGCGTGTAGCTGTCTGGCAGGAAGAACGGGTGATCCTCGGGCACGTCGGACACTTGCGTGGAGCCCTGCTGCATCGTCTGGAACAGCATCAGGTCGCGCGCGACGTGCTCACGGATCAGGTCGAGTGCCAAGAGCGGGTGGCGCAGGTGGTAGAGCACGCCCATGAAGATCACGAGGTCGAACCGCTCGCCCAGCTTCGCGACATCGTAAACCGACAGGTTACGGAACTCGACACTGTCCTCGAACCCCAGCGCACGCGCCGCGACGCGCGCTTGCGCCAGATAACGCTCGTCCGAGTCGATCCCGACAACCCGCGCCGCGCCGCGCCGCTTCATCTCCATCGAGTAGAAGCCCGCGTTGCAGCCGATATCGAGCACGGTCTTGCCAGTCAGGTCGGCGGGCACGCAGTCGCGGAACATCGCGAACTTGAAATTGGGATAGTCACCCAGGAAATGCTCGGGCGCGGTGTGGAGCCCGTTGCCCAAATCGATGTTGTGGAACCACGGCGCCAGCGCGTGCACTTCCTCGCGCAGCGCCGCGCGCGCATCGTCGCGCTGTTCGGTGTCGGTCAATCCAGCCCCCTTGGTGCGGCATGCGAGCACGCCGAGTGATCGTTACGCCAACACTCCTGACTTGGCCGCGTTCCTTGAGCGAAGCAACAAAGCTTATTGCATTACGCCAGCGCAACGACGGAACCGTGGCATGCAGCCAAGGATTGGACGGGGATGGTAGAAGCCGCCGCTCGATCCGACATCGACCCGTGGACCGCGGCGATGCGGCGCGGCGATTATGCGGCGGCGTTCGCGATCGGCGACGCGGTAATCGCCGGACGTGATCCTGCCGAACGCGACGATTCGAGGGTCGATTACCACCGCCGCTGGGTATGGGACGGTCGCGCGTTCGACGGCACCGACGTGCTGGTGCGCTGTTATCACGGGCTGGGCGATACGATCCAGTTCGCGCGATATCTGCCGCTGCTGGCCAGGCGCGCGCGATCGGTGACGGTCGAGGCACCGGCGCGGCTGCATGGTCTGCTGGGTGGCATCGCGGGCGTCGATCGCATGCTCGCGTTCGATCACGCCCGCCCGGCAAAACCGTCCGCGTGCGACATCGAGATCACCGAACTGCCGCAGGCGCTGCGTGCAACGCCGGATCACGCGCGCGCGCCCTATCTGCACGCCAGCCCCGCCGCGCTGCCCGCGGGCACGATCGGCTTATGCTATTCCGCCGGCGATTGGGATCACGACCGCCGCGTGCCGCCCGCACTGCTCGCGCCGTTGTGCGCCGGGCGCCGCTGCCTGTCGCTCGTCGCCGAGCCGACCGACCTCGACGTCCTCAATCCCGACGGCTGCCCGTTCGACATCAACGCGACCGCCTCGCTGATTGCCGCGTGCTCGCTCGTCATAACCGTCGACACGATGATCGCGCATCTGGCGGGCGCGCTCGGACGCACGACGTGGCTGATGCTCAAGGCAGAGCCCGACTGGCGCTGGTCGCCTGATCGCGCCGACACGCCGTGGTATCCGACGATGCGCCTGTTCGTGCAAGCGCGTGCCGGCGACTGGACCGGCGTCGTCGAGAGGATCGCGGACGCGCTCGACACACGAACCCATTCAATCGACGAAGGAGCGGCATATGGCGTCCAAGGTTAGTCCGATGGTTCCCGTTTCCTGGGGCGAGCTGCTCGACAAGATCAGCATTCTCGAGATCAAGCGCGAGCGGATCGTCCGTGCCGACGCACGCGCCAACGTCGCGAACGAGCATCGGCTGCTGAGCGAGTTCGGCAACATGGCGCTGCGCAGCGACGGCATCATGCCGCTCTACGCGA
>NZ_CAJYVU010000066.1 GCF_913778135.1 uncultured Sphingomonas sp. | reverse complement strand
ACCGTCGGGCAGGAGCTGCCGTTCCTGACGCGCATGGTGATCGCGCTGTCGGCGGCGATCACGGGTTACTGGTGGGCGATGCTGCTGGTGGTGGTGATGATCGGGCTGGGGGCTTGGGCAGCGCTTCGTCAGCCGCCGATCCGGTTGGCGTTCGATACCTGGCTGCTGCGCGTGCCGCTGGTCGGGCGGTTGCTGCGCGACCTGCACGCGGCGCGGATGGCGCGGACGCTGTCGACGATGGTGGCGAGCCGGTTGCCGCTGCTGGAAGGGCTGAACCTGACCGCGGGGACAATCCACAATCGGCGGCTGAAGGCGGCGTCGGACGAGATCACCGATGCGATCCGCGGCGGTGGCAGCCTGTCGGCGGCAATGCGGCGCACTGCGGTGTTCCCGCCGCTGCTGGTCTATCTGGCCGCGTCGGGCGAGGCGGCGGGGCGGCTGGACGAGATGCTGGAACGCGCAGCCGATTACATGGAGCGCGAGTTCGATCGCTTCACCGCGACCGCGCTGTCGCTGCTGGAGCCGCTGATCATCGTCATCATGGGCGGCATCGTCGCGACGATCGTGCTATCGATCCTGCTTCCGATCCTCCAGCTCAACACGCTCGCGGGACAGTGAGAGACATTATGCGTAACGAACAGAAGAAGCGCCGGAAAAAGAACGGCTTCACGCTTGTCGAGCTGATGGTGGTGATCGTCATCATCGGGCTGCTGGCGACGATCGTAGCGCTAAATGTGCTGCCGTCGGGCGACACCGCGCGGATCCAGAAGGCGAAGGCAGACATCGCGACGATCGAGCAGGGTTTGGAGATGTACCGGCTGCAGCAGGGCAGCTATCCGACGACGTCGCAGGGCTTGCAGGCGCTGGTGAGCGCACCCGCCGGCGCCGACGCGTCGCGCTATCAGGCCGGTGGGTATATTAAGCGCTTGCCCGAGGACCCGTGGAACCGGCCGTATCTGTATGCGTCGCCTGGGCAGCATGGTGCCGCGGATGTCTGGACGCTGGGGGCGGACGGCAAGGACGGCGGCGAGGGGATCAATGCCGATATCGGCAGCTGGCAGTAACGGCCACCCTCGCGCGGCACGGCCGGTAAACGGCTTCATGTCGGTGCTGCGCCCGGCCGAGCGTGGCTTCACGCTGATCGAGCTGATGGTCGTGGTTACGATCATCGGGCTGGCGTCGGCGGTGGCGGTGCTGGCGATGCCCGATCCGCGCGGACGGTTGATGGACGAGGCGGCGCGTTTTGCGACGCGGGTGCGCGCGGCGCACGACAGCGCGATCATCGATGCGCGGCCGGTCAGCGTGTGGGTGACGCCCTCGGGATATGGGTTCGACCAGTGGCGCGGCGGGCGCTGGACTGCGATGGTCGAGAAGCCGCTGCGGGTCGAGCGCTGGAGCCAGGGCACGGGCGCGACGGGCTTGGTGCGCGAGCGGGTGACGTTCGACACGACGGGGCTCGCGGACAAGTCGCTCAACGTGTCGCTCAGGCGCGACGGGACGAGTGCGAGCGTCGCGATCGCAGCGGATGGAAGCGTTCGTGTCGCGGGGTGATCAGCGCGACGGCGGATTTACGCTGATCGAGATCATGGTGGCGCTGGGGGTGTTCAGCCTGGCGGCGCTGGCACTGATTCGGTTGGAGGGCGCGACGATCCGGTCGACCGCGCTGCTGCAATCGACCCTGCACGCGCAGATCGTCGCCAGAAACGTGGCGGTTGAGGCGGTGAGCGACGTGCAGCCGCCGACGCGCGGGCGCGTGACGGGTGCGGAACAGAACGGCGGGCGCGCGTGGCGCTGGGTTCGCGACGTGCGCGCGATCGGCGACGGTGACGTGATGCGCGTCGACGTGGCGGTGGCGGACAGCCAGGGCGCGGTGCTGGGGCGTGCGACGATGATCCGGCCGCCGGGGCAAATGGCGAGCGTGCAGCAGTGAGAGACACGAGCGAGGCGGGCTTCACGCTGATCGAGGTCATGATCGCGCTGATGATCTTCGGCATGATCGCGGCGGCGGGCGTCGCGCTGCTGGCGTTCAGCGTGCGCGCGCAGGGCGCCTCGGGCGCGGCGCTGGACGATATTGGCGCGATCAACCGGCTGTCGTCGATCCTGACCGCCGATCTTGCTCAGGCGGTCGATCGGCCGACGCGGGATCAGAACGGAACGCGGCTGCCCGCCTTTACCGGCGGTGCGGGGCAGGTGCCGATGCTGCGGCTAGTGCGCGGCGGGTGGAGCAACATCGACCAGTCGCCGCGCGCGACGTTGCAGAAGGTCGAATATCAGCTGACCGCGGGTGGGATCGAGCGCGTCGGCTATCCTGCGCTTGACGGTGCGGCCCCGCTGCCCGCGGCGCTGATCGTCGAGGGCGTGCGCCAAGCGACGTGGCGCTTCCGCTATGCCGGTGCATGGAGCGATCGGTGGGAGGGCACGCCAATCGCCGCACTGCCGCAGGCGGCGGAGCTGACGCTGGTGCGCGAGAATGGCACCGCGTACCGCATGCTGTTCCTGGTCGGCACCGGCGCGCCGCGCCCGCGTCGCGCAGGCGCGCCCGGTACGCAGCCAAATCCCAATCCTACGCCGACGCCCAATGCGCCGCGATAGGGGCGAGCGCGGCGCGGCGCTGCTGACGGTGCTGTTGCTCGTCGCGGTAATCGCGGTGCTGGCGGCGACCGCGCTGGAGCGATTGCGCGTGTCGACGCGGCTGACCGCCAACGCGGGCGCGCTCGATGCCGCGCGCGGTTACGCTTATGCCGCGGAAACGCTGGCGACGACGCGGGTGACGAGTTTGCTCAGGCAAGCGGGCGACCGGGTCGCGCTGCTCGGCGGATGGAGCGATCGGCCGTTCGGGCTGCCGATCCCCGGCGGCGTGGCGACGGCGCGGGTGCGCGACGGGGGCAATTGCTTCAACCTCAACAGCCTGGTGGTCGAGGCTCCCGATGGCAGCTACGCGGCGAACAATCAGACGCTGCTGCAATTCCAGCGGCTGATCCGGTTGCTGCGCGTGCCCGGCGCCGAGGCGATCCCGGCGGCGGCGGCGGATTTCATCGACTCGGACGATGCGGCACTGCCGGGCGGGGCGGAGGATGGCGCCTATCGCGGATATCGCACCTCGGGCACGCTGATGGCGGACGTGAGCGAGTTGCGCGCGGTGTCAGGTGTGACGGCGGAGCAGTATCAGCTGCTCAGGCCGTGGCTGTGCACGCTGCCGACGGTCGATCGCGCGGTCATCAACGTCAATACGCTGCTGCCAGAACAGGCGCCGCTGCTGGCGATGCTGCTGGAGACGGGCGGGGGCGTCGAGGCGGCGCGCGGGGTGCTGCTCCGGCGGCCCGAACAGGGTTATGGATCGACCGATCCCGTGTGGAACGCGCTGTCGCTGGGCGGTGCTGGCACGCCGGCGATGGATGCGAAAGCGCAGACGGGGGTGAAGTCGGTGTGGTTTGCGCTAACGATCGACGTGGTCGCGAACGGCGCTGAATTGCACGAACAGGGCCTGATCGACGCGCGGACCCTTCCCGCGCGGCTCGTCTCGCGGCAATGGGGCGACGTAACATGACCGCGACGACGCTCCTTTTCGTGCCGCCTGCCGCGGATCAGCCGTGGCGCTGGTGGCGCATGCGCGATGACGTGCTCGACGAGGGCGAGGGCATGCCGCCTGTCGAGGCGGATGCGACCAATCCGGTGGTGGCGGTCGCGCCTGCCGACGCGGTGACGCTTCACTGGGCGGCGCTGCCCGCGAGGTCAGCGGCGCAGGCGGCCGCGGCGGCGCGGATTGTGGTGAGCGACGCGACCGCGACGCCGGGCGACCTCCACGTGGCGGTCGGGGTGGCGCGCGAGGGCGACGACGGCGAGGAACGTGCGATCGCGGTCGTCTCGCCCGAGCGGATGGCGGCGTGGCTCGCTGAGATGAACGTGCGCGGCATCGATCCGGTCGCGATGCTGCCAGCACCACTGCTGCTGCCAACACCCGAGGAGGGCTGGCTGCGCGGCGATGTGGCCGGACAGGCGGTGGTACGCGGTCGCTCGGCCGGGTTCGCCGACGAGGCGCGATTGACCGAACTGATCCTGGGCGACACCGAGCCGGTCGCGCTGGCACGCGACGAGGTGTGGCGGGCGGCGGCAGACGCGGCGGCCACGTGGCCGCTCGACCTCAGACAGGGACCGTTCGCGCGGCGGACACGGCGCGCGATCGACTGGGCGACGGTCAGGCGGCTGGGCCTGCTGGTCGCGGCGATCCTGCTGGCGACGCTGGCAATCGATCTGGTGCGGATTGCGCGCTACTCGCTGGGTGCGGACACGCTGGAGGCACGCGCGAATGCGGTGGCAAGGCAGGGATTGCCGCGCGGCGCCGGAGAAGGTGACGCGGCGCGGATGCTGGGCGAGCGGCTGTCGCGGCTGCGGGGGCCGGGGTCGGGGTTCAGCCGCACCGCGGCGGCGGTGTACCAGATCGTGCAGGCGGTGCCCGATAGCGAGGTGACCGCGCTTGATTTTCAGCCGACGGGTGCGCTGCGCGTATCCTTGTCAGTCGCGGGCGAAGGGCAGGCGAACAGCGTCAAGACGCAGCTGGAGCGGGCAGGATTTACCGTGACGAGCGGCGTGTTCCAGCAATCCGGTGGGCGGTTGACCGGCGATCTGACGGTCGCGCCGTGACGGGGGAGCAGGACGCATGAACGAATTGCGTGGATGGTTCACGGGGCGGTCTTTACGCGAGCGGCGACTGATCCTCGTCATGCTGGGGCTGCTGGCGGTGACGATCGTGTGGGGGCTGGTGATCCGCCCGGTGCGCAACGGGCTGTCGTCGACGCGCGAGCGCTACGCCGATGCGGTGGTGCGCGCCGGGAGCGCGGAGCGCGAACTGGCGGCGGTGAAATCGATTCAGCGACGGCAACTGCGCCCGGTGCAGCTGCCGCTCGCCGACGAGGTACGGACACGCGCCGAGGCGGCGGGGTTTGCGCTGGCGACGCTGGAGCCCGAGGCGAACGACCGCGTGCGTGCGTCGATCGCCACCGCCAAGGCGGGCGCGCTGATGGCGTGGATCGGCAATCTGGAAAACGACGGCGTGCTGGTCGACGGGCTGAGCGTGCGCGGCAACGGCGACGGCACGGTGACCGCGCAGATGACGCTGAAGGCGAGGGCGGCGTGATGCGGATACGGCTCGCGACCGATCGGCGTACGTTGTTCCTGGCGATGTTCGTCGCCGCGCTGCTGGTGCTGCTGCCGCTCAGGCTGGTGCTCGGCTGGGCGGGGCTCGACGATCAAGGGTTTGCCGCGCGCGAGGTGCGGGGCAGCGTGTGGTCCGGGCGGCTGACCGAGGCGCGCTTCGGCGATCTGGCGCTCGGCGACCTGAACGCGCGCGTCTCCCCGCTCGCGCTGCTGATCGGGCGCGCGCGCGTCGCGCTGGAAAGCCGGAGCGGTGACGCGGCGCAGACGCTGTCGGGAACGGTTGAACTGTCGCGCAACCGAGCGGGCGTGATCGGCGCGACGGGGCCGATCGAGCCGGGGGGCGCGTTCGCGCCGTTGCCGGTTACCGCGCTCAACCTGGACGAGGTGAGCGTGCGCTTCGTCGATGGCGCGTGCGAGGCGGCCGAGGGGCGCGTGCGGGCGGAGATTTCGGGCACGTTCCTTGGTGCGGCGCTGCCGGGCGCGGTGAGCGGGACGGCGCGGTGCGACGGCGGCGCACTGCTGCTGCCGCTGGTCAGTGCGGCGGGTACCGAGGGTGCGGCGCTGAGGCTGTGGGCAGACGGGCGTTACCGTGCCGAGCTGACGCTGGTGCCGAGCGACCCGGCGGTAGCGACGCGGCTCGACACCGCCGGGTTCGTCGCCAACGGTGCTGCGCGGATGCTGGCGATCGAGGGACGGTTCTGACGCAACCTGCACTTTGCCGGTTGACTGAATGTTGCGCGGGCGACTAATGCGCGGGCCTTCGCGGCGACCGTAGTTCAATTGGTTAGAGCGCCGGCTTGTGATGCCGGAAGTTGCGGGTTCAAGTCCCGTCGGTCGCCCCATCAATCTACCCGGCTGGAGCGTTATGGCGAACTGGGGTTTCCCTGATTTCGACGACCACGAGGGCGTCCACCTGTTCACCGATCCGGCGTCGGGGCTAAAGGCCGTGATTGCGGTTCACTCGACCGCGCTTGGGCCGGCAGCGGGCGGCGCGCGTTTCTGGCATTATGCCGACGAGGCGAGCGCGATCACCGACGCTCTGCGCCTGTCGCGCGGCATGAGCTACAAGAACGCCATGGCGGGGCTGGAGCTGGGCGGCGGCAAGGGCGTGATCCTGGCCGACAAGCCCGGCGCGGTCATCAGCGAGGCGCAGCTGCGCGCCTTCGGCCAGAAGGTCGAGTCGCTCGGCGGACGCTACGTCACGGCCGAGGACGTCGGTATGTCCGAAGCGCGCATGAAGGTGATCGCGGGCGAGACCAAGTACGTCTCGGGCCTGCCGGTCGCAGAAGGTGCGGCGGGCGGTGATCCGGGGCCGTACACGGCGCATGGCGTTTACCTGGGGGTCAAGGCGGCGGCGAAGCGCGGGCTCGGCAGTGACGACATGCGCGGCGTGCGCGTGGCGATCCAGGGTGTCGGCTCGGTCGGCGGCGGGCTCGCCAAGCTGCTGGCGAAGGATGGCGCGGTGCTGACCATCGCCGACGTCGATACCGCACGTGCAGAGCGGATGGCAGGCGAGCTGGGCGCGAAGACCGCGCCCGCCGACGAGATCCTGTTCGCCGATGCCGACATCGTCAGCCCCAACGCATTGGGTGCGATCCTGACCGAGCAGTCGATCGGGCGGTTGAAGGCGAAGATCGTCGCCGGCGGCGCGAACAACCAGCTCGCGACCGCGGCCGAAGGCAAGCGGTTGCACGACGCGGGCATCACCTACGCGCCCGATTACGTCATCAACGCGGGCGGCATCATCAACGTCGGGCTAGAGTATCTCGGCCACGGTGACGAGGCCGAAGTGATGGCGCGGATCGCGCGCATCCCCGAGCGGCTGCACCAGGTGTGGGACGAGAGCGAGGCGACGGGCGATCCCGCCGCCGAGGTGGCCGACCGCATGGCGCGTCGCCTGATCGGACGCTGAGCCCGAGTGCGTGACGCGGGCAGTCGGCTGATCTAACGGTAGCGACGTGCCCGCGCTCCACGCCTTTGCCAATCCTGCGCGTTTCCTGAAGATCGCGCGACCGCTGACGCCGGTGCTCTTCTGGCTTGGCGCCGCGTTGATCGTGTTCGGTTCCTTCGCGGGTCTGACCATGACGCCGCCCGATTACCTGCAGGGCGAAAGCGTTCGCATCATCTACCTGCACGTGCCCGCGGCTTGGCTGGGCATGGGCGGGTGGAGCGGTATTGCGCTGTCGAGCATCGCATTTCTGGTCTGGCGGCACCCATTGGCGGCCATCGCCGCGCGCGCAATTGCGGTGCCAGGGGCGGTGTTCGCCGCGATCTGCCTCGTCACCGGCGCGATCTGGGGGCGGCCGACCTGGGGGACGTACTGGCAGTGGGACGGGCGGCTGACGTCGATGCTGCTGCTGCTGTTCGTCTACCTCGGCTATATGGCGCTGTCGCGTGCCGACCGGGAGCGCGGCGGCGCGGGCGAGATACCGGCGTTGTACGGGATCGCCGGGTCGGTGCTGCTGCCGATCATCCGCTACTCGGTGGTGTGGTGGAACACGCTGCACCAAGGGCCGAGCATCGGGCTGACGCAATCGACGATCGACCGATCAATCCTGTGGCCGCTGCCGATCACGCTGATAGGGTTCACATTGCTGTTTGCCGCGATCGTGCTGATGCGGATGCGTGCACTGCTCGCGACCGCGAAGGCCGAGGCGCGGATGCGGCGGAGGGCGGCGGCATGAGCGCGTGGCCCTTCGTCTGGGCGGCGTACGGCGTGACGCTGGGCGGGGCGGCGGTGCTGTCGCTCGTCAGCTATCTCGCGATGCGGCGCGCGGAGAAGTGACCGCCAAGAACCAGCGGATCGCGCTCGCGGGAGCGGGCGTGCTCGCGATCGCGCTCGCGGCCGTACTGGCGCTGTCGGGGTTGAAGGACCAGGCGGCATTCTTCTACGCGCCGTCCGATGTTGCTGGTGGCCTGCCCGCGCCCGACAAGGCGGTGCGGCTGGGCGGCATGGTCGCGGATCACTCGATCCGGCGCGCATCCGATGGCGTGTCGATCGACTTCGTGGTGACCGACGGCAAGGCGACGACGCCGGTGCGCTTCACCGGCATCGCGCCCGACCTTTTTCGCGAGAAGTCCGGCGTGGTCGCGGAGGGGCATTTCAACCCGGACGGGTCGTTCACCGCGACCAATCTGCTCGCCAAGCACGACGAGAAGTATATGCCGCCCGAGATGAAGGGGCGGATGCACGAGACGAAGACGCTGGAGCAATGAGCAGGCGGCGGGATACGCAATGGGCTATCTGACGCTCGCGCTGCTGGGCGGTGCCGTGTTCGCGGCGCTGGTCGCGTTGCGGGTCGCGCGTCCATTATGGTCGTTGATCGGCGCGGCGTTGTTCCTGGGGGCGGCGGGATATGCGTGGCAAGGACGCCCGCTGTTGGCGAGCGCTGATGCGCGACCGCGCGTTGACGCATCGCCGATCGAGCCCGAGATGATCGCGCTGCGCGCCAGCCTGCTCGGCAGCTACACGCAGGATGCCGCCTATCTGATCGCGTCGGACGCGATGGCGCGCAGCGGCGACCCCAAGGCCGCGGCGGACGTGATGCTGGGCGCGGTGCGCAAGCTGCCTAACAGCTTTATCGCCTGGACCTGGCTCGGCACGACACTGGCGGGCGTAGGGGGGCAGGGAGCGAACGGCGGCGCCGCGCAAGTGCAACCGCCCGCGCTGCTGGCCTTCCGCCATGCCGCGCAGTTGGCGCCCGAGCACCCGGCTCCGCCGTTCTACGCCGGGCTGGCCTATGTCAGGGCAGGTGATTTCACGACGGCAAGGGCGTATTGGCGCCGCGCATTTGCGCTATCGCCGCAAGGGACCGACTACCGCCGCGAAATCGGCGTGCGGCTGATGCTGCTGGAACGACTGCTCGCCACCGGGACGGTGCGCTGAGCGACGCAGCCACGCCGGCGCGATCACGTCGGTGGCCGCGGCGAGCGTCACGGGCTTACTGCCCGCGGCCGGTCTTCGCCTGTAATTCGTCGATCTTCTTCGATGCCTCCGCCTTGGTTAGCGACTCGTCGAACTCCTCGTGCGCTTCCTCGCTCAGCGTCTTCAGATAGCTCGCCTGCGCGCCGGTCATCGCCTCGCCGCCGGTGGTCCAGTCATCGGGATCCTTCTCGGCGTTGCTGAAGGGTTCTGACTTGGGATTGGTATCGCTCATCGGGTAATCCTTTCGCGTGCTCGAACGCTCCATGTTCGCTTCCTGTTCCGCGTTGCGGGCGCATAGTGAGAGTGCTAGGCGCGGCGTCGATATGGGGACCAAAACGGACGCAGCCGTGACCTCGGGCCGATCGGCGCAGGCGTGAGCAACGGGGTCAGCGCCACGCCGGTGCAGCCGGGCGGGCTGCCGCATTCGCACGCGCGCGACGGGCTAGTGAAGCTGGCGGTCGGCGCGATCGGCGTCGTTTACGGCGATATCGGCACCAGCCCGCTATATTCGATGAAGGAGGTGTTCGTCGGACACCATCCGCTCGCGGTCGACCAACTTCACATCTTCGGCGTCGTCAGCCTGATGTTCTGGTCGCTGATGCTGATCGTCACCGTCAAATACGTGCTGATGATCCTGCGTGCCGACAACAACGGTGAGGGCGGGAGCCTAGCGCTGCTGGCACTAATCCAGCGGCAGTCGAAGTCGGGCAAACGCTGGGGCACCAGTCTTGTCATGTTGGGGGTGCTGGCGACCGCGCTGTTCTTCGGCGATTGCATGATCACACCCGCGATCTCGGTGCTTTCGGCTGTCGAGGGTCTGGCGACGGTCGAGCAGGGCTTTGACGCGTTCGTGCTGCCGATCGCGGTGACGATCATCATCGCGCTTTTCTACCTGCAATCGATCGGCACCGCGAAGGTCGGGCGGCTGTTCGGCCCGATCATGGGCGTCTATTTCGTCGTGCTGGCGGCGATGGGCGTGTATCACATCATCGCCCGCCCCGACATTCTATGGGCGCTCGATCCGTCATGGGCGGTCCGGTTCGCGCTGAACGACGGCAAGCTCGCGTTCCTGGCGCTCGGATCGGTCGTGCTGTGCGTGACGGGGGCCGAGGCGCTCTACGCCGATATGGGGCATTTTGGGCGGCGACCGATCTCGCTCGCGTGGCTGGTGTTCGTGTTCCCTGCGCTGATGATCAACTATCTCGGGCAGGGCGCACTGCTGCTGTCGACGCCGTCGGCGGCAGAAAATCCGTTCTTCCTGATGGCGCCGGAGGCGTGGCGTCTGCCACTCGTCATCCTGGCGACGATGGCGACCGTGATCGCGAGCCAGGCGGTCATCACCGGCGCCTATTCGGTCGTCCAGCAGGCGGTTCAGCTTGGGCTGATGCCGCGCATACGCATCGAGCATACCAGCGCGTCGGAGGCCGGGCAGATCTATATTCCCAGCGCGAACTGGGCGCTGCTGGTCATGGTGTTGCTGCTGATCTTCGGCTTCGGCGAATCGTCGAACCTGGCGGCCGCCTACGGCATCGCGGTGACGGGGACGATGTTCATTTCAACCTGCATGGTCGGCGTGCTGGTCTATCGTGTTTGGAAATGGCCGTTGTGGCTGGTGATCGCGTTCGAGGCGGTGTTCCTGACGATCGACGGGCTGTATTTCGCATCCAACCTGACAAAGGTGCCCGATGGCGGCTGGTTCCCGCTGCTGATCGCGAGCATCGTGTTCCTGCTGCTGACCACCTGGTCGACGGGGCGCAAGCTGATGCTGGAGCGGATGCGCGAGGCAGCCATGCCGATCAAGATCTTCATCGAGTCGGCAGCAAACTCGGCGACACGCGTGTCGGGTACGGCGGTGTTCATGACCTCGACGCCCGAGGGTGTGCCGCCGGCGTTACTGCATAATCTGAAGCACAATCGCGTGCTGCACGACCGTGTTATCCTGCTGACGGTCAAGGTGACCAACATCCCGTATTTCCCGGAAGCAGACCGCTTCCTGCACGAGGATTTGGGGCAGGGATTCCACCGCGTCGTGCTGCGTTACGGCTTCATGGAGGAACCCGACGTGCCCGCGCACCTGAAGGATTTCGATGGCTGCGGCGCGGAGTTCCGGATGATGGAGACGAGCTTTTTCCTGTCGCGCCAGACACTGCTCGCGTCCGAGCGGCCGGGCATGGCAGTCTGGCGCGAGAAGCTGTTCGCTTGGATGCTGCGCAACGCCGAAAGCGCGATGGAGTTCTTCCGCCTACCGACCAACCGCGTTGTCGAACTGGGTAGCCAGATCGAGATATGAACGGGACGGGTGAACAGGAAGGCGGAGTGAGCGCTCCGATCATTGTCACCGCGATCTTTGCGAAGCCCGATCAGGCGTGGTTCGACGCGCAGCGCCGCGCGCATTTCCCGCCGGAGCGCAACCAGCTCGACGCGCATCTGACGATGTTCCATCACCTGCCTCCAAGCTTGGCGGCGGAGGTGAAGCGGCGGTTGAACGCGGAAACGCGCGGCGTACCTGCGCCTGCTGTGCGGGTCGGTGGACTGTTCTCGCTGGGGAGGGGCGTCGCCTACCGGATCGAGAGCCCCGACCTGGTAGCGCTGCGTACGCGTCTGGCGGACGCGTTCATGGGGTTGCTGACGCCGCAGGATCAGGCCGGCTGGCGCCCGCACGTGACGATCCAGAACAAGG
Source organism: uncultured Sphingomonas sp. (assembly GCF_913778135.1). Lineage (GTDB taxonomy): Bacteria > Pseudomonadota > Alphaproteobacteria > Sphingomonadales > Sphingomonadaceae > Sphingomonas. The sequence continues at coordinate 10,381 of NZ_CAJYVU010000066.1, read as the reverse complement.
TCGAGCCGGCCGAGGCGAAGAAGACGCTGGCGACGTTGCAGGCGGGGTTCAGCCCCCGCGCCGTGCAGATCGCGGGGCTTGCCGCGTGGTGGTATCGCGGCGGTCCGTGGGAGCAATTGTCGGTGCACAAGTTCAGCGCTTGACGGCGTTTCGATGGCTGCTATAGCCCGCGCCTCGCAGACGCTCCGGTGCCTTATGGCGGAGTAGCTCAGCTGGTTAGAGCACGGGAATCATAATCCTGGGGTCGGGGGTTCAAGTCCCTCCTCCGCTACCATGCCGGAGCGTCTGCGAGTGTATCCTGACATCGTTGTGGCCGCGTGAAGGAGCTGACGCTCGCGATTGTCGGGATCGACTTTCCCAACAATGATCGCGCGCGGTCGAACCGCCGATCGGAGCTGATGCTGCTGGCACCCGGCGCGCCGATGGAGCTGGTGCTCGAGCCGCGTAATCCGGTCGACCCACAAGCAGTCGCTGTGTTCAGCCCTAGCGGGTTGCAGGTCGGCTATCTGAGCGCAGAGCGTGCGCCGTGGATCGGTGCGCGGATCAGGGCGGGCGACGAGGTGGTCGCTATAATGCAGGGCGTCGTGGGCGGCGCAGGGTACTTGCGCGTGCGGATCGGCGGTGGCGCGCCGACGCTGCCCGTTGCACGGGAGCGCGATGAGGAAGATGCGGGTGAGGTGGACTTCTGGCCCGATCCTGACGGGCCGGAGTTCGGCGCCTGACGCCTCGATTGCGCCCTGACCTGATCCACCAAACGGGATCAGGTCAGGAAGAACGGTCAGGCGGGTACGCCGTAGAGGTCGTGGTCGTCGGCGTCCTCGATCGTGACCGGCACGATATCGCCAAGCGTGAGGTGTCCGGCGTCGCGCAGCTGGACCTCGCCGTCGATTTCGGGCGCGTCGGCGTAGGAGCGGCCCGTCGCGCCCCCGCTCTCTGCGTCGACCGCGTCGATGATGACGTCGAGCGTGCGGCCAATCTTGCGCTGGAGCTTCGCGGCCGAGATCGCGGCGGTCTTCTCCATCACGCGGGCGTAGCGTTCTTCCTTGACTTCCTCGGGCACGTGGTCGGGCAGGAGGTTGGCGCTCGCGCCCTCGACGGGCTCGAAACGGAATGCGCCGACGCGGTCTAGCTGCGCTTCATCGAGCCAGTCGAGTAGATACTCGAAGTCGGCCTCGGTCTCGCCGGGAAAGCCGACGACGAAGGTCGAGCGGATCGCGATATCGGGGCAGATGTCACGCCACGCGCGGATGCGGTCTAGCACCTTGGCGTCATTCGCGGGCCGCTTCATGCGGCGCAGCACCGCGGGCGCGGCATGCTGGAACGGGATGTCGAGGTACGGGAGCACCAGCCCCTCCGCCATCAGCGGAATAACCTGATCAACGTGCGGATAGGGGTAGACGTAGTGGAGCCGCACCCAGGGCGCGATCTGGCCCAGTTCGCGCGCGAGCTCTGTCATGTGCGGCACGACCTCGCGGCCCTTCCACATGCGCGGTTCGCGGCGGATGTCGATGCCGTAAGCGCTGGTGTCCTGGCTGATGACGAGCAGCTCGCGCGTGCCCGCGGCGACCAGCTTCTCTGCCTCGCGCAGGATCGCGTCGGGGCGGCGGCTGACGAGGTCGCCGCGCAGGCTCGGGATGATGCAGAAGGAGCAGCGGTGATTGCAACCCTCCGAAATCTTCAGGTAGCTGTAGTGGCGCGGCGTGAGCTTCAGCCCGGCGTCGGGGATCAGGTCGACGTAGGGGCTGATCGAGGCAGGCGCGGCGGCATGGACCGCCTCCACCACCTGCTCGTACTCGTGCGCGCCGGTGATCGCGAGGACTTGGGGAAAGCGGGTGCGGATCGCCTCGGCTTCCTTGCCCATGCAGCCGGTAACGATGACGCGGCCGTTCTCCGCGATCGCCTCACCAATCGCCTCCAGGCTTTCTTCCTTGGCGGAATCGAGAAAGCCGCAGGTGTTGACCAGCACGACGTCCGCGCCCGAGTAATCGGCGCTCATCTGATAACCGTCGGCTCGGAGCTGGGTGAGGATGCGTTCGCTGTCGACCAGGTTCTTGGGACAGCCGAGCGACACCATGCCCACGCGGGGCGGGGAGGGAAGTTGCGTTGCCATGAGAGTGCGCGGACATAGCGATTTCCGCGGCAATTTCATAGAGTGCGGGGATGACGCGCTATTCGCTGGTACCGCACCCGGACCATCCGCCGCTCGGGGCTCGCGGTGTAGCCGTAGAGATGCGCGTCTCCGAGAAGGGTAAATTGCTGCTGACCTACGAGGTCGATGGTGATGAGGAGGTAGTCTGGCCTGACCGGGCGAGCCCCTTGCGCACCGATGGATTGTGGCAAACGACCTGTTTCGAGCTGTTCCTGATGTTCGACGACGAGGAGCATTACGTCGAGTTCAACTTCTCGCCCTCGTCCGCTTGGGCTGCCTACGCGTTCGACGGCTACCGGGACGGCATGGCGGACTTGCCGTGCGACCACGCGCCTCGGATCGACCGGATGGCTGACAGGGTCGAAGTCGAATGCGACATGAGCGGATTGCCGCACGGCGAGCTGCTGATGTCGTTGACCGCGGTGATCGAGGAAACGGGCGGGCGGCGGTCATTCTGGGCGCTCCAGCATCCGCCGGGGAGAGCCGACTTCCATCATCGCGATTGCTTTGCCGCTCGGCTGCCGTCACCAGCGGGTACATGAAGTTCGGGATCGATCGCCTGCTCGCCGACGCGAGCCTTCGCCGCCAGCTTGAGGGTCGCCGCGTTGCGCTGCTCGCGCACCCCGCGTCGGTGACCGCCGACCTGACGCACTCGCTCGACGCGCTGATCGCGGCGGGAGTGAACGTCTCGGCGGTGTTCGGGCCGCAGCACGGCGTGCGTGGCGATCTGCAGGACAATATGATGGAGTCGCCCGACTTCACCGATCCGACCTACGGCATGCCGGTGTTCAGCCTGTACGGTGAGGTTCGTCGGCCGACACCCGCGTCGATGGACACGTTCGACGTCGTGCTGATCGATCTGCAGGACGTGGGCTGCCGCATCTACACGTTCGTGACGACATTGCTTTACGTGCTGGAGGCAGCGGCCGAGCACGGCAAGGCGGTGTGGGTGCTCGATCGCCCAAACCCGGCGGGGCGGCCGATCGAGGGGCTGACGTTGCGCGAGGGCTGGGAGAGCTTCGTCGGAGCAGGGCCGATGCCGATGCGGCATGGGATGACGCTGGGCGAGCTGGGGCACTGGTTCATCGCGCACTACCGGCTCGACGTCGATTACCGCGTGGTGTCGATGGAGGGTTGGGCGCCAGACGCCGCGCCCGGATACGGCTCGCCCGAGACGCGGGTGTGGATCAACCCGAGCCCCAATGCGGCGAACGTCAACATGGCGCGTGCTTACGCCGGCACGGTGATGCTGGAAGGCACGACGCTGTCGGAAGGGCGGGGCACGACCCGGCCGCTCGAGCTGTTCGGCGCCCCCGACGTCGACGCGCGCGCGCTGATCGCGGAGATGCGCTCGCTTGCACCCGAGTGGCTGGAGGGGTGCAGCTTGCGCGACATCTGGTTCCAGCCGACGTTCCACAAACATGCGGGCGAGCTGTGTTCGGGCGTCTTCATCCATGCCGAGGGTGCGGCGTACGATCACGCGGCGTTCCGGCCATGGCGGTTGCAGGCGCTGGGGTTCAAGGCGCTGCGACGCATGCGCCCCGACTATCCGCTGTGGCGCGACTTTCCGTACGAGTATGAGTTCGACAAGCTGGCGATCGACGTCATCAACGGCGGGCCCAGCTTACGCGAATGGGTCGACGATGCCGGTTCGCAGCCGGGTGATCTCGACGCGCTGACGATCCCGGATGAGCGCGCCTGGGCAGAGGCGCGGGCGCCGTTCCTGCTCTATTAGCGGTCGAGCGTCACCGTGGCCGGGTGATGCTTGTCCAAGTGCCGCAGGATCTGCTTCAGGTTGCGCGTGTTCGAACGATAGTAAAGGTCGGCCGCGTCGCCGACGAAGGGCACCAGCCCGATCAGCGCGTCGAAGCCGACACGACCGGTCATCCGCATCAGCGCAATCTTGCTCATACCGAGATTGCGCGCTTCCCACACCAACCAGCCGCCGAGCGCCGCAGCGATCGCGTCGCCTGCGACCGGGATCAGCCCAAGCACGAAGTCTAGACCAACTCGACGATTGATGCCGGGGATGACGAACAATCCCTCAAGCATCTGCTCCATCGCGACCAGACGACGGCGGACCGAGGCGGGATCGCGACCGAGCGGAAGGTTGGCAGACACGAAGCCGGACGGGATGGCAGAGGGACGAACGCTCATGTTCGATCATTTGGTGTCGCGGCGCAGGTGGTTCAACGGATGCCACGCGCGCGCGTTCGCCTGCCACTGCACCAGCCGCACGGATACCAGCGACCAGCGGAACGGCCGAGCGAGCGGGATGAAGGCCGCGTCTGCCGTGAGCGCGGCGTCGGCGCGCGCGATCGTCGCCGCGCGCGCATCCGAGGTCGGTGCCACCCGCGCGTCCTCGATCGCCTGCTGTGCTTCCTCCGAGCACGCGACGCACGCCTCCGACAAATACCAGCGCGCGCTGTCATACGGTGCGACCAGATCGACGAGGCGCAGGTCGGCGGCGGGATCGTCGAGGGCGAGGCGAACCGGCCTGATGCCCATCGCGTAGAGGTCGGCGGCGAGCCGTATCCACAGCATCGTCCCGCCGGTTCCCGCGGGTAGCGCGAGCCCTAGCGTTGGCACGCCCGCCGTGAAGCGCCACGCGGCGACACGCGCGCGAAGCGCAGCCAGACGCTGCTCACGCGGCAGGGCGGCCCAGGCAGGCTGCACCGGTGGCGAGAGCGAGTCGAGCTGGTCGGGCAGCAGCGTCTCCGCTGGCGCCCAGTCGGGCGACACCGCGGCGACGAGGCCGGCGCGGTCGAACGCCGCGGCGAGTGCGGCGCGGGTGTCCGCGTCGGCGAGGAAGCCGTCACGCCGGAGGATGGCGAGTCCGAACAGACCCGCGGCGGGATCGATCCGCAGATTGGCGGTTGCGACGCCCGCGCGCTGGACGAGTGGCCAGTCGACAATCGTCCCGCCGCTGACCAGATCGGCCTGCTTGCTCGTGAAGCGCACGATCGCGCGGGCGGCACGTTCTCCGATCAGCCGGACGTTGTCCTCGGCGGTCGGGCCGTCGTCATCGGGATCGCGGTCGGGATCGTCGATGGGACGCAGCAGTGCCGCGTGCTCGCCCGGGGAGGCGGCGCGGAACGGGCCGGCACCGCCGCCTGAAGCGCTGCGAACGAGCGCGAGTTCGGGTTGCGCGAAGAGTTTAAGCAGGTCGGGCCGGGGCCGCGCCAGTTCGACCTCGATCACCTCCGGCGTCATTTCGACCACGTCGTCGATTGCGCTGAGGTACGGAGCGAGGCTGTTGCGAGTGCCGCGGGCGAGTTGCCGTTTGAGAAGATTGACGACCTGTGCGGCGCGGACCGGCTGGCCGTCGGCCCAGCGTGCCTCTCGCAGGCGGAAGATGAAGCTCGTGCCGTCGTCCGTGACGGTCCAGCGCTCCGCCAAGCCACCTTCGATCTGCCCCGCGGCATCGAAGCGGACCAACCCCTCGGCCACCGCGTCGGTCAGGACGCGATCGGGTGTCGACAGGTCACGGCGATCGGGACCGGCGAGTGCGGGTGCCTCTCCGATGACGCTGACCACGACCGGGCCGACATCGGCACGGCGATCGCATGAGGTAGTAAGCAGCAGCGCGGGCAGGCTCGCGCTTGCGATGATGGTGCGGACGGCGGGACTCGAACCCGCACGCCAAGGGCAGAAGATTTTAAGTCTCCAGCGTCTACCGATTCCGCCACGTCCGCGCATCAGCTTCGCGCTTGAGCGCGCTTCGGTAGCGCGCGTCAAGCAGGGAAGCGACGAGAGCGCGTCGATCAGACGTTCAGACGCTGGCGCATTTCCTTGCCGGGCTTGAAATAGGGCACGCGCTTTGCCGTCACGTCGACCGTCTCGCCGGTCCGCGGATTGCGTCCGGTACGCTCGTCACGCTGGCGGGTCGAGAAGGCGCCGAAGCCGCGCAGTTCGACGCGACCGTTCGCCGCCAGGCGATCGACGATCTGGTCGAAGAAAGTGGACACGATCGCCTCAACATCGCGCGGGGTGAGTTCCGGATTTTCTTCCGTGAGCCGGTTGACGAGTTCCGACCGAATCATTTGCTTCCCCACCATCGCAACACGCACCGCGCGTATACCGCGGCACGTGATTGATACAGATAAATACGCTTCCGCGATAGGACCGACGCAGTGCCATATCGGCAAACGAAAAGGGGCCGGCATGACCGACCCCTTCGCGTGCGTTGTTCCGCAAATGTCGAAGACTTACTTCTTCGAGTCGCGGGCCTTGAGCGCCTCGCCAAGAATGTCGCCAAGCGACGCGCCCGAGTCGGACGAACCGTACTGCGCCACAGCCTGCTTCTCCTCGGAGATCTGCATCGCCTTGATCGAGAAGGTCGGCTTCTTCGAACGGTCGAAACCGGTCACCATCGCGTCGAACTTCTGACCGACCTGGAAACGCTCCGGACGCTGCTCGTCGCGGTCGCGGCCGAGATCGGTGCGCTTGATGAAGCCGGTCGCGCCGTCGTCGCCCTGCTGCACTTCGAGGCCGGCGTCGCGGACCTCGAGTACGGTGACGGTGACGACCTGGTTCTTGCCCAGGCGGTCGCCAGCACCGGCCGAGACCGGACCGCCACGCTCGAGCTGCTTCATGCCGAGCGAGATGCGCTCCTTCTCCGAGTCGATGTCGAGCACGACCGCCTGAACGGTCTCACCCTTGCGGTGCAGGTTGAGCGCGTCCTCACCCGAAACACCCCAGGCGATATCCGACATGTGGACCATGCCGTCGACGTCGTTGTCGAGGCCGATGAACAGGCCGAACTCGGTCGCGTTCTTGACTTCGCCCTCGACGGTCGAGCCGACCGGGTGCGCGGCGGCGAATGCCTCCAACGGATTGGCCTGCGCCTGCTTGAGACCGAGCGAGATGCGGCGCTTCTCGGCGTCGACCTCGAGCACCACCACGTCGACTTCCTGCGAGGTCGAGACGATCTTGCCCGGGTGGACGTTCTTCTTGGTCCAAGACATTTCCGACACGTGAACCAGGCCCTCGATGCCCGGCTCCAGCTCGACGAACGCACCGTATTCGGTGATGTTGGTCACGCGGCCCGACAGCTTCGCACCGACCGGGTACTTGACGCCAGCGCCATCCCACGGATCGCTCTCGAGCTGCTTCATGCCGAGCGAGATGCGCTGCGTGTCCTTGTTGATGCGGATGATCTGCACCTTCACCGTGTCGCCGATGTTGATCATCTCCGACGGGTGCTGGACGCGCTTGTACGACAGGTCGGTGACGTGGAGCAGGCCGTCGATACCGCCCAGGTCAACGAACGCACCGTAGTCGGTGATGTTCTTGACGACGCCCTCGATAATCTGACCCTCGGCCAGGCTCTGAATCAGGCCCGAGCGCTGCTCGGCGCGGGTTTCCTCGAGCACGGCGCGGCGCGACACGACGATATTGCCGCGCTTGCGGTCCATCTTAAGGATCTGGAACGGCTGCGGAATGTCCATCAGCGGGGTGACGTCGCGCACCGGGCGGATGTCGACCTGCGAACCCGGCAGGAAGGCGACGGCGCCCGACAGATCGACCGTGAAGCCACCCTTGACGCGGCCGAAGATCGTGCCCTCGACGCGCGCGGTCTTCGCGAACTCGACCTCAAGCTTGTCCCAGGCGGCCTCGCGGCGGGCGCGGTCGCGGCTGAGCATTGCTTCGCCGTGCATGTTCTCGACGCGGTCGACGTACACCTCGACCTCGTCGCCGATCTTCAGCTCGGCCTTCTGGCCCGGCGCAGGCGCGAATTCGCGCAGCGGCACGCGGCCTTCGCTCTTCAGGCCGACGTCGATGACGGCCAGGTCGTTCTCGATGCCGGTAACGGTGCCGAGCACCACGCGGCCCTCGAAGCTGTCGGCGCCGCCGAACATGTCATCGAGCATTGCCGCGAAATCGTCGCGTGAGGGAGCTGCCGTAGAGGCCATAAATCCGTAAGTCCTAAACGTTGTCGTTTCCGGCCAAGCGGTTGGTTCCGCTGGTCTAGGGGGCAACCCCCAGGGCCAAAACACCACGCCGGCCCCATGCCGGACGCGGTATCCGCGCGCGCCGAGAGAGTGCAGAGACACAGAACGCTGGTGCGAAAAGGGCGCAGCATTTGCTGTAGCCGCGCCATGCCTCCGCGAAGCCTAAGCCCGTTGGACCGCGCGCCCTTAGCGGAAGCGCAGGGTAGAAGCAAGTATCGGCGGGGGTGATCAGCCCTGCGGGCGCCGCGCCTCGACGAGCGCGATTGCTTTGGCGACCGAGGCGTCAATCGACAGGAAGCTGGTATCGAGCAGCGCCGCGTCGGCGGCGGGGACAAGCGGGGCGGCCGAACGGCTGCTGTCGCGTTCGTCGCGCGCGCGGATGTCGGCGAGAACCTGGTCGTAGCTGACGCCGCTGCCGCGGTTTTTAAGTTCGGCATGGCGGCGCTGCGCACGGATCGTCGGGGTGGCGCGGACGAACAGCTTGGCGAGCGCGTCCGGCGCGATCACGGTTCCGATGTCGCGGCCGTCGAGCACTGCGCCGCCCTCCTGATGCGCGAAGCGCTTCTGTCGCTGGAGCAGCGCCGCGCGCACCAACGGGTGTGCCGAGACGACCGAGGCGAGCTGCCCGACATCATCGTCGCGCAGGGCCGGATCGGCGAGGGTCAGCTCGTCGAAGTCGCAGGCGGCGACGGCATCCGCCTCCTTTTCGGGGTCGAGTTCCATGCGACGGACGGTGGCGGCGACCGCGCGGTAGAGCAGTCCGGTGTCGAGGTGGGGCAGGTGATAGTGGCGAGCGAGCGCCTTGGCGATCGTGCCCTTGCCCGAGGCGGCGGGGCCGTCGACGGCGATGATCATGCGGCTTCTCCCGAAAGCTGCGCCAGTTGGTCGAAGAAAGTCGGATAGCTGGTCTGCACCGGCGACGCGTCGTCGAGCGTGATGGCGGCGCGCGCGTGAAGTGCGGCAACGGCCATGCTCATCGCGATGCGGTGATCGAGCCGGGTCGCGACCGTGCCGCCGCCGGGGATCGCGTCGCCGCCGCTGCCGTCGATCGACAGGCCGTCCTCGTGCTCGGTTACCGGTGCGCCGTTTGCCTCGAGCGCGGCGCGCATCGCGGCGATGCGATCGCTTTCTTTTACGCGCAGTTCGTCGGCGCCGCGCGCGACCGTGCGACCGGCGGCGAAGGCTGCGGCGACGAACAGCACCGGATATTCGTCGATCATCGACGGCGCGAGATCGTGCGGTACGGTGATGCCCTGCAAGGCGGCGTGGCGGACACGCAAGTCGGCGACCGGTTCCCCGCCGACGGTGCGCGGGTCCAACTCGGTGATGTCCGCGCCCATCATGCGCAGTGCGGTGACGAGGCCGGCGCGCGTCGGGTTCAGCCCGACATTCTCGATCACGACATCGCTGTCCGGCACGATCGACGCAGCGACCATCCAGAAGGCGGCGGACGAGGGATCGCCCGGCACGACGATCGACTGCGGACGCAGCTCCGCCTCGCCGGTAATCGAGATGACGCGGCCGCGGCTCGTCTCCTCGACCAGCACCTCGGCGCCGAAGCCCGCGAGCATCCGCTCGCTGTGGTCGCGCGTCGGCACCGGCTCGATCACGCGTGTGACACCGGGCGTGTTGAGCCCGGCGAGCAGCACGGCTGATTTCACCTGCGCCGAGGCGACGGGGAGTTCGTACTCGATCGGCACCGCGGGGCAGAGACCGCGCAGCATCAGCGGGAGGCGACCGCCGGGCGAGGCGGTGATGTCCGCGCCCATTCGCGTAAGCGGTGTGATAACGCGCTCCATCGGACGCTTCGACAACGAGGCGTCGCCGGTGAAGGTCGCGGTGATCGGATGCGAGGCGATCAGGCCCATCAGCAGCCGCGTCGACGTGCCCGAATTGCCCATGTCGAGCGCCGTCGCGGGTTGCAGCAATCCGCCGACGCCGACGCCGTTGATCGTCCACACGCCCGCCGCATCACGCTCGATCCGCGCGCCCATCGCACGTAGCGCCGACGCGGTCGCGAGCACGTCCTCTCCCTCCAGCAATCCCTCGACACGGCTTTCGCCGACCGCGAGCGCCGACAGCATCAGCGCGCGGTGACTGATCGACTTGTCGCCCGGAACACGGATACGCCCGACAAGGCGCGTGGCGGCGGGAACGGTCAGGGGGGAGGGTTCGGCATGCGACATGCGCGCCGCTTGCCAGCCGGGTTGTGCTATGGCAAGGCGCGCCCCACTTCGCAGGGCTTACCTGCAGAACCACCCATCCGAAAGGCTTTCAC
>NZ_CAJYVU010000065.1 GCF_913778135.1 uncultured Sphingomonas sp. | reverse complement strand
TCCACCGCCGCGACAGCTTGCGTGCCGAGCGGATATTGCAAGAGCGGCTCCACGCGCACCCGTCGATCAAGGTGCTGTGGAACAAGGAAGTGCGCGAGTTCGTCGATGGCGGCGGCAACGCGGGCCTTGTTGCGCTCGAATTGGAGGACACGCAGACGGGCGAGCATTCGCGTATTCCGGTCGATGGCGGGTTCGTCGCAATCGGGCATCACCCCGCGACAGAGCTGTTCCGCGGGCATCTGGCACTCGACGACGACGGCTATATCGCGGTTGAGACTGGCACCACCAAGACGAGCGTCGCTGGCGTGTTCGCTTGCGGCGACGTGATGGACAAGTCGTACCGGCAGGCGGTGACCGCAGCTGGGACAGGATGCATGGCTGCCCTTGACGCCGAGCGGTTCCTGGCGGCGGTCGAGTTCGAGGAGTTCAAGGAAGCGGCGGAGTGAGGCCGCTTACCGCTCCAGCCAGCGCGTGACGGTATCGGCGAGTGCCTGCTTGTCGGCGGCGCGCGCGAAGCTGTGCGAGGACGTGTCGATCGTCAGCGTCGTGAACACGTGAGCGCGCGCCGCATCGGCGAAAGCGCGCGCCGTATTGTCGTCGCGCGCGAGCAGCACCGTTGCGTCGTCTCCCCATGCGGCGATCGAGGTCGTCACCTTCGTTGCCAGAGTGTTCGGCTGTGATCGTGTGCGAGCGATCTTCCACAAGCCCCTAAACGCCTTACGAATATCAATCCCGCCGCTGAGCAGTCGACGCCATTGCGCCGGGTCGCGCAGCTGCTGCGCGTAGCCTGCCCGAATTGCGGCGGCGGGGGGCAGGTCGTCGGCCTGTTCGATCGTCCACGGGTTGGCGAGCAGCACCCGCTCAATCCCCGCATGGCGCCCCTCTAGCGCGAGCAGCGTTGCAGCATCGCAATTGCCGAAGGCGTAGAGACGAGTGACGTGCGGCGCGGCCTGCCGGAAGGCTACGGCGGCGGCGCGCAGATCGTCGCTCGCGTGAGCGAAACCTCGATTAACGCCCTCCGAATCGCCGACACCACGGCGATCGTAGCGGAACACCGACGTTCCGCGCGCGGCCAAGTGCTGCGCAAGCATGGCCATGCCGCGATGTGCGCCGTGACGCACCTCATTGCCGCCCGAGACGATCAGCAACCCGGTAGTTGCGTCGCCGGTGTCGAGCGTGCCGGCGAGCGTTGCGCTGTCGCAGCGGAAGGTAATCAGCCGGCGCATGATGCCGTGGCGGTAAGCAGAAAGCTTATGTTGGCTCGTATCGAAACAAGCAAGCGTGTTGATGTAAAACGATATTTCAACGCCACGACTGCCGTCTGGCCTCCGCGGCTGGGTGAAGTCATGCGAGCCATCCCGCGATGTCGTCCGCGAGTAATGTGGCGAGCGCCGCGTCGCACGACGGCTCGCTCGCGCGCCACGGCGCGGCGCCGGCGACCTTCCGGTCGGCAGGGCGGGGGTCGTTCTCCATACGGATGACGCGTGGCGGCGGGGTGATCGTCGGCTGAACGTCGCGCAGTTGCGCGAGCAACGTGTCGGACAGGTCGTTCCCGGCGAAGCCGTCGCCTTCGCCAAGTGCGCGCTGACGGGTGAGTTCGCGCAGCTGGTCCTCGCCCGTTATCGGCGACCAATACCAGCGGCTCGCCGCTGCGACATTCGCGGCGACCAGCGCACCGGCGCGGATCGCGACGACGTGGATCGGTGACGAGAGCGGCCCGGCCGCGGCGACGGCTGCCTCGCGCCACGCAACCAGGTCCACCTCGGCGACGGGCGTCGTACTCTCGCCTTGTCCGGGCAGGTCGGGCAGCGCGACCGACCAGCCTGCCTCCGACAAGCGGCGCAGGACGCCGACGAGGATCGCGCGACTACGATTCGCTTCCTCGAACAAGGACGGAAAGGCGAGGATCGTGGGACCTCCGACCGGTCCCATGCGCAGCATCGCCTCGCGGCCGCCGCGCCAGTGATAATCGACGTAGCGCAGGTCGCTCAGTTGAGAACCTTGGTCTGCGCGAAAGTGGTCAGCGCGCCAAACGTTTCCAGCATCTCGCCGTCTACCTCGTCATCCTCGATCACGATGCCGAGCCGGTCCTCGAGTTCGGTCAGCACGCCCGCGACCGCCATCGAGTCGAGTTCGGGCAGCGAGCCGAACAGCCCGGTGTCGGGCGTGAAGGCGGCGACGCGCTCGGGCGAGAGGCTCAACACATCGGCCAGCACCGCGCGCAGCGTCTTCTCGATCTCGTTGGTGCCTTCCGGAATCACGTTTTTCTCCCGTGCTTTGCTGCGGTGCGATAGGCGCGGGGGGTGAAATGCGCAACGGGCGCGCTATGGAGGCGAGATGGTGCCGCTCGACCGCCACGCTCGACCGATCGATCACGTGCTGCGCGACGCGCCCGACGCGCCCGACGCGCCCGCGCTGATCGACCGCGCGGGAGCGATGACGTTCGCAGAGGCGGAGGCAAGGGTTGCTCGGCTCGCGGGCTGGCTGAAGGCTGAAGTGGCGGACGCCGGCGCGCGCGTTGCGACGTGGCTGCCCAAGACGCGCGAGGCGTGTTTGATGCCGCTCGCCGCGGCCCGCGCCGGACTGGTGCACGTGCCGATCAATCCCGCGCTCAAGCGCGCGCAGGTGGCGCATATTCTCACGGACAGCGGCGCCGCGCTGCTGCTGACGCAAGCGGCACGCGCGACCACGCTGGAGCCGGGCGACGTGCCCGCGGGTGTGTCGGTCCACGTCGAGGCGGGTGAGGGCGATCCGCTGCCGCCATCGAGTGCCGACCCGGGCGCGCTCGCCGCGATCCTCTACACTTCCGGGTCGACCGGACGGCCCAAGGGCGTGATGCTCAGCCACGCGAACCTGTGGCTCGGCGCGGTATCGGTCGCGCATTATCTGGCGATCGAGCCCGAGGACCGCGTACTCGGCGTGTTGCCGCTGTCATTCGATTACGGGCAGAACCAGCTGTTCTCGACCTGGCTGGCGGGGGCGGCAGTGACCCCGCTCGATTATCTGACGCCGCGCGACGTGGTGAAGGCGGTCGAGCGGATCGGGGCGACGACGCTCGCGGGCGTTCCGCCCTTGTGGACGCACCTGCTCGAGGCGGAGTGGCCTGCGGAGACGGCGGCGCGCCTCAGGCGGCTCACCAACTCGGGCGGGGCGCTGACGCCGACGATGGTGCGCGCGCTTAGGGCGCGGTTCCCGGCGGCTGACCTGTACCCGATGTACGGGCTGACCGAGGCGTTTCGCTCGACCTATCTTCCGCCCGTACTGGTCGACGCCAACCCCGATTCGATCGGGCGCGCGATCCCGTTCGCGGAGGTCATGGTGGTGCGTGGGGACGGCAGCGAGGCCGTAGCGGGTGAATCGGGTGAGCTGGTCCACGCCGGACCGCTGGTGGCGCAAGGATATTGGCGCGACGCGGAACGAACGGCGCACCGCTTTCGTCCGGCACCCGCATTCTCGCGCGAGGGCGGGTTGGCGGTTTGGTCGGGAGACACGGTGGTCGCCGACGCAGCCGGACTGTTGCGCTTTGTCGGGCGTGACGACGAGATGATCAAGACATCGGGCAACCGCGTCAGCCCGCAGGAGGTGGAGGAAGCAGTCACCGCGGGCGACGAGGCGCGCGAGGCGGTCGCGATCGGTGTCGCCGACGCACGACTGGGGCAGCGTATCGTCGTCGTTGCGCGCGGGCGTGCCAATCTGGAGCCGGCACTGCTCGCGCGGCTGAGGCGCGATCTGCCGACCTACATGCAACCGGCCGAGATCGTGTGGCGCGCCGAGTTGCCGCGCAACGCCAATGGCAAGCTCGACCGCGTCGCGCTCGCCGCCGAGGTACAAGGAGCACGCGCGTGAAGCCGATCGGACCGATCCCGCCCGCCTTCGCCGACCAGCACGACATGCTGACGATCGCGGGACGCACCGCAGAGGCGTGGGTAGCGGAGCACGGCTCGCCGGTGTTCGTGTATGATTTCGGCGTCGTGCAGGGTCAAATCGGCCGCTTCCGTGCCGCAATGCCGGACGGCGTGCGGCTGCACTATGCAGTCAAGGCGAACCCCTATGCACCCCTGGTGTGCGCGATCGCGCCGCTCGTCGACGGGCTCGACGTGGCCTCGACAGGCGAGTTGGCGGAAGTTATGGCGTACAAGTCTGCCGAAGCGATCAGTTTCGCGGGACCGGGCAAGCGCGATGCCGAACTCGAGGTGGCGGTGCGTGCGGGTGTGACGCTGAACGTTGAATCGGAGGGCGAGACACGGCGCGCGATTGTGGTCGGCGCGCGCCTGGGTATTGCGCCACGGCTGGCGGTGCGGGTGAACCCCGACCTCGAGCTGCGTGGCTCGGGCATGAAGATGGGTGGGCGCGCTTCGCCGTTCGGGGTCGATGCCGAGCGCGTGCCGGCGTTGGTGCGTGAGATCGTCGCGAGCGGGGCTGAATGGCGTGGGTTCCACATCTTTGCCGGATCGCAGGCGCTCGACAGTGACGCGCTGATCGAAACGCAGGAGGCGACGCTCGCGCTCGCCGCACGATTGTCAGAGGAGAGCGGCCAAGCGCCGCCGCTGGTCAACCTGGGCGGCGGGTTCGGTATTCCGCACTTTGCAGGGGATCGACCGATCGAGGTCGAGCGAATCGGCGCGGCGCTGGCAGGCACGCTCGACACGCGCAATGCGGTGCTGGCCGACACGACCTTCGCGATCGAACTCGGCCGCTGGTTGGTCGGGGAGGCGGGCGTGTACCTGACGCGCGTGGTCGACCGGAAGGAGAGCCGCGGCGAGACGTTCCTGGTGGTCGACGGCGGACTGCATCATCAACTCGCCGCCTCGGGCAATTTCGGTACGGTGGTGCGGCGCAACTATCCGATTGCGGTCGCGCGCCGGATGGACGCGGCGGCGGACGACGCTGTGTCGGTCGTTGGGTGCCTCTGCACGCCGCTCGACCGGCTGGCCGATCGCGTCGTGCTGCCGCGCGCGGACGTGGGCGACGTGATCGCGATCTTCATTGCGGGCGCCTATGGTCTGACCGCCAGTCCCAGTGCCTTTTTGGGACACCCCGCACCCGCGGAGGTGCTCGCGAACGCGTCCTAAACGCTATCTTCACCTCTACCGCACATAGCTGACCACCGACGCCACCAGTCCGCCTGACGCGAGTCACGTAGGCTGGTCGGTCGGCGTGTACGGAGGGTTGAATGCGGTTCGCGACGATTTCCAAGGGTTTGATCGCTGCGCTGATGGCGTCGACGACGCTCACCGCCTGCGCGGGCGGCGGCGCCGCGCGCCCGGAACTGCCGCCCGCGACCTTCGTCGCCAGCAAGGAGCAGCCGGGCGAGGAATATGTCATCGGCCCGCTCGACTCACTCAGCATCTTCGTGTGGCGCAACCCCGAGCTGTCATCGAAGGTGCAGGTGCGCCCCGACGGTCGCATCACCACGCCGCTGATCAGCGACATGCCCGCGGTCGGCAAGACGCCCGCGATGCTCGCCGCCGATATGAAGCTGGCGCTCGGCGAATATATCAAGGACCCGATCGTCTCGGTGATCGTGGACAGCTTCTCCGGCACGTTCAGCCAGCAGGTCCGCATCGTCGGCGCGACGCAGAAGCCAGCCAGCCTGCCATACCGCGCCAACATGACGCTGCTCGACGCGATGATCGCGGTCGGGGGCCTCGGCGAATATGCCGCAGGCAACAAGGCGCGGCTGGTCCGCTACGATCGCGCGACCGGCAAGCAGACCGAATATGCGCTGCGCATCAACAAGCTGCTGAAGGATGGCGACGCGAGCGCGAACGTCCGGCTCGAGCCCGGCGACGTCATCATCATTCCCGAGAGCATGTTCTAAAAGGAAGCGCGGGTGGGCGGTCTCTTCAACGAAGCGCGTATCGCGCTGCACGCGATCTGGACGCGGCGCTGGATCGCGCTGGCGGTCGCGTGGGCCGTGTGCGTCGCGGGCTGGCTGGTCGTCAGTCAGATCCCCAGCCGGTATGATTCGAAGGCGCGCGTGTTCGTGCAGATGCGCTCGGTCCTGCCCGCGGGTGCCGATTCGATGCAGGCGGCGAACGACGATGCGCGCGACATCGACACGGTGCGCCAGACGCTGACCAGCGCGGTGAGCCTCGAAAAGGTCGTGCGCGGCACCGATCTTGCCAAAACCGTGTCGAGCGACCGCGACGTGGCCGACCGCGTCGCCGGTTTGCAGAGCGCCATCAAGATCGTCGCGCAGCAGGATAACCTGTTCGAGATCACGACGACCTCGTCGAGCCCGAAGCTTGCCGCCGCCATCACGCAGAAGCTAATCGACATCTTTGTCGAGACCAACCTGTCGTCCGACCGTTCGCAGAACACGCAGACGCTCGCCTTCCTCGACGGGCAGTTGCAGGCGCTCGGCACCAAGCTGCAGGACGCGGAGGCGAAGCGCGCGTCGTTCCAGAATAACTATCTCGGCGCGCTGCCCGGCACGGGATCGATCAGCGACCGCATTGGCGCGGCACGTACGCAGATGAGCCAGGTCGACGGCGATCTCGCGGCGGCGCAGTCGAGCATGGCGGCGTTGTCAGGCCAGATGGCGGCGACGCCGAAGACGATCGCGGGTGCAGGCATTGCGCCCGGCGTCGGCCCGGCGCGCGCCAGGCTGGCGGCGATCCAGGGCCAGCTCTCCGACGCCTACGGGCGCGGCTATACCGATAGCCACCCCGACGTGATCGCGCTCAAGCGGCAGCTGGCGCAAGCGCAGGCGGCGGCGCGTGGCGAGCCGCTGACCGGCGGCAGCGACGGTGGCGTCGCCAACCCGGCCTATTCCTCGCTTCAGGCGATGATGACCGACAAGGGGTCGACGATCGCCGCTTTGCAGGCGCGCAAGCAGCAGTTGCAGGGCGACCTCGACCAATTGAACGCGAAGCTTGCCGGCGATCCCGCGATTGCCGCCGAGCAGGGCGAGATCGATCGCAACTATGATGTCCTGAAAGGGCAGTACGACCAGCTGCTCGCTCAGCGCGAGCAGGTGAGCTTGCGCAGCCAGGCGCAGACGCAGACCGACGCGGTCAAGTTCAGCGTGATCGATCCGCCGACCGTACCGCGCACCCCGACCGCGCCCAATCGCCCGTTGCTGCTGACTGGCGTGCTGGTGGCCGGGTTGATCGCGGGCGTCGGCGCGGCCTTCGCGCTGGGTCAATTGCAGGGCACGTTCCCGACCGCGCAGAAGCTCGAGAAGGTCACCGGCATGGCAGTGATCGGCTCGATCGGTGAGATGGTGACGCGCCAGCAGACCGAGCTGCGCCGCCGCCGGCTGACGTGGCTGG
>NZ_CAJYVU010000064.1 GCF_913778135.1 uncultured Sphingomonas sp. | reverse complement strand
AGGTGACACCGCCGCTGCACCCGAAGCCGCAACGGATCGCGCGCCAGCGGCATGAGGCGCCGACCCGCGGCGGACCCGGTCCGCTAGCGTCGATGGCGCAAGGTCACGCGGCCTCGCGCCGGGTTCCGCGATACAGCCACCACACCAGCGCCAGGAACAGGATCGTTCCGCCGACCAGCGCGACGTGGGTGAAGGCGGGGCCGACCACCGCCAGCGGCGCGTCGCTGCCCGTCGCCGCGACGATGCCAGCGAAGACGACCTGCCACAGGCTCTCGCCGACGATCATGCCCGTCGCGACCAGCACGCCCAGCCGGCGCGCGAACTCCGCGTCGCGCGTGCGATCGGCCCAGCGATCGTAGAGGTGGCCGACGACCGCGCCGATCGTCACCGGCAGGATCACCGCCATCGGCAGGTAGATGCCGATTCCGACCGCAAGCGGCGGCAGCCTCAGCCGGCCGGCGCGTCCGAGCAGACCATCGAGCGCGATGAAGATCACCCCCGCGACCGCGCCCCAGCCAAGCATCGACCAATTGAGATTGCCGCCCAGAACACCTTGCGCCAGCGCCGAGATCAGCCCTGCCTGCGGTGCGGCGAGCGCGTTGGGGCCCGACCCGGGCGCGCCCGCGAAACCGAAGGCGGTCTGCAACAGGTCGAGTACCGGCGCGATCACGATCGAGCCGAATATGACGCCGATCACGAGTGCGACCTGCTGCTTCCACGGCGTCGCGCCGACCAGCTGCCCGGTCTTCAGGTCCTGCAGATTGTCGTTCGCGATCGTCGCGATGCCGAACACGATGCCGGTCACGATCAATGCGTAGGCGACCAGCGCCTGCGTCTGCTCGGGGGCGCCGCCACGCCCGACCAGCCCGACGAGCAGCAGCGACGCGGCGAGCACCGCGAGGATGCCGATCCCAGACACGGGAGAATTGGACGCACCGATCAGCCCCGCCATATACCCGGTCACCGCCGCGATCATCAGCCCGACCACGACGACGAACACCAGCGCGCCCGCGATCAGCACCAGCGCGGAGCCCGCGAGCGGTCCGCCCGCCAGCACGCTCCACAGCAGCCATGCAATCGGCAATAGGATTGCGACCGCGCCGCCTGCGACAATGCCGATCGGCAGGTCGCGCTCCTCCAGCGCCAGCGTCTCGCCGCCCGCGCGCGCGGCACTGGCGGCGAGCGCGCTGCGGATGCCGCCAACGACCGGCCCCGCGATCTTGAGCAGCGTCCAGATTGCCGCAACGCCGATCACGCCCGCCCCGAAGAAGCGCACGTCCTGGCGGAAGACCGCGCTCGCCCACTCCTCGACCCCGACCGACAAGGGGTGCTGCGCGGTCAGGAACGGCAGCAGGATGAACCAGCCGGTGATCAATCCGGCAAGCTGCGCCAGGCCAACCGACAGGCCGACGAGGTGCCCGACGCCGAACAGCGCGAACGACAGCCCACCCGCGATCCCCGTCGCGCCCGAGCCGACGCGGAACCAGGTCGCGGCTTCCGCGGCGGCGAGCTTCATCTGCGTCAGGATCGCGAACAAGGCCGAGACGATCGATCCGCGCACCAGCACGCGCAAGCCGGCCTCGCTCTCTTTCGCGCCTGCTTGCGTATTCGATCCCGCCTGCAACACTTCCGCTGCGGCGCGCCCTTCGGGGTAGGGCAGATCGTCGCCGACCACGAGCGCGCGGCGCAGCGGGACGGAGAACATCACGCCCAGGATGCCGCCGGTCGCGGTGATCGCGCTGGTCGTCCAGAACGGGAAACCGCTCCACCACCCGATCATCACCAGACCCGGCAGCACGAACACGATCGCGGCGAGCGTGCCCGCGGCCGAGGCGATCGTCTGCACGATGTTGTTCTCGAGCATGTTGCTGCCTGGCAGGAAGCGCAGCACCGCCATCGAGATCACCGCGGCGGGAATCGAGGTCGCGAAGGTCAGTCCTACCTTCAACCCCAGATAGGCGTTGGCGGCGGTGAACAGCAGCGTGATGACGCCGCCCAGCACGATGCCGCGCAATGTCAGCTCGGGCAGTCCGCCGGTCGCGGCGGAGGCGGGTGAGGGCGCGGCGTTCGATTGGGTCATGCCGCCGTCATCGCGGTCGCAGCGCCGCAACGCAACCGCGCAGCGTGGCTCAGCGCGCGTAATCCGCGTCGCTGACCGGTTCCAGCCACGTCACCGCGCTCCCGTCCAGGCTTTCCTGAATTGCGATGTGCGACATCGCGGTGTCCGCGCTCGCGCCGTGCCAGTGGCGTTCGTTGGGCGCGAAGCGGACGACATCGCCGGCACGGATCTCCACGCGTTGCTCGCCCTCGCGCTGCACCCAGCCACGCCCGAAGGTGACGATCAGCGTCTGGCCGAGTGGGTGCGTGTGCCAGTTGGTCCGCGCGCCGGGCTCGAAGGTCACGTGCGCACCCGCGACCCGCGAGGGTGCCTCCGCCGAGAACAACGGGTCGACGCGGACAGTGCCGGTGAACCACTCGGCCGGGCCCTTGTTCGACGGATTGCTGCCGCCCTTGATGATCTGCATGTCGAGGCCTCGCGCTGGTTTCGCGGCCAACGAACGCTTGCCTAGCCGAAAGGTGCGCCTGCTCGACACTCGTGCAGCGCTCGCTTAGTCGCGGGGACGAGAAGGGGTGAGATGATGGCGGATGTGTTGAAGGTCGCGCTGGCGGGGCTTGGCACGGTGGGCGGTGGGGTGATCCGGCTGCTGGACGAGAACCGGGATCTGATTGCCAGGCGTGCGGGTCGTCCGATCGAGGTGGTCGCGGTGTCGGCGCGCGATCGCAGCAAGGATCGCGGGCTCGACCTGTCGCGGCTCGCCTGGGTCGATGACACGACGCAGCTGGCGCACGCCGACGCGGACGTGGTAGTCGAGCTGGTCGGTGGCGCGGACGGACCCGCGCTGGCGCTCGCGCGCGCGACACTGGCGGCGGGCAAGGGCTTCGTCACCGCGAACAAGGCGATGCTCGCGCATCACGGGCTCGAGCTGGGCGCGGCGGCCGAACAGGCGGGCGTGCCGCTGAAGTTCGAGGCCGCGGTCGCGGGCGGCATTCCGGTCATCAAGGGGCTGCGTGAGGGCGCGGCGGCGAATGCGATCGGGCGCGTGACCGGCATCCTGAACGGCACGTGCAACTTCATCCTCAGCCGGATGGAGGCGGAAGGGCGCGACTTCGCCGACGTGCTCGCCGAAGCGCAGGCGCTGGGCTTTGCCGAGGCCGATCCCTCGTTCGACATCGATGGGGTCGATGCGGCGCACAAATTGTCGATCCTCGCGAGCATCGCTTTCGGCACGCGCCCGGCTTTCTCGGATGTCGAGATCAGCGGCATCCGCCACGTCCTCGCCGCCGACATCGCGGAGGCGGCGGCGCTCGGCTACCGCGTGCGGCTAGTCGGGGTCGCCGAAGCGGGGCCAAGCGGGCTATTCCAGCGCGTCCACGCGCATCTGGTGCCCGCCGATCACCCGCTGGCACACGTCACCGGCGCGACCAACGCGGTGGTAGCGGAGGGCAATTACGTCGGGCGGCTGCTGTTCCAGGGCGCGGGCGCAGGCGCGGGACCGACCGCAAGTGCGGTGGTCGCCGACCTGATCGACATCGCGCGTGGCGAGTTCGGCACGGCCTTCGCGATGCCGGTCGATGCGCTCGCCGCATCCGAGCCGGCCGACAGCGGCGAGCGGCGCGGGCGCGCCTATCTGCGCTTTGCGGTCGCGGACCGGGTCGGCGTGCTGGCGGAGATCGCCGCAGCGATGCGCGACGCGGGCGTCTCGATCGAGAGCCTGATCCAGCGCGGTGCAAATCCCGGTGGGAACGTGTTGGTCGCGATCGTCACGCACGAGGGGCCGGAGCGCTGCGTCGCCGCGGCGCTGGAGCGACTACGCGGATCGCAAAGCCTAACCGGCGAGCCGCTATGGATGCATATCCTCGGCTGATCCAAGCGGCCGAGCGGCGCAAACGAGAAGGCCGCGGCATCCCCCCCGGAAGCCGCGGCCTTCGTGTCCGAATACGCCGGAACAAACGGGTAGAGGGGTCAGGCGACCTCGGCCGCCACGACTTCGTCGGGTTCGCGCAGCACGTAGCCGCGACCCCAGACGGTCTCGATGTAATTCTCGCCGTCACACGCCATGCTCAGCTTCTTGCGCAGCTTGCAGATGAACACGTCGATGATCTTGAGTTCGGGCTCATCCATTCCGCCGTAGAGATGGTTGAGGAACATTTCCTTCGTCAGCGTGGTGCCCTTGCGAAGCGAGAGCAGCTCGAGCATCGCATATTCCTTGCCGGTCAGGTGGACACGCGCACCGTCGACCTCGACCGTCTTCGCGTCGAGGTTGACCGCCAGCTTGCCGGTGCGGATGACCGACTGCGAATGGCCCTTTGATCGGCGAACGACCGCGTGGATGCGCGCGATCAGCTCCTCGCGGTGGAAAGGCTTGGTGACATAATCGTCGGCGCCGAAGCCGAACGAGCGCACCTTCGAGTCCATTTCGTTGACGCCAGACAGGATCAGCACCGGCGTCGACACGCGCGCGACGCGCAGCTTCTTCAGCACGTCGTAACCGTGCATATCGGGCAGGTTGAGGTCGAGCAGGATGATGTCGTAGTCGTACAGCTTGCCCAGATCCAAGCCTTCCTCGCCCAGGTCGGTCGAGTAGACGTTGAATCCTTCGGTCGAGAGCATCAGCTCGATCGCCTTGGCAGTGGTCGGCTCGTCTTCGATCAAGAGTACGCGCATCTGCTCTTCCCCGGTTTTCAGACCCGCGCCACCGCCCTGTTCGGGGTGCTGGTCTGCCAGATAAATTAACTATCCGGCTTCTGAACGCAAAAGGTTAATTCGCGCTTAAGCGCGCTCGTTCATTCATCTTTTTCACGGCGCGAAGGGAAGCGCGGTTTGCCAAGGGCTGTGAACAGGCGTCGCTCGCGCGTGGTCGGGATATCCTCGCCCAGCATCTCGCGCAGGTACAGGCTGCGCGTCAGCGTGAAAGCGACCACCAGTATGCCGCCCGAGAAGAACAGCCCGAACAGCCCGAACACCGCGCCGGTGCCGATGATCGCGAACAGGCTCAGCGCGGGCGGGATCGAGATCACGCGGCTGGTGACGAAGGGGGTGACGAAATTGGTTTGGATCACGCGAACCGCCGCGAACACCACCAGCGCCCAGATCAGCTGATCGGTGCCGGCGGTCGCGGCGAGGCCGAGTGCGGGCAGCATCGCGCCGAGCGGACCGACATAGGGGATGAATTCGCTGATCCCGGTCAGCAGCCCCAGCAGCGCGGGCGAGGGGACGCCCGCGATCCAAAGTCCGATGCCGACCATCAGGCCCATCGCGGTCATCTGGATCAGCTGCGCACGCAGCCATAGCAGCAGCGTCGAGCCGACGTCGCCAAGCGCGTCCTCCGCCGCGGCGCGCTTGGTCGGAGGCACCAGCAGCAGCGCGCCGCGCTCGTACACCTTGGGGTCGACCGCGAAGAAGATCGCACCGAACAGCACCAGCACCGCGTTCAGCAGCAACTCGCCCGCACCGCGCGCGAGGCTGCCGATGTCTTGCGCGACGCGGCTGCCGGCGAATGCGGCGCGCGCAGCATCGGCGACCTTCGCACCGACGGGCGACTGCGACATATAGTTCTGCAGCTTCTGGATAAGCCCCGGCAGCGACACGACCAGCGTGTTGACCTGCTGTCGGAATTCGACGCCGAACAGCCAGCCGAGCAGCCCGAGGAAGCCGAGGACCGAGGCGACACCCAGCCCCAGCGCTACCTTCGGTCGTGCTTTCAGATGCGTCTCGTACAGCTCGGCGATCGCGTGAATGACGATCGCGATCAGCATCGAACCGAAGGCGAGGATCAGGAGGTGCCGCGCTAGGTACAGCGCGGCGATGACGGCGACGATCGCGATGAGCCACAACACGCGCCGGATGAAGCGGGCGTCATCGGCGTCGGGGCTCAGCCGGTTCATGCGGCGCAGGGAGATCGTTGCATCCCCGGCACAACGTGCGTTCGCGTGAAAAGTGACGGCGTGAAAACGCGAAAACGAATCAGTTGTTAAGCAGCGCGATGGCGCTGGCATCCCATCTCAGCATCGCCTGGTAGGTCGCGGGCGCGACGGGCAGCAACGTGCGTGCCGCGAAGCCGGGCAAGATGACGGCAGATGCGACAATGCAGGCAATTACCACACCGCGTCGGCCAACCTCTAGTCTGGGCGCGACGAGGGCGGCGACGCCCGTCGCGAGCATGGGCCAGAGATGGTAACGCAGGTCTGACGCGATCGACACGAACAGAAAGCTCACCTCCAGCGCGATGGCGGAGGCGAGCAGGCCGAGTGCGAGACGGCGTCTGGTGCTACCGATCGGCGTAGCATCGGGCCTCGGGACGATGGCCCAGGCGAGCAGCATCGCGGCGGCGAGCCACGCGATTGGCCAACCGAGCGGCGTTGCGGCAAGTGCCGCCGCGAGGCGCCGCCACTGCGCGGCCGTGCAACCGGGAGGCGCAAGGCCGACATTGTTCGGCTCATCGTCGGTCGGCGGCGCAGCGCTGGGCATTCCGGCGGGTACCATCCAGCGCTCGGTCACGTTCCAGTGCGACAGCCGCTGCCCGGCGTAAGCGAGCGGGTGGTGCAGTACGGCGCCCGCCAGTCGCACGTACAGTTGACGACTCGGAAGCGCGTTCAGCGGTGCGATCACGTTGGCACAGCGCGTCGGCTCGCCGAGGGGGTCCCAGAAGAAGGGCGACACGCAGCGGCGTTGGCGAAGCTGCGCGACCTGGCCAGGTGACAGACCGGTGTCTGGCGTCGCGTTGCTGCGCGCGGCGATGCCGGCGAGATCGAACAGCGGCTGCGTCTTCTCGACCCCGCTCTGCGCCGAGCCGATCA
>NZ_CAJYVU010000063.1 GCF_913778135.1 uncultured Sphingomonas sp. | reverse complement strand
GCGACGATCCCGGTCGGGTAGAAGCGCTTCATCACGCGCCCCTTCTTGCCGGCGATATAGAAGCGCACGGTCTTGCCCGCCGCTTCCAGCTCCTCGGCCTTGCGGCGCGCGGCGCGGACGATGTTGGTGTTGAACGCTCCCGCCAGGCCGCGCTCGGAGGTGGCGACCACCAGCAGGTGCACCTGGTCCTTGCCGGTGCCCGCCAGCAGCGGCGACGCGCCGACGCCGACCGTCCGCGCGAGGCTGGCGACGACGCCCTCCAGCCGCTCGGCATAGGGGCGCCCGGCGACCGCCGCTTCCTGCGCACGGCGCAGCTTGGCGGCGGCGACCATCTTCATCGCCTTGGTGATCTTCTGCGTCGACTTCACCGAGCCGATGCGGATCTTGAGGGCCTTGAGACTTGCCATTTGGGTCCTTCTTCTCCCTCTCCCCGCCGGGGAGAGGGCCGGGGTGAGGGGCCAGGGCCTCGCAGAGAGGACGGTCTCGGTGAGACACCAGCCCCTCACCCAACCCTCTCCCCAGCAGGGAGAGGGCTAAATGCCTGTTAAGCGAACGTCTTCGCGAACTGCGCGAGCGCGTCCTTCAGCTTGGCCTCGATGTCCTTGCCCAACTCGCGGCTGTCGCGGATCGCGGTCAACACGTCGGCGTGGTCGGAGCGCATGAAGCTGAGCATCGCCGCTTCGTAGCGGTTGACGTCGGCGACCGGCACGTTGTCGATGAAGCCGTTGGTGCCGGCGTAGATCGAGACGGTCTGCTCCTCGAACGGCATCGGGCTGAACTGCGCCTGCTTCAGCAGCTCGGTCAGCCGCGCGCCGCGGTTCAGCAGCTTCTGGGTCGAGGCGTCGAGGTCCGAGCCGAACTGCGCGAACGCCGCCATCTCGCGATACTGCGCCAGCTCCAACTTGATCGAGCCCGACACCTTCTTCATCGCCTTGGTCTGCGCGGCGCCACCGACGCGGCTGACCGACAGGCCGACGTTGATCGCGGGGCGGACGCCGGCGAAGAACAGGTCGGTTTCGAGGAAGATCTGGCCGTCGGTGATCGAGATCACGTTGGTCGGAATGTAGGCTGACACGTCGCCCGCCTGCGTCTCGATGATCGGCAGCGCGGTCAGCGAGCCGGCGCCGTTCGCCTCGTTCATCTTCGCCGCACGCTCGAGCAGGCGCGAGTGGAGATAGAACACGTCGCCCGGATATGCCTCACGGCCCGGCGGACGGCGCAGCAGCAACGACATCTGGCGGTAGGCGACCGCCTGCTTCGACAGGTCGTCGAACACGATGACGGCGTGCATGCCGTTGTCGCGGAAATACTCGCCCATCGCGGTGCCGGTGTAGGGCGCGAGGAACTGGAGCGGCGCGGGGTCCGAGGCAGTCGCGGCAATGACGATGGAATATTCCATCGCGCCATTCTCCTCCAGCGTGCGGACGAGCTGCGCGACGGTCGAACGCTTCTGACCGACCGCGACGTAGACGCAGTACAGCTTCTTCGACTCGTCGGTACCGGCGTTCGCCTGCTTCTGGTTGATGAAGGTGTCGATCGCGATCGCCGACTTGCCGGTTTGACGGTCACCGATGATCAGCTCGCGCTGACCACGGCCAACCGGAACCAGCGCGTCGATCGCCTTGAGACCCGTCTGCACCGGCTCATGCACCGACTTGCGCGGGATGATGCCGGGAGCCTTGACCTCGACGCGGCTGCGCTGCTCCGACACAATCGGACCCTTGCCGTCGATCGGGTTGCCGAGGCCGTCGACGACGCGCCCGAGCAGGCCCTTGCCGACGGGCACGTCGACGATGGTGCCGGTGCGGCGAACGGTGTCGCCTTCCTTGATCTCCGAGTCCGAGCCGAACAGCACGACGCCGACGTTGTCGGCCTCGAGGTTCAGCGCCATGCCCTGCACGCCGTTGGCGAATTCGACCATCTCGCCCGCCTGGACGTTGTCGAGGCCGTAGATGCGCGCGATGCCGTCGCCGACCGACAGCACCTGGCCGGTCTCGCTGACCTGGGCCTCGGTACCGAAATTGGCGATCTGATCCTTGATGACGCGGGAGATTTCAGCGGCGCGGATGTCCATTACTCAGCCTTTCATCGCGCTGGCGAGCGCATTCAAACGGGTACGGATCGACGAGTCGATCATCTGGGAACCGATGCGAACCACGAGGCCGCCGAGCAGGTCGGGATCGACCGACAGGTCGACCGACACCTCGCGACCGACGCGGGTGCGCAGCTGCTGCTTCAACTCGGCGACCTGATCGTCGGAGAGCGGGTGCGCGCTCGTCACCTCGGCGGTCGTCTCGCCGCGGTGGCGCGCGGCGAGCTGACGATAGGCGCGGATGATCGCGGGCAGCTGTCCCAGGCGGCGGTTCTCGGCGAGGACGCCGAGGAAGTTCTTGGTCGTCTGGTCGACGCCGAGTTCGTCGGCGGTGGCGAGCAAGGCCTTCGCCGCCTCACCGCGCGCGACGAGCGGCGACGAGGTCAGCGCGCGGAAGTCGGCCGACTGATCGAGCGCGTCGCGGACGCGCGACAGGCTCTGCTCGACCTCGTTGACCGTGCGCGCATCGACCGCGAGATCGAACAAAGCGGTGGCGTAGCGTCCGCCCAGGCTCGCCTGGATGCTGCTACCGTGTGTGCCGCTGGAACTATCCACGCGATCCGAATTCCTTGCCTAACAATGGCGGCGTCGAAGAAAATCGGCCGCCGGAGGATTTTTCCCCGAGCGAACGGATGGCGCGCGAACGGCACCTCGCAAGGGTTGGCGGGCGGGTAGCATCGGTCCCTCCGATTGACAACCGGGGACGCGTACCCGCGTGAAACGTTGATGAACGCGAGATGATCCCGCTGTCATGATCGCCGACTGCTGTCGCGAAGGCTGAACGAGGCATTAGGTAAATCGCAAGCCTTGCCGCGCTACCCCGGTCTCCAAGAACCGTTAAGGATCGTGGTGGAATGAACGCGTTCGGGCGTCGTAACAATATCGGTGGTGCAGCGGCGCGGCCTGGCTTCGGCGTTGCGCGCCCGATGCAGGGCGGCGGGTTCCAGAAGCCCGAACCCGCGGGCGAGCAGTTCCCCGCGCTCGACACGCTGACGCTGCCCACAGCGGAAGAGTCGCTCGTTCCCGCCTCGCAGCTCGACGCGATGCAGCGGCTGGCCGACCGGCAGGCGGCGTCGGGCGAGGCAGGCTCCAGCCGGGTCGAGGGATTCGAGGCATCGATCCACCGCATCAAGGAGCAGGTGCTGCCGCGCCTGCTCGAACGCGTCGATCCTGAAGCGGCGGCGACGCTCGGCAAGGACGAGCTGGCGGAAGAATTCCGTCCGATCATCGGCGAGGTGCTGGCCGAGCTGCGGCTGACGCTCAACCGGCGCGAGCAGTTCGCGCTGGAGAAGGTGCTGGTCGACGAGCTGCTCGGGCTCGGACCGCTCGAGGAGCTGCTGGCGGACGCCGACATCAGCGACATCATGGTCAACGGGCCCGACCAGACCTTCGTCGAGCGCAAGGGCAAGCTGGAGCTCGCGCAGATTCAGTTCCGCGACGAGGAGCATCTGTTTCAGATCGCGCAGCGCATCTGCAATTCGGTTGGTCGTCGCGTCGACCAGACCACCCCGCTCGCCGACGCGCGTTTGAAGGACGGTAGCCGCGTCAACGTGATCGTCCCGCCGCTGAGCCTCAAGGGCACGGCGATCTCGATCCGTAAGTTTTCCGCCAAGCCGATCACGCTCGACATGATGGCTGGGTTCGGCAGCATGAGCCCGAAGATGGCGACCGCGCTGAAGATCGCTGGTGCATGCCGGTTCAACGTCATCATCTCGGGCGGCACCGGCTCGGGCAAGACGACGATGCTGAATGCCTTGTCCAAGATGATCGATCCCGGCGAGCGCGTGCTGACGATCGAGGACGCGGCCGAGCTTCGGTTGCAGCAGCCGCACTGGCTGCCGCTGGAAACGCGCCCCGCCAACCTCGAAGGCCAGGGTGAGATCAGCATCCGCGACCTCGTGAAGAACGCACTGCGTATGCGCCCGGATCGCATCATCCTGGGCGAAATTCGTGGGTCCGAGTGTTTCGACATGCTCGCGGCGATGAACACCGGCCACGACGGATCGATGTGTACGCTCCACTCCAACTCACCGCGCGAAGCGCTGGCGCGTATGGAGAACATGGTGATGATGTCGGACATCAAGGTGCCGAAGGAGGCGATCAGCCGGCAGATCGCCGACAGTGTCGACATGATCATCCAGGTCAAGCGCCTGCGCGACGGCAGCCGTCGTGTCACCAACATCACCGAGGTGATCGGGATGGAAGGCCCCGTCATCGTGACGCAGGAATTGTTCAAGTTCGAGTATCTGGACGAGAGCGCCGACGGTAAGATCATCGGCGAATATCGTGCGATGGGACTTCGTCCGTATACGATCGACAAGGCCAAGCAGTTCGGGTTCGACCAGGCCTTCCTGGAAGCCTGCCTGTAAGAGGCGCGTTCGTAAGAGGCCTGTTTGTAAGAGGCGTGTTTGTAAGAGGCTGGGCGAAACAGGCGTGACCCGCGCCGCAGGCGCGCTACAACGCCGCCCGTGTCGATCCTTCTCGCCCTCGCCGTCGCACTCGCCCCCGTGGCGGCAGCGCCTACCACTGCCGATTTCGACAACGGCGCGCAGACGCTGTCGCCCGACCACGAGACACGCTGGATCCCGTTCGAGTTCACGCCGGGCAATCAGATCCGTTTCGTCATGGCGCTGGAAGGAAAACCGGTCAGCGCGATTCTGGATACGGGCGTCAGCTACTCGGTGCTCGCGAAGCGCTACGCCGAGGCGCAACATCTGCGCGTGCGCGGCGACGCCAAGGCGGACGTGATCGGCGGATCGGTGCCGGTCGGCTGGATCGCGACGCGCATGCTGGCGATCGGCGGCCTCAGGCGCGAGGGCGGCCGGCTGGTCGTCGCCGACCTGCCCGCCGCGGCAACCGGAAGCGCGACCGCGGTCGACCTGCTCGTCGGCCGCGACCTGACCGCGGGCTACGCGCTCGACATCGATTATGCCGGGCGCCGCTTCCGCTTCCTGCGCTCGGGACGAACGCCGTTCGCGGGCACCTCATCGCCGTTGTCGATCGCACCCGAGCGGCTGGTGTACGTGAGCTCGGTCGTGCTGGGCGGCGCGGAGCTGCGCCCGATGGTGGTCGATACCGGCGACGGCTCGGCGATCACGCTGAGCAAGGCCGGCTGGAACACCGCGCAAATGTCGAGCCGCGCCACCACCACGACCGTGTCGTTCGGGCTCGCCGGGCCGGTCGTCAGCGAGGTCGCGATCGTGCCGCAGCTGGTCGTGGGCAAAACGATCGCGAAGAACGTCGAGGTGCGCGTCGAGCCGAGCGGCGGCTTCTCCGACAAGATTGGGGTCGCGGGGCGGATCGGTTCGGGTTTCCTGCAGAACTACCGCGTGCTGCTCGATCCCACCGCCGGGCAGATGCTGCTGTCACCGGGTCCGGGCGCGGACCAGCCGCCGCTCAGGTCGACGAGCGGACTTCTGCTGGGCATCGCGCGGGATCGGCTGAAAGTACTCCACGTCATGCGCGGGGGACCCGCCGCGGCGGCGGGATGGCGCGACGGCGACCTGATCTGCCGCGTCGACGGACAGGCGATCACGCCCGCCTACGCGACCAGCCCGCTCGCGCGCTGGACCGCCGGGGCGCCGGGGCGAATTGTGGCACTCACCTTGTGCGACGGCACACAGCGGCGACTGACGCTCGCCAACTTCTACTAGCCCTTCGCCACCAGCAGCAGCGCGACCGCGAGCAGGATTAGCGCGAGCATCTGCACGCCGCGCCAATCGAGCAGCCCGACCGCGTCAGGATCGACGCGCCTTGCACGACGACGCTCGCGCCACGCAGCGAACAGCACGAGTAGTAGCGCGAGGATTGCGACAATCCCCGCGCCAACCTGCACGTCGCTTGCATCGCTCAGCACTTGTGTCGCGTCCATCGCTCGTCCAGCCTGCACGCATCAATCCCAGGAGGTTCGATGCCCCGTTCCACATTCCTTGCCCAACCCGCACTCGCGCTGGCCGCGACGCTCGCGCTCAGCGTCGGGGTGCACGCCGCCACCGCGCCCAAGGTCGATCCCGCCATTGCACGCGCCGTCGCCGACACGTCACGCAGTGAAGCCGACCGCGCGCGCGATCGCTACCGCCACCCGGCCGAGACGCTCGCCTTCTTCGGTGTGACGCCGGCGAAGAAGGTCGTCGAGTACAACCCGAGCGGCGGCTGGTACAGCCAGATCCTGGCGCGGGTGCCCGCGAACGGCGGCAGCTACACCGCGCTCGTCACCTCGGCGAAGGCGGCGGATGGTGCGCGGCAGATGCTGGCGACGAAGTCGCTGACCGGCAGTGTGGCGACGGTCGACCCCGCCACGGGCACGTCGACCGTGCCGGCGAACAGCCAGGACGTGGTGCTGACATTCCGCAACGTCCACAATCTGACGATGGCGGGCGGGCAATCGGCCGCGAACGTGTTCAAGGCATGGTTCACGATGCTCAAGCCCGGCGGCACGCTCGGCATCGTCGACCACCGGCTACCCGAGCAGGCCGACGCCGCGCGCGAACGCGAGAGCGGTTACCTGAAGGTGTCGACGATCCGCCGGCTGGCGGAAAACGCCGGGTTCAAGCTGGCGGGCACGTCGGAGGTGAACGCCAATCCGAGGGACGACACAAACCATCCCAAGGGCGTATGGACGCTGCCGCCGACCTATGCCGCCGGCGACGCCGACCGCGCGAAATATGCAGCCATCGGCGAGAGCGACCGCATGACGCTGCGCTTCGTCAAGCCGCGCTGAACGAGAGTGCGGTGAGCGGCCACGCCGGCCGCTTACCGCACCAGCTTCTCGACCTTGTCCTGAAGCTTGGCGAGTTCAGCCTTCAATGCCGCGATCTCGTCATCCTTTGAAGCGGTCGACGTGGCCGGCGCCGGCTTGGCTGCCGAGGTAAAGGCATTCGCCGCCGCCTCGAACATTTCCATGTTGCGCTTGGCGATCTCGGCGAACGGGGAGCCGGCAAAAGCGCCCTCGACCGCGGTCTTGAACTCGGACTGATTGCGGTGGAAGCTGTCCATCGACGCCTCGAGGTAGCCCGGCACCATCGCCTGCATCGAATCGCCGTAGAGCGCGATCAGTTGCCTGAGGAACGGCACCGGCAGCATCGTCTGCCCGCGGCTCTCTTCCTCCATGATGATCTGCGTCAGGACATTGTGCGTGATGTCCTCGTCGGTCTTGGCGTCGAGCACCTTGAAGTCGCGACCCGCGCGCGTCATCGCCGCCAGGTGGTCGAGCGTGATGTAGGACGAGCTCTCGGTATTGTAGAGCCGGCGATTGGCGTATTTCTTGATGATGACGGTGCCGTCGGTACGCTGCTTCTTCATCCTCGCCTCGCCTCTTCGTTATGGAACGGAGGCTATCGCACCGCGTGACGCGCTGCAACACGGCCGCTGTGCTGCGCAGCAAAGGCCGCGGATCAGCCGTGCCAGTGACGATCGAAGCGTTGCCCTAGGCCCGTTACCAGTTCGTACTGGCTCATTCCCGACGCCTTTGCCGCGCGCGGGAGATCGGGATCAAAAGCGATCCAGTCGCCTTCCGCGACGTCGGCATCGCTCACGTCGAGCGCGACGAGGTCCATCGACACGCGCCCGATCACCGGCAACACGGCGTCACCGGCGAAGGCGCGACCGGTGTCGGAGAAGCCGCGCCAGTAACCGTCGGCGTAACCCAGATTGACGATCGCCACCTGCGTATCGGCCGGCGCGGTCCAGGTGGCATTGTAGCCGACCGTCTCGCCCGCGCGCACCGCGCGACGCTGCAGCACCTCCGCCTCGATCCGCACGACCGGTTGGATCACATCTGCGAGCGCCGCCACGGGTGCGCCGCCGTAGAGCGCGAGGCCTGGGCGGGTGAGATCGAAGTGGTAATCGCTGCCGAGCGTGATCCCGGCCGAGTTGGCGAGGCTCATCCGCTTCGCACTCGTTCGCCCGGCGAGTGCCGCGAAACGCGCGCGCTGCTGTTCGTTCATCGCGCTGTCCTCGTCGGCGCAGGCGAGATGGCTGATCAGCGTGTCGATCGTGAGATGGTCGAGCAAGCCGTCGGCAACGTCGCCCGGCGACACGCCCAAGCGGTTCATGCCGGTGTCGACCATCACGTCGCACGCGCCGCCACCGGCGTCGCGCCAGCGCTGCACCTGCGCGGGCGTGTTGAGCACCGGGCGCGCGGCGAGCGTGCGCGCTGCCGCCATGTCCGCGTCGCGTACGCCGTGAAGCACCGACAAGGTCGCACCCGCGTCCGCCAGCCCGGCGTCGGCGAGCGCCAGCGCCTCGTTCCACGACGACACGAAGAAGTCGCGGCACCCAGCGGCGAGCAGGCGCGCGACGACGGCGTGCGCGCCGAGGCCGTAGCCGTCCGCCTTGACCGCCGCGCCACATGCCGCGGCTCCGCTAAGGTTGGAGAGCGCGCGCCAGTTCGCCGCGAGCGCGGCGCCGTCGAGGGAGAGGCGTTGCGGAGCGGTCATGGGTGAGAACGTCGACGCGGGGCGATCATCCGCGCCGCCCTAAAGCCTCGCACGCGATCACGCCACCGTATCGGTCGCTCCGCGCGTCTCCTTCAGGCCGAACAGCGTGACGAGCAGCGCGAGCAGCGTGATACCCCAGGTATACCACAACCCCGAATAGGGATCCCCGGTCTTCGCGACGATGTACTGGCTGATGAACGGCAGGAATCCGCCGAAATAGCCGGTGCCGAGATGGTACGGGATCGACAGCGACGAGTAGCGGATCGCGGGCGGGAACATCTCGGCCAAAAGCGCCGCGACGGGGCCGTAGGTGATGCCCGACAGCATCGACATGGCGAGGATCGCGAGGAGTATCAGCGCGATATTGCCGGCACTTGGCCGCACCTTGGCGAGATCGTATCCCGCCGCGCCGAGCGCCGCGTCGAGGCCGGCGGGCGAGGTGTCCGCGACCAGGGTGTCGCCGATCGTCACCTGCGTCTGCGTGGCGCTCCGCGTCGTGTAGGGCACGCCTTTCTTCGACAGCGTATCGAGCAGCTTGCCGCACGCGGTCGCCTGTTGCTTGTCGAAGGGGCTGTAGCGGCAGTCCGCGCCCGAGACGACAACGGGGTTGGCCGCTGCCGCGCGGGCGAGCTCCGGGTTGGCCGCCGCGCCGATCGTCCAGAAGATCGGGAACAGCAGCGCGAGTGTCAGCACGTAGCCGACCACGATCGGCTTCTTGCGCCCGACCTTGTCGCTGACATGGCCGAAAAGTAGGAACCAGCCGGTGCCCATCAGCACGCCGAACCCGGTGATGAGCTGCGCGGTGGTTTCCTCGACGCGCATCGTTGTCTGCAGGAACGACAGCACGGTGAACATCGCGGTGTACCAGATCACGGTCAGCCCCGCGGCGATGCCGAACAGCGCGACGACCATGCGGCGGATGTTGCCGGGGTAGGTGAAGCTTTCCTTGAGCGGATTGACCGCGCGCTCGCCCGCGGCGCGCATCTTCTGAAAGACCGGGCTTTCCGACAGCTTGAGCCGCATCCACAAGGATACGGCGAGCAGCAGCAGCGAGAACAGGAACGGCAGCCGCCAGCCCCACGCCTCCCACGCCGCGCCGGGCACCAGCGCCTTGAACAGGAGGATGACGGCGAGGCTTAGGATGAAGCCGCCGACGACGCCCGCCTGGATGAAGCTGGTGTAGAAGCCCGAGCGGCCCGGCGGGGAGTGTTCCGCGACGTAGATCGCGGCGCCACCATACTCGCCGCCGAGTGCGAGGCCTTGCGCGATACGGAGCAGCAGCACGATCGCGGGCGCGGCGTAGCCGATCGTGGCGGCGGACGGGGTCAGCCCGACGCCCGCGGTGGCGATGCCCATCAGCGTGATGGTGACGAGAAAGGTGTATTTGCGCCCGAGCCGGTCGCCGAGATAGCCGAACAGCGCTGCACCCAGCGGGCGAAAACCGAAGCCGACCGCGAATCCTGCCCAGGCGAGCAGGGTCTGCACCGTCTCGTTGCCGGCGGGAAAAAAGGCGCGGCCGATGATCCCCGAGGCGGCGAGCGTGCCGTAGATGAAGAAATCGTACCACTCGAAGACGGTGCCGAGCGCGGAGGCGGAAATGACGAGCCGGATATCGCCGTGGCTCGGCGCTTCTTCCCCGTCGATCACTGCTGCGGCCATGTGCCTGTCCTCCCCTTCCCCGTGTCATGTCGCGAGGAAGGGTCGAGGGCAAGCAGTCAGAACAGCCCGATCAGAACAGGCGCGTCAGGCCGTAGAAGAGCGCGCCGACCGCGGCGGACGCGGGAATGGTGATGACCCAGGCGATCACCACGCTCTGCGCCACGCCCCAGCGAACCGCGGACGCGCGGCGCGCGGTGCCGGCACCGATGATCGCACCGGTGATCGTGTGCGTGGTCGACACCGGGATGCCGAGCGCGGAGGCGGTGAACAGCACGATCGATCCCGCGAGCGAGGAGGAAAAGCCCTGGTGCTGCGACAGCTTGGTGATGCGCGAGCCCATTGTCTCGATGATTTTCCACCCGCCCGTCATCGTGCCCAATGCGATCGCGACGTAGCAGCTGATCGCGACCCAGTGCGGCACCTCGAACGGACCCGACAGCCGCCCGGTCGAGTAGAGCAGCACGGTGATGATCCCCATCGTCTTCTGCGCGTCGTTCAACCCGTGGCTAAGCGAGTAGGCGGCAGACGACAGGAGGTGGAGCGCGCGAAAGCTCCGCTCGGCCTGGACCGAAGTCGAGCGGCGGAACGCCCAGCTGGAGAGCAGCATGACCAGCATGGCAAGGATCATGCCGAGCAGCGGCGACAGCACGATCGCGAGCACGGTCTTGTTGAGCCCGCCCCATTGTATGCCGCCGATCCCGGCATGCGCGACGCCCGCGCCGATCAGCCCGCCGACGAGCGCGTGGCTGCTCGACGAGGGGATGCCGCGCAGCCAGGTGACGATGTTCCAGAACATCGCGCCGCCCAGCGCACCGAAGATGACCGCGGGGGTGACGACATCCTTGTCGATCAAGTTCTTGCCGATCGTCTCTGCCACCGCGTGGAGGCTGGGAAACATGATCGTCAGGAAGTAAGCCGCGAAGTTGAAGACCGCGGCGAACAGCACCGCCTTTACCGGCGACAAGAGCCGGGTCGCGACCACGGTGGCGATCGAATTGGCGGCGTCGTGGAGGCCGTTCAAATAGTCGAAGGCGAGCGCGACGGCGATCAGGCCGACGAGCAGCGGAAAGGCGAGTTCGTGCATGGTGAGCGCAGCCGACGATCAGGCGTGATCGATGACGATGCCGTCGATCTCGTCGGCGACATCCTCGAACGCGTCGACGATGCGCTCCAGGTGCTTGTAGAGCTCGCGCTCCACGACGAAGCGCAGCGTGTCGCTGGCGCCGTACTTCTGCAGCGAGCGCTTTAGGCCGGCCGCGTGGATCTCGTCGGCATGACCCTCGATGCGGATCACGCGCTCGGTCAGTTCGTGCAGGCGATCACCGTTGCGCGCCACGTCGCGCAGCAACGGGATCGCTTCGGCGGTAACGCGCGCGGCGTCGACGATGATCGCGGCCATGTCGCGCATCTCGGGCTCGAACATGTCGACGTCGTAGAGGTCCACCGCGTTGGCGAACGCCTGCATTTCATCGATCGTGTTGTCGAGCGCGCCGATCAGCGCGGTGATCGCGCCGCGGTCGAAGGGAGTGAGGAAGGTCGCACGTACGGTCTTCAGCACGTCGCGCGTGATCGCATCGGCATCGTGCTCGCGCTCGACGATCTCGCGGATATGCTCCTTGGCGGACGGCCCGCCTGCCAGCAGTCGCGCGGTTGCCTCCGCTCCGGCGAGAACGGTTGCGGTGTGCGCCTCGAACATTTCGAAGAAATTACCGGTCTTTGGCAGCAGCCGCTGAAACCACGCGAACATTGTACCCCACTTATGGTTGGTCCGATTCGCGGTGGCCCTAGCACCGGATTGTTGCACTGCAACGCGGAACTGCGACGGAGCGAAGGAGCGGATGAGTTCGCGCAAGTCGGGCTCGTCGACGCGCTCGGCAGCTTCGGCGAGCGAGAACCAGCGCCGCTCGCGCTCGCCCTGCTCCTTCCACGTCGGCAGCTCCTGCGTCACTGCGAGCGGGAAGACGTCGACGTCGATCATCAGCGACGCGCCGCTGCCGCGCCGCTTGCGATAGCGATAGGCACCGAGCGGCACCGGGCAGAGTGCGCCAGAGACGCCGGCTTCTTCCTCCGCCTCCTGTGCGGCGGCCTCGGGCAGCGAGCTGCCGGGGCCGATATTGCCCTTGGGGATCACCCAGCGTCCGGTACCGCGCGAGGTGACGAGCAGCACGCACACGCCCTCCCCGCCCGCGGCAGCGTCGATCCGGTACGGCAAGGCGGCGATCTGTCGAATGGAAACGGCCCCCGGTTTAGCGCATCGCCCACGCGATCGAACGGCGATCGCCGATGCGTGGCCCCACTTACAACGACGCCCCGGAGCCGTACAGTCCGGGGGCGTCGAGCGCGATGGTCGCAGGCTTCTGGCGGCGCGTCAGTGGCTGGCGGTGTCGTCCGCCGCACGACGCTGCACGTAAGCGAGCGTCAGTTCGGCGTTATGCACGTCGACCCAATTGGCCATCGACAATTCCTCGTCGAGTGAGGTGGTGAGCAGCGGCGTCGCCTGTGCGAAGCTGCCCGCGTCCACGAGCGTGATGAGCGATTTGTAGCTCGCCGCCTCGAAATTCTCGAACGCGAAATTTGCAAAGGTGTTCTTCAGGATCTCGTCTGGCGCGAAGACATGCGCGATCGCAGCGAGGTTGCCTGAAATCGATAGGCCGATGTCCTTCAGCGTCGAGTGCGTTTCGTTGAAGTTCGAAAGGATTTCCTCGAAGCGCTGGATCTGCTGCTCGGTCTCGCTGCGGTGCAGCCGCAGACGATCGGCGACCTGTGGATAATGGTCGAGGTGGTCGAGCTGGCGGTCGATTAGCGCGAGCGCCTGATGCTCGACGCCGTGGGCGTTCTTCAATCCAGTGACGAACACCGATTGAACGACGTCGGTCGGGTAGCTGGCCATGTGCTTGTGTCCGTTGGTAGGGTGCGGGTCACTCGTGCTCCGACCAAAGCGGTGTCGCGACCGCTGTTCCCCGGAAAATTGGCCTGATTGACGCAGGTTAGCCACTACCTGCGCCTGGACCTACGACGCTGCACCCCTTGCCACCGCGCCGCGATTATCGTTTCAGGCCGACGCAGGGGGAACGACGATGCCGGACGCACTGGAGAGTTTGTGGCGGACGCTGGGCGGCGTGCTGGGCGCACATGGAGCGGTGGTGGACGGCGCGGCTAGCTATGCGCCAGGTGACTACTCAATCCACTTTTTCCTGCAACTGGCCGTGATCCTGATCGCGTGTCGGGTCGTCGGCTGGGTCGGGCGCGTCGCACTCGGGCAGCCGCAAGTAGTCGGCGAGATGATCGCGGGTGTGGTGCTGGGACCATCGCTGCTGGGACTGATCGCGCCGGGATTGCAGGGCGCGATCTTTCCCAAGGAAACGAAGAACGTCCTATACGCCGGCGCGCAGCTGGGTGTCGGGCTGTACATGTTCCTGGTCGGCACGACGCTGAGGCTCGATCATTTCGGGTCCAAGGCGCGCAGTGCCTCGGTCGTCTCGCTCGCGGGGATCTCAGCCCCCTTCGCGGTGGCGGTCGTGCTGACACCCTGGCTGCTCGGCGCGCCCGGGCTGTTCGCCGCGGGGATCAGCCAGTTCAACGCGACGCTGTTCCTCGGCGCATGCATCGCACTGACCGCGTTTCCGATGCTGGCGCGGATCATCAACGAACGCGGACTGGCCGACTCGGCGCTCGGCACGCTCTCGCTGACCGCTGGCGCGTTCGACGATGCGGTGTCGTGGTGCGTGCTGGCGATCGTGCTGGCGACGTTCGGCGGCGGCGCTGGTGTCGCGATCCTGGCGATCGGCGGCGGGGTCGCATGGGGGGCGCTGGTGCTGCTGTTCGGGCCGCGGTTGCTGGCGCCCCTGGCGCGCGCGGTGGAGCGCAGCGGAGAATTGTTGCCGCCGCTGCTTGCCGTCGTGCTGATCGCCTTCTGCCTGTCGGCGTTCCTAATGGACGCGGTCGGCATCCACGCGATCTTCGGCGGGTTCATCATGGGCGTGGTCATGCCGCGAGGCCGACTGACCGACGAAATCCGCGCCAAGATCGAGCCGCTGACCGTGGTGCTGCTGCTGCCGATGTTCTTTACCTATTCCGGGCTCAACACGCGGCTGGATGCGGTCAGTTCGCCGGCGCTGCTGCTTGTTGCAGTCGTGATCCTGGCGGCGTCGGTGCTGGCGAAGGGCGGCGCCTGCTACCTCGCGGCGCGGTTGGCGGGTGAGGACAATCGCACCGCGCTCGGCATCGGCGCGCTGATGAATTCGCGCGGGTTAATGGAGCTGATCATCATCAACATC
Source organism: uncultured Sphingomonas sp. (assembly GCF_913778135.1). GTDB lineage: Bacteria > Pseudomonadota > Alphaproteobacteria > Sphingomonadales > Sphingomonadaceae > Sphingomonas. The sequence goes on along the minus strand of NZ_CAJYVU010000063.1, from coordinate 7,793 downwards.
GGGCTGCAGAAGGGTATCATCGGCCCGACGCTGTTCGCGATGCTGGTGCTGATGGCGATCGTGACGACGATGATGGCGAGCCCGCTGTTCGAGTGGGTCTATGGCCGGCACGGTCGCGCGAGTGGCGCGCTGAGCGAGATGCCGGCGCGGTAGCGTTCAGCGCGCGGATGTCGTGCCCTGAAGCGTCACCAGCGCGGCGACGATCGCGGGCTCGTCTGCGGGGCTGATGGGGGCATGATAGGCTTCGCGCATCTTGGTGACGGTCGCCTGCCACTTGTCGGCAGTCAGTGGCGGCTGTCGTGTGAGGAAATCGGGCGAGTGGCAGGCGGTGCAATGCTGCGACAGTGTCGTGCCCGCCGGCGTGTCGGGCACCGCGGTGGTTTCAGCGGACAGCGTGATGCTGACCGGCTGGAACGCGCCGGTCGGCTTCGCGAGCGGCGCGTCGGGCTCGGCCGAGCAGCCGGCGAGCAGCACCGTTGCGGTGAGGATCGCGACCCTCACGCGGCCGTCACCGCGACCGAGGCGATCTGGCTGCGCATGTAGCCGCCGGGGTTCCAGATCGCGTCCATCGATTGCGCCTGTCCGTCGGCGTTGGTGCAGCGCGCCCACAGGCGGTAGCCGCCCGGCCGTAGCCCGCCGATGGTAGCCTCCCACAAACGAAAGCCGTATTTGCCCTGGTCAGGGCCGAGGTGCGCTGCGTGCCACGTTTTTCCTGCGTCCATCGACAGGTCGACGCGCGCGATACCGCTCGCCCCGCCCATCGCGAGGCCGCGGACGTAGAAGGGATCGTTCGCCACCACCTTGGTCGCGCGGTCGACGTTGGTGAAGAAGGCGCGCGGCGTCATGCGGTTGATCGGGACGGTCGGGAAATCCTTCGCGCCCGGCTGCACACCCGCGTCCGGCGTGGCCGGTATCTTGTACGCCTTCGCCATCCAGTAATTGTCGTCTTCGCCCGTCAGCACCTCGATCCGGTCGAGCGCCTTGACCCAGTAGGTCGAGTACCAGCCGGGCACGATCAGGCGGATCGGATAGCCGTTGAGCATCGGCAGCGGCGCGCCGTTCATGGCAAGCGCGATCATCACCTCACCGTCGCGTGCGTGGTCCACGCTGAGCGACTTGGCGAACCACGGCGCGCCGGGCGGCGGACGGTCGAGCCCGGAGACGCGCACGTTCGCCGCGCCGGGTGCGACGCCGGCGAGGTCGAGCACGTCGCGCAGGCGAACTCCGCTCCACAGCGCATTGCCGATCGCGCCGTCGCCCCATTGTGCGCCGGGCACGCGCGGGCTGAACAAAGCGCGCGAATTGCCCGAACATTGGTTTACCGCCGCGATCTCGACGCGGGGCAATCTGGCGAGGTCGGCGAGCATCAGCGCGAGCGGGCGTCGCACCGCGCCGCCGACGCGCAGGCGAAAGGTCGCGGGGTCGACCATGGTCGGGATGTCCTGATAATGCCAGCGCACGAAGAAGCGGTCGTTGGGCGTGAACACCTCCCCGTCCATCGCGCTCAGCGGTGTTTCGAGTAGCGGCGCGCGCTCGCGCAGCACGATCATGCTGCTTTTCTGCGGCCAGTCGTCCGAGAGCTGGCGCGTGCCGCCTGCGAAGCCGAGGTCGACCTGCTGCGCCGCCGCGCCGGTCGCCAACCCCGCGCCGCCCAGCCCCAGCAGCGCCAAAGCTTCGCGACGATCGGGGCGGCGATCAGGCCCCCGATCAGGCCAGCGCGGCAGCATCGTGCACCACCAGCGGCGCGAAGCGCGCGACCTGCCGCCCGACGAGGCGGAGCTGCTCGACCACCGCGGCGTCGCTCGCGCCGCCTTCGTCGTCGAACTTGGTCACCTGGCTATTGATCGCGGCGGCGAACGGCGTCGGCCAGCCGCGCAGCGCGTGGACGATCGAGCGCAGCGCCGCGATCGTCGAGCCGGTTGCCTGCCAGCCGTAGGCGGTCGCGATCAACCCGACCGGCACGTCGGCGAGGTAGGGACGTTCGGCATCACGTGCGGTCTCCTCCAGCAGGTCGAGCGCGTTCTTGACCACGCCCGAAATGCTGCCGTGATAGCCGGGACTGGCGATGATGATTGCCGAGGCGCGGCGCACGGCGGCGACGAACGCCTGTTCCTCGGGCGTGCGGCTGGTCGCCTTGGGATCGTAGAGCGGCAGTCGCGCGAGTGCCTCTCCGCCGAACAGCTGCGTGCAGAACCGCTGCTCGCCCGCGGCGTCGAGCGCTATTCGGAGCGCGCGTTCGGTCGAGGACAGCCCGCCGATCGTGCCGCCGATCCCGACCACCAATGGCTTGTCCATGCTGCCGTCCCCTCCCCAGCCGTGTGTCACAGCGGCGCGTGGTCGATCCGCGGCAGCACGTGCCGTGCGAACAGGTCCGCCTCCGCCGCGTGCGGATAGCCCGACAGGATGAAGGCGTCGATTCCCATGTCGCGGTACATCGCGAGCTTGGCGAGAACCTGATCGGGGTCGCCGACGATCGCCGCGCCGCAACCCGAACGTGCGCGGCCGACGCCGGTCCAGAGGTTCTCCTCGGCATAACCATCGTCCGAGGCGTTCTCGCGCAATGCGGCCTGCGCGGCGACACCCATCGAGGTGGCGTCGAGCGACTTGGCCCGGATCTGCGCGCCCTCCGCAGCGTCGAGCTTGGACAGCAGCCGGTCGGCGTAGCCGCGCGCCTCGCTCTCGCTATCGCGAACGATGACGTGCGCGCGGTAGCCGAACTTGAGCGTGCGGCCGTAGCTGGCTGCGCGCTTCGTCATGTCGGCGATAATTTCGGCGACCTTCTCCTTGGTGTCTGGCCACATCAGGTACACGTCGCAGGCACGCGCGGCGGCGTCGCGCGCGTCGGGGGAAAGGCCGCCGAAATAGAGCGGCGGTGCCTTGCCGGAGAAGGTCTTCACGCCCGCGGGATCGAGGTCGAGGTTCCAGAACTCGCCCTGATGGCTCAGATGCTCGCCGTTCAAGAGCGTCTTGAGGATCTGCATCGCCTCGACCGTGCGCTGGTAGCGCGGGGCGGAGGCAAGCTTCTCGCCCGGCAGGTCGGAGGAGATGATGTTGATCTTCAACCGCCCGCGCGCGATCTGGTCGATCGTCGCGATCTGCCGCGCGAGCTGCGGCGGCCAGCTTTCACCGACGCGCACCGCCATCAGCAGGTGGATATTACGCGTGAGCGTCGCGATCGCGGCGGCGAAGGCGGTGGTGTCGATGCCGAGCGCGTAGCCCGAGGGGAGCAGGATGTTGTCGAACCCGCCGGTCTCCGCCCCGAGCACGATGTCGCGGCAATGCTCCCAGGACGATTTGAGCTTCGGATCGGGCACGCCCAGGAATTCGTAATCGTCGTCGCAAAGCGCCGAGAACCATGAAATCTCGCATGACCCACGCGTGGAATCGCTCACAATCCTCTCCCCTCTCGTTCGTTATCTTGTCTCGGTTACGGCAGCCGCTCGCCGCGCGCGGCGACGAGCACGTCGTACCAATCCTGACGCGACCAGCTGACCTTGAAGGCGTCGGCGAGTTCGGCGATGCGCGCGGTGTTCTGCGTGCCGACGATGGGGATGATCCGCGCCGGGTGCGCCATGATCCAGCTGTAGGTCGCGGCGGCGCGGCTGACGCCGAAGCGAGTCGCGACGGTGTCGAGTGCGTCGGCCACCTCCTGCTCGCGCGCATTTCCCGGCGTGCCGATGCGCCCACCGCCGAGCGGGGACCAGGCGAGCACCGCCAGGTCCATCTCCATCGCCTGATCGATCAGACCGTTGGTCAGCGGATCAAGGAACAGCGGCGAATATTCTGGCTGCTGCGAGGCGAGTGGGACCGACAGGAACGAGGCGAGCACGCGGGTCTGATCGGCGGTGTAGTTCGACACGCCGACCGCGCGGACCTTGCCCGACGACACCATGTCGTCGAGCGCGCGGGCGACCTCCTGCGGGTGCGCGAGAATGTCGGGCCGGTGAATCTGGTAGAGATCGACCGAGTCGACCTTCATTCGGCGTAGCGAATCGTCGAGCGACTTGGTCAGATACGCCGTGCTCGAATTGTACGGCACCGGCGGAGTGATGCCGCCCTTGGTCGCAAGCACCATGCGGTCGCGCAGGCCCGGTGTCTCGGCGAACACCTCACCCAGCAGCGACTCGGCGTCGCCGAACCCACCACTGCCGTCGAAGCCGTAGATGTCGGCGGTGTCGAACAGCGTGACGCCGGCGTCGAACGCCGCCTCGATCAGCGCGCGCCCCTCTGAGGAAGAGACGCTGGCGAAGCGCCACATCCCCCATGCGATCGGGCTGACAGTTAATCCGCTCTTGCCGAGAGGACGTGGTTCGGGTGATAGAGTGATTTCAGACATCGTTGTCATACGTACGGCGGCGAGTGGAGAGGAGCAAGGGCTTTGGAAGGGCAAGTGCGTTACGGCCTCGTCGGCACCGGCATGATGGGGGTCGAGCATCTCAACAATCTGGCGATCACGCCGGGCGCAGTAGTGACCGCGATCGCCGACCCGACCGAGCGCTCGCTCGGCTGGGCGAAGAAGGCGCTGGGCGACCGCGCCGAAGGCGTGAAGGCGTTCGGCTCTTCCGCCGAGCTCGCGAAGAGCGGGCTGGTCGACGCGGTGATCGTTGCGAGCCCGAACTACACGCACCGCGACGTGCTGACGCCGTTGTTCGGCGAGGGGCTGGCGATCCTGTGCGAGAAGCCGCTCGCAACGACGATTCCGGATGCGCGCTGGGTGGTCGAGCAGGCCGAGGCGAGCGCGCGGCCGTTCTGGACCGCGATGGAATATCGCTACATGCCGCCGGCGGCTGAGTTCATCGCGCAGGTGCACGCCGGACGCGTCGGCGTACTCAAGATGCTGTCGATTCGCGAGCACCGCTTCCCATTTTTGGAGAAGGTCGCCGACTGGAACCGCTTCAGCGCGAACACCGGCGGCACGATGGTGGAGAAATGCTGCCACTTCTTCGACCTGATGCGGCTGATCACGCAGTCGGAGGCAGTGCGGGTTTATTGCTCGGGTGCGATGGACGTGAACCACCTCGACGAGTCCTATGATGGCCGCACGCCCGACATCATCGACAACAGCTTCACGACGGTCGATTTCGCCAATGGCGTACGCGCGATGCTCGACCTGTCGATGTTCGCCGACGGCGCGACCAACCAGGAGGAGATCACCGCGGTCGGCGACAAGGCGCGGCTCGACGTGCTGATCCCCGACGGCGAAATCGTCTATTCGCCGCGTGTCGGGTTCATGAAACCGAAGCAGGTCGAGCGCAGCATTGTCCACGTCGACGAGACCGCGCTGAACGCGGGCAGCCACCACGGTTCGACCTTCTACGAGCATCAGCGCTTCAACGCCGCAGTCCGCGGCGAAGGCGCGGTCGAGGTCAGTGCGCGCGACGGGTTGATGGCGGTCGCGATCGGCACCGCGGCCGAGATCAGCGCGCGCGAGCACCGCGTCGTCGAGATGAGCGAACTGGGTTTCTAGCCACCAAAGACAATCTTTCAGTGACAGCGTTGACCTAAATCTCCAGCGAGAGAGTAGGTTTTAGGGAGGGACGAGACGATGAAGACGATGTTGATTTCAGGGACCGCGTGGCTGGCGCTGATGGCGGCGCCCGCACTTGCGCAGACGCAAACGGGCACGCCCGAGACGACGACCGGCACCGGCAGCGCCACGACCGCCGCCGACGTTGGCAGCGACACTGCGACGCAGAGCGCGGCGAACGAGCCCGGTGATATCATCGTCACCGCGCAGAAGCGTTCGGAGCGATTGCAGGACGTGCCGATCGCGGTATCGGTGCTGTCGGGCGACGCGATCGCGGCAAAGGGCGCGGTCAACCTGGAAGGCGCGCAGTACCTCGTCCCCACGCTCAACTTCCGCAAATCGGGCACCGCGATCAACCAGTCGTTGTTCCTGCGCGGCGTCGGTACATCGACCTTCTCGATCGCGGGCGAGCCGTCGATCTCCACGGTCGTCGACGGCGTCGTCTACAGCCGCGCGGGCGAGGCGTTCAGCGATCTGATCGACATCGACCGGCTGGAGGTGCTGCGCGGGCCGCAGGGGACGCTGTTCGGCAAGAACACTTCGGCGGGCGTCATCAACATCGTCACCAAGCGCCCGGGCAAGGATTTCGGCGGCTTCATCGACGGCGGCTATTATTTCGGCAACGGCAACGAATACCGCGTCCGCGGCGCACTCGACTTGCCGCTAGCCACCGGCATCGCCGCGCGCGTGACCGGTTTCTACGGCAATTACGACGGCAACATCCGTAACAACGCCTATGGCGGGCGCCGCGTCAACGGCTACGATCACTGGGGCGTGCGCGGGATGGTCGTTGCCGATCCGACGCCCGACCTGACGATCACGATCATCGGCGATTATCGCGAGTCGAACGACGATTGCTGCGCCGAGGTGATCGGCACCGGCCCGACCTCCGCCAGCGCAACCACCAACGCGCAGGTCAACGGCTTCATCAACTCGGGCGTGCTGCCGACACCGCAAGGTGACCGCACGCGGCGGATCAACCAGGATCTAATCACGCACACCGACGAGAAGAGCTGGGGCGTGTCAGGTCAGGCCGACTGGACGCTCGGCACGCAGACGGTCACCTACATCGGGTCGTACCGCGAGTATGACAACACCGAGATCCGTGACGGTGACTGGCTGCCGCGCGCCTATACGACGTTCAACCAGCTGCATGACGTCGGGCCGCAGACGTCAAACACGATCACGCAGGAATTGCGGCTGACCAGCCCGTCGAACCAGTTCTTCTCCTACGTGCTGGGCGCGTTCTATTCGCGCGCGGAGACGACGCGGACGTTCACGCGCAACGACCTGGTTTGCACCCCTGCCCCGACGGTACCAGTACCGTGCTCGACACCCGGGCTGACCGTCACGCGCCCGACCGGCACTGCGGTGTTCGGGTCGGTGTTCAAGAACCTCGCCTTCTTCGGACAGGGTACGCTCAATTTCACCGATCGCCTGCGCGGCATCGTGGGCGTGCGCTACACCACCGACCAGCTGGACGTATCGCACATCCGTCGCACCGCGCTAACGGGGCCGGGCATCTCGCCCAATTTCGACCAGGGCGTGTACAATGAATATCTGCGACTGGTGCGCGCCGGCGTGTCGCCCGTGACCGCGGCGACGCAGGCGGTGCCGGCGTCGAACGGCGTTCCCTTCACCGCCAAGACGACCAACGACAATTGGTCAGGCCGCGTCGGTTTGCAGTACGATATCGTGCGGCAATCGACTGCCTACGCGACCTATTCGCGCGGGTATAAGGGGCCGGCGTTCAACATCTTCTACAATCTGACCGGCACGGGCACCAACGTGATCCAGCCGGAGACGGCCGACAGCTACGAAGTGGGACTGAAGAACACGCTGTTCGGCGGCAAGCTGGTGATCAATCTGGCGGGCTATTATGCCAAATATTACAACTTCCAGGCGAACAACCCCGACGTGATCGAAGGCGTGGTCGTCACGCGCTTCACCAATGCGGGGCAGATCTCGACGCGCGGTGGTGAGCTGGACGTCTTGTTCCAGCCGGTGCGCGACCTGTCGTTCTCGGGCGGGCTTGCCTACACCGACGCGCATATCGACCAGTTCCGCGTACCCGCCAACGGCGTGACGACGGGCGTGATCCCGAACGGCACCACGCTCGCCTACGCGCCGAAGTGGAAGGGCTCGCTCGGCGCCGACTATCGTCTGCGCACCGGTGGGCCGATCGACGTCGCGCTGGGTGCGCAAGGGTCGTACCAGTCGAAGCAGCTGTCGCAGCTCGACGCCAGCGCCGCCGTGCGCGATGCGA
>NZ_CAJYVU010000062.1 GCF_913778135.1 uncultured Sphingomonas sp. | reverse complement strand
GAGGCCGGCATGAGCACCACGATCGACTATTACGAACTGCTCGAATGCGAGCGCACCGCGGACGCCGGCACGATCAAGTCGTCGTACCGCAAGCTCGCGATGAAGTACCATCCCGACAAGAATGCCGGCTGCAAGGACTCCGAGGCCAAGTTCAAGGCCGTCAGCGAAGCGTACGACTGCCTGAAAGACCCGCAGAAGCGCGCGGCCTACGATCGCTTCGGCCACGCCGCGTTCCAGAATGGCGGAGGCGGTGCGGGGCCGCAGGATTTCGGCGGCTTTTCCGACATTTTCGAGAGCGTGTTCGGCGAGTTCATGGGCGGGCGCCAGCAGGGCGGCCGCCAGCAGCGCCGCGGCGCCGATCTACGCTACGACATGGAGATCACGCTCGAAGAGGCGTATCACGGCAAGCAGACCGACATCACCGTCGACATCTCGGTCGCGTGCGATACCTGCCACGGCTCGGGTGCGAAGCCCGGCACCCATGCGCACCAGTGCAAGACCTGCGCCGGGCACGGCAAGGTTCGCGCGCAGCAGGGCTTCTTCGTGGTCGAGCGCGCCTGTCCGGCCTGCCACGGCTCGGGCGAGGTGATCGACACGCCGTGCAGCGACTGCCGCGGCGAGGGTCGAGTCGAGCAGACCAAGACGTTGAACGTCAACGTGCCGCCCGGCGTCGACGAAGGCACGCGCGTTCGTTTGTCGGGCGAAGGCGAGGCGGGCGCGCGTGGTGCACCGCCGGGCGACCTCTACATCTTCCTCCACGTCAAGCGGCACAATCTGTTCGAGCGCGAGGGCACGACGCTGTTCGCGCGCGCGCCAATCAGCTTCACCACCGCCTCATTGGGCGGCACGATGTCGATCCCCGGCCTCGACGGCCGCGCGCACGAGATTCGCATCCCGGCGGGCATCCAGTCGGGCAAGCAGTTGCGTCAGCGCGGCGCCGGCATGCCGGTGCTGCAGGGCCGCGGCCACGGTGACCTCGTGATCCAGATCGACGTCGAGACGCCGACCAAGCTGTCGACACGGCAGCGCGAATTGCTGGAGCTGTTCCGCGAGACCGAGACGGGCGAGGAATGCCCGCAGAGCCAGGGCTTCTTCTCGCGGCTCAAGAACGCGTTCGCCGGGGAGTGAGCGAGATTAGCGAAGTGAACTCGGCCGCGCAGCGCTGCGGCCTCGTCGCGGTCGTCGGTGCGCCCAACGCGGGCAAGTCGACGCTCGTCAATGCGCTTGTCGGGCAGAAGGTCGCGATCGTCAGCCCCAAGGCGCAGACGACGCGGACCAAGCTGATGGGCGTGGCGATCCGCGACGAGACGCAGTTGCTGCTGGTCGACACGCCCGGCATCTTCGAGCCGAAGCGCCGCCTCGACCGCGCGATGGTCGCCGCCGCCTGGGGCGGGGCGGAAGGCGCGGACGTGATCGCGCTGGTGGTCGACGCGAAGGGCGGGCTCGGCCCCAAGGTGACCGAGATCGCCGAGGCGCTGAAAGGCCGATCGGAGCCGATCTACCTCGTGCTCAACAAGGTCGACCTCGCCGACAAGCCCAAGCTGCTGCTCCATGCCGAGCGGTTGAACGCGATGCTGCCGTTCGCCGAAACCTTCTTCATCTCCGCGCAGACCGGCGACGGGGTGAAGGAGTTGAAGAACGCCTTCGCCGCCGCGATGCCCGCGGGGCCGTGGCATTATCCGGAGGACCAGGTGTCGGACGCGAGCGAGCGAGCGCTCGCCGCCGAGGTGACGCGCGAGCAACTCTACCTCCAGCTCCACGCCGAACTGCCCTACGCCAGCGTGGTCGAGACCGAGAAGTTCGAGGAGCGCGAGGACGGATCGGCTGAAATCCACCAGCAGATCCTGGTCGAGCGCGTGACGCAGCGCGCGATCGTTCTCGGCAAGGGGGGTACACGCATCCGCGAGATCGGCGCACGCGCGCGGGCCGAGCTGGCGGTTCTGCTCGACCGCCCGGTGCACCTCTACCTGCACGTCAAGGTCAAGCCCGACTGGGACGAGGACCGCAGCGTCTATCGCGACCTGGGTCTCGACTGGGTCGATTGAGCGGTCAGCGCGCTGAAGCGCCGATCACCTCCTCCACCCACTCTGGCACCAGCACGCTCGCGGGGCCGAGGCGCGTTTCGTCGAACCAATCGCTCCCAGCCGACCGTTCGAGATTGAGTTCGAGCGTGCGCGCGCCGTAACGCGCGGCCAACTGCACGAACCCGGCGGCGGGGTAGACCGCGCCCGAGGTGCCGATCGAGACGAACAGGTCGGCGTGTCCCAGCGACTGCTCGATACGGTCCATCTGGTACGGCATCTCTCCGAAGAACACGATGTCGGGGCGCAAGGCATCCTCGCCGCAGTCCGGGCACGGCGCATGCGGCGGCAGCGAGCCCGTCCAGGCGGTACGAATACCGCACAACCCGCATAGTGCCGAACGCAGCTCGCCGTGCATGTGGAGCATCCGCCGCGCCCCTGCCCGCTCGTGCAGATCGTCGACATTCTGCGTCACGATCAGCAACTCGCCCGTCCATGCCGCATCGAGCCGCGCCAGCGCCACGTGCGCCGCATTGGGCGCGACATGATCCAGCGCAGCGCGGCGCGCATCGTAGAAGCGGTGGACGAGCGTCGGATCGGCGGCGAGCGCCTCTGGCGTGCACACGTCCTCGACACGGTGCCCTTCCCACAGACCGCCCGGCCCGCGGAAGGTCGCGATCCCGCTTTCTGCGGAGATGCCGGCGCCGGTCAGGATGACGATGTTGCGGGTGTTGCTCATATCTGGAGCCTGACACAGCTGGGTTCCTGCTGCCAACGGGATTGCACGGGCCACGCGCCGCGCATGTTTCGATGAACGCGACGTTGTTTCAGGTTCATGCAACAGGTGGCATCCAGCGGTCGTTTCATCATCAACGCGAAACAAACCGGGAGAATGTTCATGCGTAATCTGATGCTTGCCCTGGGTGCGACCACGATGGTTCTGCCGACGCTGATCGCCACGACGCACGACGCCGATGCGCGCAAGCGTTATTCGTACCGCGAGTGGCGCGGCAACGACGGACGGCTGCGTTGTCGTAAGCCCAACGGCACGACCGGGCTGGTCGTCGGCGGTGTAGCGGGTGCGCTGGTCGGGCGGACGATCGACACGCGCGGCGACCGAACGCTCGGTACCGTGCTGGGCGGTGTCGGCGGCGCGCTGGCGGGCCGCGAGATCGAGCGCAGCGGGGATCGCCGCTGCCGCTGATGCGCGGCTGAGCATCGACTGAATGCAACCGAAATGGACGGGTGTGGTTCTCCTCGCGGAACCGCACCCGTTCTCACATCAGGCAAGGATCATTTATGACGGTCAGAAGCGCATCCGCTCGCTACGAAGGTTTGGGCAAGGACGGAAAGGGCCATGTCTCGACGCAGTCGGGCGTGTTGTCCGACAATCCTTACGGCTTCAACACGCGATTCGAGGACGAACCCGGCACCAACCCCGAGGAACTGATCGCCGCCGCTCACGCCAGCTGCTTCACAATGGCATTGAGCTTCGCGCTGGCGCAGGCAGGTCACGGCGACGGAACGCTGGAGACGAGCGCCAAGGTCACGCTCGACAAGGACGGCCCGGGTTTCAAGATCACCAAGTCGGCACTGACACTGGTCGCAACAGTGCCCGGCATTGATGAACAAGAGTTTAATCATATTGCCGATGACGCAAAGGCGAATTGCCCAGTTTCCAAGTTGTTGAATGCCGAAATAACACTGGACAAGTCGCTGAAGGGCTCGTGAACGAAGCGTAGTTTTGCGTTCACGCAACCGTTTCGGCCCTACCGTGTTCTTCCGCTATCCAACAGGATGGAGTTGTTCAATGCGTATTGCTATTGCCGCGGCACTGACCGCCACCACGCTGACTGCCGTGCCGGCGCTGGCACAGAACCCGTATCAGGCAAACCGTGAATACAATCGCGACGTGCGCGATGCACAGCGCGAGTACCGCGACAACATTCGCGATGCCGACAATCGTCGTGACGTTCGCGACGCTCGGCGCGAGTACCGCGACGACATTCGCGACGCACGCAAGGATTACCGCCGCGACGTGCGCGATTGGCGCCAGTCGAACCGCTACGACTATAATCGCTTCGAGCCGGGTCAGCGCGGTTATTACGCCGATCGTTATTATCGTGACGGGCGCTATTACCAGACCCGCTCGCTCGGTCGTAACGACCGCATCTATCGCGGCAGCGACAATCGTTATTACTGCCGCCGCAACGACGGCACGACCGGGCTGGTTGTCGGTGGCCTGGCGGGCGGCGCGCTGGGCAACGTGATCGCCGGTGGTGGTTCGCGCCTGCTTGGCACGCTGATCGGCGCGGGCGGCGGCGCGCTGCTGGGTCAGTCGGTCGACCGCGGCAACGTGCGCTGCCGCTGATCGGTATCAGTGATCTGAGAGGGCCCGGTACGACACCGGGCCCTTTTTCGTATCAGATGATGCCGCCGCCGAGCATCAGTCGCGCGGCGAAGATGACGATCAGCACTAGGTTCAGGTTGCGCCCGCTGTTCGACGACGACAGTGCGCCGATCGCCGCACCGACGATCGCGATCGGAATGACGAACCAGTAACCCCAAGCGAAGAACGGCAGGAACGGCACGATGCCGAGCACCAGCGCGACGAGGCCGATCAGGATCGAGAGAATGTTGAACATGAGCCTGATGTGGTCGCCTTACGGGTGTCTTGCAAGAGTGACACACACTTTGTCACACCGTTCCTTAACGGCCGCACGCGCATAGGCAGACGCGTCGCTCCAACTGCGCTGGACCCAATGACGCGCTTTCTCCTGCACTGCTCTATCGCGCTCGCCCTCGCCGGTTGCGGCAAGAACCCCGACCAGCCGAGTTCGCCGGTGCCCGCGGCGGTCGCGACGAGCACCGCTGCCTCGTCACCCGCCGCCGACCCGGCGCTGACCGCGGCGCTGCGCGACCAGATCATGGTCGATCCCGCGCTGGTGCAGCAGGCCAATGCCGATACCGTGCGCCCACCGACACAGCCGCAGAGCGGTGCCGTCCCGCCGGTCGACATCGCCGCCGCCGCGCATGCCCAGCCTGCCGCGCTCACGACAGCCGGCGAAACGCTGCGAACCGCTCCGGCCGCGGTCGGCACCTGCCGCCAGTGCGCGATCGCGCGGCGTTCGCTCACGCTCGGTGCGCTCGCCGAGGCGCAAGGCGGCCGCGCCGGGCAGTGCGCGGCGAACGTCGATTATTCCGCCGGCTGGGCCAATCGCCTGCCGCGCGGGCTACCGCTCTACCCCGACGCGCGCGTGACCGAAGCCGCCGGCGCTGATGGGCAGGGCTGCGCCTTGCGTGTCGTCAGCTTCTCCACCGCGGCACCGATGCAGCGGCTGCTCGACTGGTATTACACCAAGGCGTCGGACGCGGGCTACACGGCGGAGCATCACGCCGACGGCGCCGAGCATGTGCTGGCGGGCAATCGCCGCGGCGGCGGTACCTTCATGGCGACGATGCACGCGCGGCAGGACGGCGGCACCGACATCGACCTGATGGCGGACGGCGGCTGATCCGGCGGCGCGCGCGCCGATTGGGGCGCGTTCAGCCGATCTATGCCCCGCATTCCTTTCACGACGGTTTCGGGATAGGGCGCATGGATGAATGCGCTTCTTCCCGTCATGGCAGGCGGCGCGCTCGGTTCAGCCGGGCGCTACCTGACCGGACGCTTCACGCTCTCGCTGCTGGGTCCCGATTGGCCGTGGGGCACGATGACCGTCAATCTCGTCGGCGGATTGCTGATGGGCGTGCTGACCGGCATGCTGGCGCGCGTGTCCGCGCCTGAGGGCTGGCGGCTGTTCCTCGGGATCGGCGTGCTGGGCGGGTTCACGACCTTCTCGTCCTTCTCGCTCGACACCGCCAACATGATCGAGCGCGGTGCGATCCTGCCCGCGTTCGGCTACGTCGCCGTGTCGGTGATCGGCGCAATCGTCGCGCTGTTCGCGGGCCTGTCGATCGTGCGAGGTGTTGCGTGAACAAGCTCGTCGAGAACGTCCGCCAGTTCGTGATCGCGCCCGATGACGATGGCATCCGCGTCGATCGCTGGTTTAAGCGGCACCTCGATGCGACCAGCTTCACCACCGTCGCCAAATGGGCGCGGACTGGCCAGCTTCGCTTGGACGGTGCGCGGGTCGGACCCGGCGACCGCGTCCAGGCGGGGCAGACGCTGCGCATCCCGCCGGTCGAGGCAGTGCGCACCACCGCGCGCCCGCAGCGCGAGCGCACGCCACTGACCGCCGACGAAGAGGCATTCGCGCGCGAGATGGTGATCCACCGCGACGCGCAGGCGCTGGTGCTCAACAAGCCGCCCGGTCTGGCGACGCAGGGCGGCACCAAGACGACCGCGCACGTCGACGGGCTGCTCGACGCGTTGCAGGACGATCTGGACGGTCGGCCCAAGCTGGTCCACCGGCTCGACAAGGATACGTCGGGCGCGCTGCTGGTGGCGCGCACGTCGCGCGCGGCGGCGTTCTTCGCTAAGGCATTTTCGGGCCGCACCGCGAAGAAGGTCTATTGGGCGCTGGTCGTCGGCGTGCCGTCGATCGACGACGGCATGATCGAGCTGCCGATCGCCAAACAGCCCGGCACCGGCGGCGAGAAGATGCACGTCGACGAGGCCGAGGGCCAGGCGGCGCGCAGCCGCTACCGCGTGATTGAGCGCGCGGGCAACCGCACCTGCTGGGTCGAGCTGCAGCCGCTGACCGGGCGAACGCACCAGCTGCGCGTCCACATGGCGGCGATCGGCCATCCGATCGTCGGCGACGGCAAGTACGGCGGTCCGGCGGCGTTCCTCACCGGCGGGATCAGCCGCAAGATGCACCTGCACGCGCGCCGCATCCGCGTCGATCACCCCGACGGCGGCGAGATCGACGTGACTGCGGAACTGCCGCAGCATTTCGCCGAGAGCCTGGCGAGCCTGGGGTTCGAGGAGATGGCGGGCAATTCGATGCCGATCAACGACTTCGTACCCCCGACGCGCGAGGAGAAGAAGGCGAAGGCGCGCGCGCATGCCAAGGGCGTGCGCAAGGCGCGACGCGGCGAGCGGCGCGGACGCGGCAGCCGCGACGACTGAGCGCCGGCGTGCATCCGGACCCCGCGTTTCGGATCGACGCGGCCGCGTGCCGCCGCATCGCGCGAGCGACCGCGTTCGCGCACGTCTTCGTTCTCGGGGCTAGCGGCGCGGGCGTCATCCACACGCCGTGCACGCTTGATGAGGCGGGCGACCTGCACTTCCACTGTTCGCGCCGCAATCGGGTCGCGCCGCTGCCGGCCGGCGCGCGCGATCGCCTCCTTCAGCCCCGTGGACGGCTATGTCAGCCCGGACTGGTACGAGACTGCGGCGCAGGTGCCGACGTGGAACTACGTCGCGGTCGAGGCGGAGGGTGTGATCGAACCACTGTCACGCGACGCGCTGGTCGCGCAGATCGAGGCACTGGCCGCCGAGCACGAGGCGCGGCTGGCGCCCAAACCGGCGTGGACGACCGACAAGGTGCCTGCTGCATCGATCGAGCGGATGCTCGACGCGATCCAGGGCTATCTGATCCGCGTCGAGGCGTGGCGGGGTACCGCCAAATTGTCGCAGAACAAGCCGGCCGATGATCGCAGCGGCGTCGAGGCGGCGTTGCGAGCCAGCGGGCGCGGCGACCTTGCAGCGGCGATGGCGGACCGCCGGAACTGACCGATCAGACGGCGGCGGCGCTCAGGTAGCTCCAGCCGGCGTATCCGAACAGCAGCAGCGACGCCGCGCTGGTGATTCCGACCAGCACGTAGCCAATCGCGGACAGCATCGCAGGGTTGGGTCGGCTGAGCTTCGCGTTGCGCGTCGCCCCCGACATGACGAAGGTCAACAACAGGCCATAGGTAAAGGCAACCGCACCGAACATCAGATCTCACCCGCTTCGGCCACCCTTCCCGCGGCCGCAAACCGTTAATCATATCGAGATTAACGAACCTAGCCGTGCCACCAACATTCGTCGTGGCGGAACAACGGCTTGTCGCGGGCGCAGGATCGTTCGGCGAGCATGAACATTGTGGCCGCCTTTTGCGCTGGTGACGTGATCGATGGCAGGTGCGACGCGATGCTGCTAGGGGTCGGACCATGCTCCGTGCCCCCGTCCGCCTCGCCATCTTCGACTGCGACGGCACGCTCGTCGACAGCCACGCCAACATCTGCCGCGCGATGGAGGCGGCATTCGCGGGTGTGCGTGTCGAAGCGCCGTCGCGCGACGCGATCCGCGGCATCGTCGGGCTGAGCCTGGTCGAGGCCGTCGCCGCGCTGGCCCCCGATGCCGAGGCGGATTTCCACACAAAGGTGGCGGAGGATTACAAGTCTGCGTTCCAGCGGATGCGCACCGACGGGCTGCTGGAGGCCGAGCCGCTGTACGACGGACTGGTAGAGGCACTGGACCAACTTACTGAAGCCGGCTGGATCTTCGGCATAGCGACGGGCAAGTCCGATCGCGGACTGGCGCACGTGCTGGCGCATCACGGGCTCGCCGACCGCTTCGTCACGTTGCAGACGGCCGACCGTCACCCGTCGAAACCGCATCCGTCGATGATCCATACCGCGATGGCGCAGGCGGGCGCCGATCCCCATCTGACCGTCATGATCGGCGACACGAGCTACGACATGGAAATGGCGCGCGCGGCGGACGTGCGCGCGATCGGCGTCACCTGGGGGTACCATGACGAGGCGCTGCTGCGCGCAGGCGGAGCGCACGCGGTGGTGCATCACTTCCGCGATCTCGCCCGCGAAATGATGGTGGAGACGACTTCGTGAGCGATCCCGCATTGCCACGCTGGGCGGCTTTGTCGGCTGTCAGGATCATCGGCAGCTTCGGCGCGGTGCTGGGCGTGATCCTGGTCGGTCGTGCGGAGACGACCGGGCCGAAGGTGCTGGGTGTCGCAATCGTGCTCGCCGCGATGTGGATGCTGGCAACGGTGCCGCGCGCGCTCGCCGCGCGCTGGCGGAGCCCGAAATGAAGCGGTTCTGGCGCGAGGTCACGGTCGGCGACGACAGGGTCATCCGGCTCGACGATCGCCCGGTACGCACGCCCGGACGCGCGCCGCTAGCGCTGCCGACCGCAGCACTGGCGCACGCCGTGGCGGAGGAATGGCGCGCGGTGGGCGACACGATCGACCCGCGCGCGATGCCGCTGACGGGGCTAGCCAACGCCGCGATCGACCGGATCGCACCCGACGCCGCGGCGTTCGCGCGCGGGCTCTCTGCTTATGCCGACAGCGACCTGCTCTACTACCGTGCCGACCAGCCCGACGAACTGGTGGCACGGCAAGCGGCGACGTGGGACCCGGTGCTGGAATGGGCGCGGAAACGCTACGACGTGCACTTCGAGCCGGTCGCCGGCGTCATGCACCACGCGCAGCCCGCCGCGACCGTGCAGCAGTTGAGCGACGCGGTTGCGGTGCGCGATGCCTTCGCGCTCGCCCCGATGTCGCCGCTGGTGACGATCACCGGCACGCTGGTCGGCACGCTCGCGCTGGCGGAAGGCGCAATCGACGCCGACGCATTGTGGAATGCGGCGCACGTCGATGAGGATTGGCAGGCGGAATCGTGGGGCGAGGACAGCCTCGCTACGCAAGCGCGCGATCATCGTCGGCGCGAGTTCAACGCCGCGGTGCGCTTCCTGTCGCTGCTGTAATCTGAGGCTCGCCGTTCAGGCGGGAGTGCGCAGCTTTCGGATAAAGCCGATCAGTCCGGTCTGACGCGACCGCTTCAGCCGCTCCGCCGCCAGGATCGTGCGGACGTGCGCGTAGCATTGCTCGACATCGTCGTTGACGAGCACGTAGTCATAACCGTCCCAGTGGCTGATCTCGTTCGAGGCGCGCGCCATGCGACGGTCGATCACCTCGATCGCGTCGGTGTTGCGGTTGAGCAGCCTTTTGTGCAGCTCCTCCATCGACGGCGGCAGGATGAAGACGCGGACCACGTCGCCGCCCGCGATCTGGTGCAGCTGCTGCGCACCCTGCCAGTCGATGTCGAACAGCACGTCCTTGCCCGCGGCCAGCATGTCCTCGACCGGTCCGCGCGGCGTGCCGTAGCGCTGGTCGAACACGTGCGCCCATTCGAGAAACTCGTGCGCGGACACCATCTCGCGGAAGCGATCGAGCGAGACGAAGTGATAGTCGCGCCCGTCCTGTTCGCCCGGCCGGATCGCGCGTGTCGTCGCCGACACCGACAGCGACAGTTCGGGTTCGCTCGCCAGCAGTTTGCGCGCGATCGTCGACTTGCCCGCGCCGGAGGGCGAGGACAGCACGAACAACACGCCGCGCCGCTTGAAATTGTGGGTGTCGGGGTGGGGAGCGCCGTCCATGCGTGCCTGTGGCCCCTGCGCTGCCGCCGCGTCAAGTCGCGGCAGCGGTTGCCGCTACGGTTCCACGCGGTCGTGTCCGCGCGGACACGCTGCCGCCTATCCCAGTCGCGCGGCGTGCCAGGCGATGTGATCGGCCATGAAAGTCGATACGAACAGGTAGCTGTGATCGTAGCCGGGCTGCATCCTGAGATCGAGCGCGATGCCGGCGTCGGCGCAAGCGCGCCGGAGCAGTTCGGGACGTAGCTGCTCGACGAGGAAATTGTCAGCGTCGCCCTGATCGACCAGCAACTCCGCGACACGCGCACCATCCTCGATCAACGCCACCGCATCGTGGCGGCGCTTGGCTTGCGTGTCGTCGCCTAGGTAACGGTCAAGCGCGCGACCCCACGGCACCTGTGTCGGCGCGACGATCGGGGCGAAGGCGGAGACGGAACGGAACCGGTCGGGATAGGTCAGCGCGATCGTCAGCGCGCCGTGTCCGCCCATCGAGTGACCAGTGATGCCCTGCCGCGCCATGTCGACCGGGAACGACGCCGCGATGATCGCAGGCAGCTCCTCGGTCACGTAGCGCCACATGGCGAAGTTCGCCGACCACGGCGTCTGTGTCGCATCGACGTAGAAGCCCGCGCCCTGGGCGAAATCCCACGCGTCATCGTCGGGTACGTCTTGCCCGCGCGGGCTGGTGTCGGGCGCAACGAAGATGACGCGGTGACGGGCACAGGCGGCGCGAAACTCGCCCTTGTCGGTCACGTTGGCGTGGGTGCAGGTCAGCCCCGACAGATACCAGATGACGGGCAGCCGCTCGCCCGGCGCGTGCTCGGGCACGTAGACTGAGAAGGTCATCGTCGTGCCCGTCGCGGCGGAGGCATGGCGGTACACGCCCTGCACCCCGCCGTGCGCGCGGGCGGTGGAGACCGTTGCCAGTCCTGCCCCGGTGTTCGTTGCGGCTGCCTGCGTCTGGCTCACGCCGGGGTCGAAGCCTCTGCCGGCATGCGGTGCAGCGCGCACAGCTTGTTGCCGTCGGGATCGCGCAGATAGGCGAGGTACAGGCTCATGCCGCCGCCGCTGCGCACCCCCGGCGCATCCTCGATCGCGGTGCCGCCGGCGGCGACGCCCGCCTCGTGCCAGGCGTGCGCCTGTTCGGGGCCGGTCACCTGAAAGCCGATCGTGCTGCCGTTGCCGTGCGTCGCCGCCTCGCCATCGATCGGCTTGGTCACTAGGAACATGCTGCCGTTATGGCTGTAGATCAGCCGGCCCTTCGGATCCTTGAACCCCGGCTTGCCGCCGAGCGACGCGAACAGCGCGTCGTAGAATGTCTTTGATCGATCGAGGTCGTTCGATCCGACCATCATGTGGCTGAACATCGTCTCTCTCCTTGTGTGGCCGCACTACCTCGGCGGCGTCAGTAGATCACCACGCTGCGGATCGACTCGCCCGCGTGCATCAGGTCGAACCCCTTGTTGATCTCGTCGAGGCTCAACCGGTGCGTGATCATCGGATCGATCTCGATCAGGCCGTTCATGTACCAGTCGACGATTTTCGGCGTGTCGGTGCGCCCGCGCGCGCCGCCGAACGCGGTGCCGCGCCAAACGCGCCCGGTGACGAGCTGGAACGGACGCGTCGCGATCTCCTTGCCCGCTTCTGCCACGCCGATGACGATCGATTCGCCCCAGCCGCGGTGCGCGCTCTCGAGCGCCTGACGCATCACCACCGTGTTGCCGGTGCAGTCGAAGGTATAATCGCCGCCGCCATCGGTCATCGCGATCAGGTGCTGGACGACGTCGCCGACTTGCCTGGGATTGACGAACGCGGTCATGCCGAAGCGGCGACCCCATTCTTCGCGGGTCTCGTTGATGTCGACGCCGATGATGTGGAGCGCGCCGGCGAGCTTCGCGCCCTGGATCACGTTCAGCCCGATGCCGCCCAGACCGAACACGATCACGGTCGAGCCCGGCTCGACCTTGGCGGTGTTGACCACCGCGCCGACACCCGTCGTAACGCCACATCCGACGTAGCAGCTGGTGTCGAACGGCGCGTCGGGGCGGATCTTGGCGACCGCGATCTCGGGCAGCACGGTGAAGTTCGAGAAGGTCGAGCAGCCCATGTAATGGAAGATCGGCTGCCCGCGGTAGCTGAAGCGCGTGGTGCCGTCGGGCATCAGCCCCTTGCCCTGCGTCGCGCGAATGGCGGTGCACAGGTTGGTCTTCTGGCTGAGGCACGACTTACACTGGCGGCACTCGGGCGTGTAGAGCGGGATGACGTGGTCGCCGACGGCGACGCTCGTCACGCCCGCGCCGACCTCGCGAACGATACCGGCGCCCTCGTGACCCAACACGCTGGGGAACAGACCCTCGGAATCGAGGCCGTCGAGCGTGTAGGCGTCGGTGTGGCAGATGCCGGTCGCCATGATCTCGACCAGCACCTCGCCGGCTTTCGGTCCTTCGAGGTCGAGCTCGACGATCTCCAGCGGCTTCTTCGCCTCGAACGCGACGGCTGCGCGAGTTTTCATGTGTCTTCCTCTACTCTTGGTCGAAGGCCTCAGGCCGCGCTGACCAGCAATTTGTCGATGCGGCGGCCGTCGAGGTCGACGACCTCGAAGCGCCAGCCCTGTTCCTCGAAATGCTCGCCCTCGCCCGGCAGCTTGCGGAAGGCAGCGAGCGCGAGCCCAGCGACCGTCGCATAGTCGCGGTCGTCGGGCAGATCGATCCCGAGCCGCTCGGCCAGCGCATCCGCCGCCATCGTGCCCGCGACCAGCAGCGAGCCGTCCTCGCGCTCGACCACATTGGGCGCTTCGTCGGGATCGGCGTCGGAGGCGAACTCGCCCGCGATCGCGGCGAGCAGGTTGGCGGGCGTCACCACCCCCTCAAAATGTCCGTATTCGTCGTGGATCAGCGCCATCGGCACGTCGGCACGGCGCAGCGCGTCGAGCGCGTCCATCGCGTCGATCTGATCGACCACGACGGGCGCCTTGCGCACCAACGTGGCGAGGTCGAGCGCGTCGCCGCGGAACAGCGCCGCCGCCACGTCGCGCGCCTGCACCACGCCGACGACCGCATCAATCGAACCGTCACCCACCGGCAGGCGGCTGTGCGGCGAGGCGAGCAGCTTGGCGCGCAGTTCCGCCTCGCCCAGCGTCATGTCGATCCAGTCGACATCGGTGCGCGGCGTCATCACCTCTCGCACCGGCCGGTCGGCGAGCCGCACCACGCCCGAGATGATCGAGCGCTCGTGCTCCTCGATCACCCCCGACTTGCTCGCCTCCGCGACGATCAGGTGCAGTTCCTCGGCGGTGACCTGGTCCTCGTTCTCGCGGTTGAGGCGCAGCAGCTTGAAGATCAGCGCGCTGCTGCCGTCGAGCAGCCAGCCGAGCGGCTTGGTGACGGTCGCGATATAGGTCATCGGCAATGCGACGACGCTCGCGATCGCCTCTGGCGCGCGCAGCGCGATCTGCTTGGGCACCAGTTCGCCGATGATCAGCGAAGCGTAAGTGGTCAGCCCGATGACGAGCGCGAAGCCAACGCTTTCGGCGGTGTGATGCGACAATCCCAGCGCCTCGAGCCGCGCCGCGGTCGGCGTGCCGAGGCTCGCACCCGAATAGGCGCCCGCCAGGATGCCGATCAGCGTGATGCCAATCTGTACGGTCGACAGGAACTTGCCGGGGTCGGCCGCCAGCTTGATCGCGGCGGCGGCGCCGCGGCGGCCCGTACGCGCCATCGCCTCCAGCCGCGCCTTGCGCACGGACACGATCGCGAGCTCACTCATCGCAAAGATGCCATTCAGCGCGACCAGCGCGAGAATGATCAGGACGTCGAACCAGGGGTACGGCGGTAACATGGCTGCCGACACCCTTGGCGGCAAACGCGGCGGCGAACAATCGCTTTATCGCCAACCTGGGTCGGGCGCTGCGCGGGGCTGGTGTCACCCTGCGTTCAGCAGCGGCCGTTCAGTGCAAGGCCGTTCGGTTCATAGGCGGAACAATCGCCGCCATCGTCCCGTTTCGGTCGCATGAGTTTCATGAAAGGGAGAAGAATGAAGCTGCCGTCCAAGTTCCTGGCTGCCGCGGCGACGCTGTCGCTGGTCACTACCGCTGCCTGCACCACCGACCCGGATACGGGTGAGCGCCGCATCAGCAAGACCGCGATCGGCGGCATCGGCGGCGCGCTGGGCGGTTATCTGCTGGGCGATCTGGTCGGCGGACGCCGCGATCGTACCGAGAAGATCATCGGCGCGGGGCTAGGCGGCATCGCGGGTGCGGGCATCGGCGCGTACATGGACAAGCAGGAGCGCGAGATGCGCGCGCGCACCGCCGGCACCGACGTGGAAGTGGTGCGCCAGGGCGACGACCTGCTGCTTAACATCCCGTCGGGCATCAACTTCGCCTACAATTCCGCCAACGTGCAGCCGCAGTTCCGCTCGACGCTCGACAAGGTGTCGTCGGTGCTCGCGGATTACCCGGAGACGTACATCGACGTGTACGGTCACACCGATTCGACCGGCAGCGACGCCTACAACCAGGATCTGTCGGAGCGGCGCGCGGTGTCGGTCGCCGATTATCTCTCGAGCCACGGCGTCCAGTCGGCGCGTATCGCGACCAAGGGCTACGGCGAGACGCAGCCGATCGAGTCGAACGAGACCGAGCAGGGCCGCGCCGCCAACCGCCGCGTCGAGATCAAGGTCGTGCCGATCTCGCAGAGCGATCTGCCGCCGCGCTAAAGCGGGCTAACCGACGAAAGCGTGGGAGCGGCGTGGTCACGATCACGCCGCTCCTTTTGTTTCCAGCGTGGCTGGATTGCTCGCCCAGAGCGACGATGATTGCGGCGCAGGTAAGGTCAGCGGCAGGCTGATGTCATCGCTATCACCGGGTTGCGGCGAGGTCTGGTCCAATCACGCGGGGTCGACGATCCTCCCGCGGCCTTGGTGCATTAGGCAGGCCTGCGCCCGATCAAGCGTTCGATGCGATCGCCTAACGCCGCGCGGCGAAGAAGTCGCGCAGCAGCGCGCTCGCCTCGCGTTCGCCGATGCCGGCGAATACCTCGGGGCGATGGTGGCAGGTCGGCTGCGCGAAGAAGCGCGCGCCGTGCGTCACCGCGCCGCCCTTCTCATCGTCGGCGCCATAGTAGAGCCGCGCAATCCGCGCGTGCGAGATCGCGCCCGCGCACATCGTGCATGGCTCCAGCGTCACCCATAGGTCGCAGTCGCCCAACCGCTCGCGCCCGAGCAGCTGAGCCGCGCGCCGGATCGCCAGCATCTCGGCGTGCGCAGTCGGATCAAGCAGCGCCCGCGGTGCATTGGCGGCGACGGCGACAATAGCCCCGGCGTGGACCACGACCGCGCCGACCGGCACCTCGCCATCGCGCGCCGCCTCCGCGGCGGCATCCAACGCGGCGCGCATTGCAGGGGGTAACGGGAACATCTGCCACCCCGTGCCGCAAGCGGCGGCGTGATGGAAGCGGCGCTTACTGCTGCGGCGCGGGCTCGCCGGCCTTCTGCACCTTGACGTCGGGCACGGCGACCGTCTTGTTCTCGGTCCCGACCGAGATGCGGCCGACGTCGGCGTTGAACTTCGGCGCTTGCCCGCCCTCTAGGCGAGGCAGCTGCGCGGGCTGGGTCTGATCGAAGCGAAGGAAGCCCGTCAGCAACGCGGCAAGAATCGCCAATGCGACGATGCCCAGCATGACCAGAAACGCGCGCATGATTTGTTCTCCCCATCGATTCGCTGCCGCAACAACGCGCTTTGTTGGCGCGGGTTGCAGCGGCATGAGGGAGGCAAGACACGCTGCCGACTTGACCGCGGGACGGATCGCCACTATCGGCACCGGCTTTCCGGGCAACCGTATTTCAGGATTTCAACCATGTCGCGCATCTGCGAGCTGACCGGCAAGGGCCGGCAGGTGGGTAACAACGTTTCCCACGCCAACAACAAGACCAAGCGCACGTTCCTGCCGAACCTGCAGAACGTCACGCTGATCTCCGACGCGCTCGACCGCTCGGTGCGCCTGCGCGTGTCGACCAACGGCCTGCGCTCGGTTGAGCACAATGGCGGCCTCGACAACTGGCTGGTCAAGACCAACGACGAGAAGCTGTCGCTGAAGGCACGTCGCCTGAAGCGCGAGATCGTCAAGAAGCGCGCCGCGGAGCCCGTCGCCGCTTAAACGCACCTGCGTGACGGTGTCGAACGGCCTGCTACCGAAAGGTAGCGGGCCGCTTCGCGTTGGACTGGTCTAGTCCAGGCGGAACTTCATCAGCAACGTCGGGCGATACCAGGCGAGGTCGTTGTCGGTGACGACCCACAGCATCGTGCGGCCATGCTCGCGCGTCACCGCCAATCCTTCCGGGTTCTCACCGAGCAGCGGTGGCCCCCAGCGCGCAATCTCTTCGCCGGCGACCGTGGCACCCGCTCGCAATGCCGCTACCGGGATACGCACCAGCACCGCGTCGAAGCGTAGCCGGCTGAACCGGCGATTGAGCACCAGCAGATCGCCGTTCGGCAGCACTGCGGCGTCGCTCGGATTGTAGCCGGTGGGCGGGCGGTAGCGGAAGCGTTCGACTTGCGTGCCCCGCACCGCCGGATCGCCGCTGAAGATCAGCGCCTGCCGCAAACGCCCCTTTCCCTTCGCACGTGCCTGCTCGCTGATGACGACGAAACGTCCGTCGCGCAGCCGCGCCATCGATTCGGCACCGCCGTTCATCGGCCATTTGCGCATCGCGGCCGGCGTCGCATGTGCCTCGACTCGCCTCAGATCGGCCGAATAGCGCCAGATCGCATTGGCGCGCTCGTAACCGATCCACGCGCGCACGCTCGCCGGATCGATCGCCAGCGACTCGGTGTCGCGGCTCTCCTTCGCCCAGCCGGTGCCGGGTCCGTCCGGCAACGCACCCGCCGCGCGGGTGAGGAGGTGATTGCCGCTGATCGCGACGCGGACGTAATTGCCGCCGTCGCTCAGCAGCGTGACCTCACCATTTGCTACCGCCAGCGCGGAAAAGCCGCCGAACGCCGGATCGCGCGACCACAAGCGCACCGCCCCGATCGGCGTCAACGCGCCGATACGACGCGGCCACCCGCCGTCGGGCACGTAAGCGGCGGCGTGGACGACCGCGTTGGCGGCGATGATCGGCAACCGGTCGGTTCCGCTCCAGCCGGGGACAAAGGCGAGCACCAGCGCGATCGAGAACGGCCATTTCACCCGCCGGCTCTTAGGCGCGTGTCGTCCGCCCGCCTACCCGCGGCCGGTATGCGAAGCATGAACGAACGATAACGAGCGCATTCAGGCTCGGCTCAATGCGAATCACTCATAAGCATCTCAACGACGGGATGACCCCGCCGCGACAAATCAAAGAAGAACGGGAGTTCGTACCATGTTCAAGAATCTGACCCTCGCCGTCTCCGCCCTCGCGATGGGTACCGCCGCGATGGCGCCGGTCGCCGCCGACGCGCAGCGCTACGGTCACCGGTACGAGCGCAGCTATCGTGACGGGTACCGCGACTACGACCGTCGCTACGACAACCGTCGCTACAACTACAATCGCCGCTGCTCGGGCGGGACGACCGGCACCATCGTCGGTGCGATCGCGGGTGGCCTGCTCGGCCGCACGATCGACACGCGCGGCGACCGGACGCTCGGCACCGTGCTGGGCGGCGTCGGCGGCGCGGTTGCGGGTAACGCGATCGAGAAGTCGAACAATCCGCGCTACTGCCGCTAACCCTCTCGGCCGGCGCGGCGGGACCTCCCCGCGCCGCCCTCCCCTACTCGCGTAGCGTATCGAGTTCCCCCGCGTAGCGTACCGGGGGCGCGGGCCGGTTGCCGAAAGGCGGCCGGCCCGTTGTTGTTTGATCACAGGCTCGCCCGCGAGCTGATGCGCGCAGCGCAGCGATCAAACCGGCCGGCGGGTCGCGTCAGCGAACCCGGTCGACGTGATCGCCGCGGCTTTGCCGTGGCGAGTGCTTCATAGAAGGAAGGGCGCCGGCAAAGCCGCCGCCATGACGTCGGACGGGATCGCTGGTGCGACCCGCCGGCCGTGCCGGGCGCTGCACTGCGCGCATCGGCGCCGTCGCGTCGCCGACGCGCCTGCGCCCGTCAGTACATATGCTGCCCGCCATTGATGCTCAGCGTCGATCCCGTTACGAACCCGCCATCCTCCGAACACAGGAACGCGACGCCACGCGCGATCTCGTGCGCCTGGCCCAGCCGCCCGACCGGGATCTTCGCGACGATCTTTTCCAACACCTCGCTCGGCACCGCGGCGACCATGTCGGTGTCGATATAGCCGGGCGCGATCGCGTTGACGGTTATACCGGCGCGTGCGCCTTCCTGCGACAGCGCCTTGGTGAAGCCGTGGATACCGCTTTTCGCCGCGGCATAGTTCACCTGTCCATACTGCCCGGCCTGTCCGTTGATCGAGCCGATGTTGACGATGCGGCCCCATTTGCGGTCGCGCATGCCGGGGAACACCGCCTTCGCCATGTTGAAACAGCCGCCCAGGTTGGTGTCGATCACCTCGCGCCACATCTCGTAGCTCAGCTTCATGATCGTGCCGTCGCGCGTGATGCCCGCGTTGTTGACCAGCACGTCAACGGGCCCGAGCTCGTCGGCGACACGCGCAACGCCCGCCTGACAAGCCTCGTAGTCGGCCACGTCCCACTTGAATGCCGCAATCCCGTTCCGGTTGGTGAAGTCGCGCGCGCGCTCGTCGTTGCCGGCGTAATTGGCGGCGACGGTCAGCCCCATGTCGCGTAGCGCGACGCTGATCGCCTCGCCGATGCCGCGTGTTCCACCCGTCACGATTGCTACGCGTGCCATCGATGCGTCCTCTCCTTGGTTCGCCCGCGAGGCTAAGGGCGCGGCGTCCAGCCTTCAAGCTCGCGCGCGATGACGCTGCGTAACATTTCGATGCCGACGGGCGTATCGTTCAGGCACGGCAGATAGCCGAAATGCGTGCCGCCCGCTTCCTCGAACGTCTCGCGTCCGCGGATGGTCAATTCTTCCAGCGTCTCGACGCAATCGGCGGAGAAGCCGGGCGCAACGATCGCAATCTTCTTCACGCCTCGCCCCGGCATGGCTGCGAGGACGGTGTCGGTGGCGGGTTCAAGCCACTTGGCGCGACCGAAGCGCGACTGGAAGGTGATGGTCAGGTCCATACCCAATGCCTCGCCGAGCAGCCGGCCAGTCTTCTGGCAGTGGCAATGGTACGGGTCGCCAAGTTCGAGCGTCCGCTGCGGCATGCCGTGGAAGCTGGCCATCACCGCGTCGGGGGTGAAGTCGAGCGTCGCAAGGCCCGCGCGAACGCTTTGCGCGAGTGCGTCGATATAGGCAGGATCGTCGTAATAGGGCGGCAGGGTTCGGATGGCCGGCTGCCACCGCATCGTTGCCAGATGCCAAAACGCCTTGTCGTTGGCGGTCGCAGTCGTTGCGGCGCAATATTGCGGGTAAAGAGGGGCGAGCAGGATGCGCTCGCACCCGGCGTCCTTCATCGCCTGCAAGCGGTCGGCAATGGCAGGTCGGCCGTAGCGCATCGCCCAGTCGACCAGCACGTTGTCACCGAACGCATCCTTCAATGCCAGCGCCTGCGCGCGCGTGATCGCGGCGAGCGGCGAGCCATCCTCGCGCCAGACCTGGCTGTAGGCGTGCGCGGACTTCTTCGGGCGCGTGGTCAGCACCACGCCGCGCAGGATCGGCTGCCACGCGATGCGCGGGAGCTCGACAACGCGGCGGTCGGACAGGAACTCCGCCAGGTAGCGCTTGACCGCCTTCGGTTCGGGCGCGTCGGGGGTGCCGAGGTTGATCAACAGCACGCCGATGCGCGGGCGCGGGATGACGGGATGGCCGGCGGGGATCATGGGCGAATGCCTCAGGCGCGGGGTTGCAGGGGGAGTGAGCGAAGCCGCACACCGGTGGCGGCACGCAGCGCGTTGGCAACGGCCGGGGCGACCGCAGGTATCCCGAGGTCGGACACGCCGCCAGGCTCCGCGTTGCTGGGGATCAGCTCGACGGTGACCTCCGGCGCAGTGGCGAGCGTCGGCAGCGCGAAATCGCCGAACAGGCGCGTCGTGGCGAGGTTTTGCTCAATCCGCGTCGAGCAACCGGTCGCGAGCGCGACGCCCAGGATCAGCCCGCCCTCGATCTGCTGGCGCACCACGTCGGGGTTGATCGCGCGGCCGCAATCGACCGCGGCGACCAGCCGTTCGACCCGCACGCGCCCGGCATCGTCGACGCGCGCCTCCGCCATCACCGCGATGAAGCTGCCCGCGACCGCGTGGCACGCGATCCCCTGCCCGCTGCCTGCCAACCCGCCCTGCCAGCCGCCGAGCGCGGCGGCGGTGGTCAGACAGCGCGCCAGCCGGGCGTTGCCGCCGAGCATGCCGATACGGTAGCTCATCGGCTCGTTCCCGTTCGCGTGCGCGAGTTCGTCGATGAAGCATTCGGTGAAGAACGCATTGTAGCCATCGGCGAGGCCGCGGAGTTGTCCGACCGACATGCCAACGGCGGCAGGGTGATGATCGATCGCGAGCGCGGGCATCGCGTAGGGCGGCACCGCGCCTGACATGGCGTAGCCGTCAGCGCTCGCCGGCAGCGCCGCTGCGACGCGCCGTAGGGAATCGTCCGGCATCAGGCGCGCGGCCAGTTCGGCTCCCGTCGCCGGCGCAGCAATCTTTGCCTGCCAGCCGAGGATCGCGCCGCCGGCACCCAGCCGCGCGCTCATCCGCGCGCGCACCGGCGCGCGGAAACGGTCGCGCAGCGCGGTCTCGCCGCGCGACCAGGTGAGCTGGACCGGGCGCTTCAACTCGCGCGCGAGGATTGCCGCCTGTGCGGCAACGTCGGTTTCGAGCGCCTGACCGAACGAACCGCCGACGAGCATCGCGTGCACCGTAACGCGCGCGGCGGATACGCCCAGCGCGGCGGCGGCGGCATCGCGCGCGCTGGTCGGCGCCTGGGTCGCGATCCAGAGTTCGAGCGCACCGTCGCGCCAGTGCGCGGTCGCGGTGGGCGTCTCGAGCGACGGGTGAAGCGCGAGCGCGGCGTGGTAATCGGCGGTAACGAGGCGCGCGCTGGCGAACGCTGCCGACAGATCACCCGCGGCGGCGACGCGGTAGCCTTCCCCCTCCAGTGCCTTGTCCAGCGCCCGTTCGATCGACGCCGTGTCGATCACACCCCCGCGCGTCTCGAACCTTGGTGCGAGCGCATCGAGCGCACGGTTCGCGGCCCACCAAATGTTCGCCGCCACCGCGACCCATGTATCACGCGCGACCACGCCCGCGACGCCCTGCACGCCTTCGGCTGCGGCGCGGTTGAACGAGCGCAGGCGGGTGTCACCGATCGGACCCTGGCGGATGCTGGCGAACACCATGTCGGACAACCGGACGTCGGCGGCGAAATTGGCCGATCCGTCGACCTTGGCCGGTGCGTCGAGGCGCGGCAGCGATCGACCGCTCAGCCGCCCTTCGTCGCCGAAGCGCAAGGGCAGTTCATCGGGGAACGAATAACCCGCCGCGGCCTCGACCAGTTCGCCGAAGCGCAGGCGCCTGCTCTCGAATACGACGAAGCCGTCGGCGGTGTCGCACGCCTGCCAGTCGGCGTCCCAGCGCGCCGCCGCTGCCTTGCACAACAGCACGCGCGCCGCCGCGCCTGCTTCGCGCAAGCTCTGCTCGAAACGACGAACCGAGGTCGAGCCGGCCGTGAGCATCAGCGCGCTTCGCGTCAGATGCTCGTCGCGCAACCCACGCGGCACATGGTCGAACCCGCCCGCGAACAACGCGTCGGCGGCGAGCGGGTTGGCGTAGAGCGGGTTGATCGGCGCGGCCTCGACCCCGACGGTGCGCCAGTCGGCCCCTAGTTCGTCGGCGACGATCTGCGGCAGCGTGGTGTAGACGCCCTGTCCGTGCTCGACCTGTGGAACCGCCACGATCACGCGCCCGTCGCGCGCGATCTTCAGGAAACCCCCGAACAGCGTTTCATCGGCCGCGACCGGCAGGTTGGGCGCGTAGCGTCTCGGCCACGCGGCCCAGGCGACCACCAGCCCGACGCCTGCGCCGCCGGCGACGAGGACATTGCGGCGCGAGAGCGTTGGCATCGCTCGCTCCTTTACCTGCGTCGCCGAAACGAACAAGCAGCCGCAACGGCGGCTAGACGCTCTCGCTCAGCGCGAGGGCGCGGTATTTGGCGCGAAGCGACACCTTGTCGATCTTCTCCGTCCCCAGCCGCGGCAGCGGCTCGTCGGCGATCCAGATCTTCTGTGGCACCTTGAACGCGGCGATGTGCGGCGTGAGGAAAGCGATCAAATCCTCCGATTCGACAATGCCCGGATGAGCGAGATGAACCACCGCGCCCGGTACCTCGCCGTAGCGTTCGTCGGCGAGCCCGAACACTGCGGCCTCGGCGACCTCGGGATGCTCGTACAGGGTAGCTTCGACCTCCTGGCAGCTGATGTTCTCGCCACCGCGAATGATGATGTCCTTCTTGCGGTCGACGATGAACAGGTAATCGTCCTCGTCGAGGTAGCCGATGTCGCCGGTGCGAAAGTAACCGTCGGCGGTGAACGCGTCGGCAGTCGCCTGCGGGTTGTTCCAATATTCCTCGAAGCACGCGGCCGAGCGAATGCAGACTTCGCCGCGCTCGCCTTGAGGAACCGGCTTACCCGCGTCGTCGAGGATCGCGAGGTCGACCAGCGGCGGCGAGGCGCGGCCGGCCGAATTGGGCTTGGCGACGTAATTGCCGCGCCAGTTGCCCGTGCCGATGCCGTTGGTCTCGGTCAGTCCGTAGCCGATTAGCGGCGCACCCTCCATCTCGGCATCGATGCGGCGGACGTGCTCTACGGGGCGCGGCGCGCCGCCCGCGGCGATGTCGGCGAGCGTCGACAGGTCGTACTTGCCGCGGTTTGGGTGCGTCAGCATTTCGAAGCTCATCAGCGGCACGCCGACGAAATAGGTGACCTGTTCGCGCTCGATCAGCCGCATCGCTTCTTCGGCGTCCCATTTGGGCATCAGCACCAATTTGCGACCGATCGCCATGCTTTGCAGGAACACCGGCACCTCGGCGGTGACGTGGAATAGCGGCACGTTGAGCAAGGTCGCGGGCTGGAGCATGCTGGCGGTGCCGTCCTGTGTCGCGATACCCAGCATCATCAGCGCGGAGGCGAGATAGTTGAAGATGCCCTGCACCACCTGGAAGTGGGTCGACAGCGCGCCCTTTGACTTGCCGGTCGAGCCCGAGGTGAACAGGATCGTCGCGCGATCATCACCGGTCAGCGTCGGCAGCGCCGCGCCGGACGAGTGATGG
Organism: uncultured Sphingomonas sp.; assembly: GCF_913778135.1. Classification (GTDB taxonomy): domain Bacteria; phylum Pseudomonadota; class Alphaproteobacteria; order Sphingomonadales; family Sphingomonadaceae; genus Sphingomonas. The sequence goes on along the minus strand of NZ_CAJYVU010000062.1, from coordinate 8,912 downwards.
ATGACGGCGCCGATCGCCTCGTTCAGCGGGCGCAGATCGTCGATCGCCTCGACCCGCACCGACATACCCTCGATCGCCGCCAGCCGCTTGGCGCGGGGCAGGTCGGCGAAGATCAGGCCAACGCCGACGTCGCGGATCGCGGCCTCGAACTCCTCCGCCTGCCACCAGCCGTTGAGCAGCGTCGCGGTGCCGCCCGCCATCAGGATACCCATGTAGAGCACGATCCACGACGGCGAGTTGCGCGCGGCGATGCCGACGCGGTCGCCCTTGGCGATGCCGTAATGCCCAACGAGCGCGTCGGCGACCTTCGCCGCCGCGGCGTGAACCTGTCCGAAGGTCAGCCGCTCGTCGCCTGCGACCAGGAACTCGGCCTCGGCGTGCTGGGTGCAGAAATGCGCGAAATAGGCCGGCAGCGTCGGCGGCGCGGCGGCGATGTAGGGCAGCGAGCGACCGAAACGCTCGACCTGCCCCAGCGGCAACTGCCCGCCCGCACCCGTCATCGCGCCCATCACCGCATCCATCCGCTGGTCGAGCTCGGTTCGCATCATTCTCTCCGCTTGGCCGCCGTTGACGGCTTGGTCTTGTGCCCTTGGCTCCTTATGGAGGCGACGATGTTGAGGGGAAAGCCTTGATCCTGCCGATACTCGCCGATGCCGCCTACGCGGGCGCCGGCCACATCCGTTTCGCCGATCTCGGCCTCCACCCCGACGTGTTCACGCTCGGCTTCTTTACGCTGCGCTGGTACAGCCTCGCCTATATCGCGGGGATCGTTGTCGGCTGGTGGTACCTGCTGAAACTCCTCGCGCAGCCCGGTGCGCCGATGGCAAGGCGCCACGCCGACGACCTCGTTTTCTACGCGACGCTGGGCATCATCCTCGGGGGGCGGATCGGCTACGTGCTGTTCTACGCGCCGGAGATGCTGTCGAGCCCGCTTCGCATCCTGCGATTGTGGGACGGCGGCATGTCGTTCCACGGCGGGGTGATCGGCACGTCGCTGGGGATCATCTGGTTCGCGCGCAAGCACAAGCTCAACTGGCTGCGCATCCACGATTACGTCGCCTGCGTCGTGCCGTTCGGGCTGTTCTTCGGGCGGCTCGCCAACTTCGTGAACGGCGAGCTGTGGGGCAAGCCGAGCGATGTGCCCTGGGCGATCGTGTTCGAGCGCACCGTGCCGACCGGCTTCGTCGAGCCCGCGCGGCACCCGAGCCAGCTGTACGAGGCGGGACTGGAGGGCATCTGCCTGTTCCTGCTGCTCTGGTTCTTCTTCTGGCGCACCAAGGCGCGGTACCAGCCGGGCAAGCTCGTCGGGCTGTTCCTGCTCGGCTATGGGGTGGCGCGATTCATCGTCGAGTTCTTCCGTGAACCCGACGCGCAGTTCGCGGGCACGTTCTTCGCCAACACCATCCACATGGGGCAGGTGCTGTGCATCCCGATGGTGCTGGCGGGAGCATTCTTAATCGCGACGGCGCCGGGACGCCGCCAGCGGATCGAGCCGACCGCCGGGCTGGAGAGCGTCGCCTGAGCGGCGCGCATCCGCTAGTGCCGCCGCCGGGCACGTCGAGGCGCGAGCCGCTGCTCGCCGAGCGGCTGGCGCGCGCGATCACGCTGGGCGGGCCGATCCCGGTCAGCCAGTTCATGGCGGCCGCCAACGCGCATTATTACGCAACGCGCGATCCGTTGGGTGCCGCCGGCGACTTCACGACCGCGCCCGAGATCAGCCAGATGTTCGGCGAGCTGATCGGGCTGTGGGCGGCGGACCTGTGGGATCGCGCCGGGCGTCCCGAGATCGCGTGGGTCGAGCTGGGGCCGGGTCGCGGCACGCTGACTGCCGACGCGCTGCGCGCGATGCGGGCGGCAGGGCTCGTGCCGCCGGTTCACTTCGTCGAGAACAGCCCGGCGCTGCGCGAGGTGCAGGCGCGCTCGGTGCCCGAGGCGATATGGCACGATGATGTTTCCACCCTGCCCGCGGACGTACCGTTGATCATCGTCGCCAACGAATTCTTCGATGCACTGCCGATCCGGCAGTTGGTGCGCGGGGCCGATGGCTGGCGCGAGCGGCTGGTTGCGTGTCAGGACACGTTGTTCCTGCCGATCGCAGGCGGCGCGATGCCCGCCGGGATCATGCCCGAGGCGCTCGACGCGGCGTCATTCGGATCGGTGGTCGAGACCTCGCCCGCGAGCGTGGCGATCATGGCGGGACTTTCGGCGCTGATCGAGGCGCAGGGCGGCGCGATGCTGGTGATCGATTACGGCTACGAGGGGCCGGCGGTCGGCGACACGTTGCAGGCGGTGCGCGGACATGCCTACGCCAATCCGTTCGAGGCGCCGGGCGAGCAGGACCTGACCGCGCACGTCGATTTCGCGACGCTGGCGCTGGCGGCGGAGGCTTCGGGTTGCCGGCGCTCGGGTCCGGTCGGGCAAGGCGCCTTCCTGACCGCGCTCGGCATCGACGCGCGCGCCGAGGCACTGGGGCCGCGGGTGGCGGAGGATCGCCGTCGGCTAGTCGAGGAGATGGGCGAGCTGTTCCGTGTTATGGCGGTGCGCCACCCTGGCTGGCCCGAGCCGGCTGGGTTCGCATGACCCACCTTCGCCGAGCGAGGTTCGCATGATTGTCTACCGTGACGCGATGCCCGACGATGGGCCTGCGATCGACGCGATGGCGCGGCGAGTGTGGCTCGACACGTTCGGTCGTTCCGCGCCGCCTGCCGACATCGAGGCGTATCTGGCGGAGGCGTTCGGCGACGGCGGCGCACTAATCCACGACCTGCCCGATCCGGCCTTCGACTACCGCGTGGCGATGAGCGACCAACAGGTGATCGGCTACGCGAAGGTGAGCGCGCCGATCTTCACCGGCGAGGTCGACGCGAGCGGTGCGTACCAGTTGCGGCAACTATACGTCGACGGTGAGTTTCATGGGCAGGGTGTGGCGCCCGCGCTGCTCGACTGGTCGCGCCGGATCGCGCAGTCGCGTGGTGCGTCGAGCCTGCTGCTGACGGTATGGGAGGAAAATGCGCGGGCGCGGCGCTTCTACGAGAAGCACGGCTTCGTTCACGTCGGCGATTACGCGTTCCAGACCGGAACGCAGGTCGATCGCGACCTGATCATGCGGCTGGCGCTGTGAGCGCGGTCGAGGTGATCCGCGCCGATGTGCTGAGCGGTGTGCCGCACGGGTTTTTCGGCCGGCGCGGCGGTGCGTCGGGTGGCGTGTTCGCGGGGCTGAACGTCGGCGCGGGATCGAGTGACGATCAGAGCGCGGTGGCGGCGAACCGCATGGCGGCGCTCGCAGCGGTCAGGCCCTGCGCGACGCTGCTGACGCCGTTTCAGATCCACTCGCCCGATTGCGTCACCGTGCGGGTGCCGTTCGCGAACGGGGTGCGACCGCATGCCGACGCGCTGGTGACCGACAATCCCGCGCTCGCGCTGGGCATCGTCACCGCGGATTGCGCGCCGGTGCTGCTGGCGGACGTGGCGGCGGGCGTGGTCGGCGCGGCGCATGCCGGATGGAAGGGCGCGCTCGGCGGCGTCACCGATGCGACGGTGGATGCGATGGAAGCGCTCGGCGCGGTCCGGGAGCGGGTCGCCGCCGTGATCGGGCCGTGCATCGCGCGGGCCAGCTACGAGGTTGATGCCGCGTTTCGGCTCAGGTTCGAGGAGGCTGATCCAGTTAACGAGCGGTTCTTCATCGACGGTCGCGCCGACCACGCGCAGTTCGACCTGGAGGGTTACGTGGCGCATCAACTGGCCTCGGCTGGCGTGCGGCGGATCGAGGCGATGGGGTTGGACACCTACGCCGACGAGGACCGCTTCTTCAGCTATCGCCGCGCGACGCACCGCGGCGAGCCCGATTACGGACGGCAGATCGCGATCATCGGCCTGCCGGGCTGACGACAAGCCAGCCCGGCGAGCAGCCTTACAGGACGAATCGGCTGAGGTCGGCGTTGCGCGCGACGCTGGCCAACTGCTGCTCGACGTAAGCGGCGTCGACGATGAGGCTCTCGCCCTTGCGATCCTCGGCGTCGAAGCTGACTTCCTCCAGCAGCTTCTCCATCACGGTCTGCAAGCGGCGCGCGCCGATGTTCTCGATCTCGCCGTTCACTTCCGCCGCGATGCGCGCAACGGCGCGGATGCCGTCGTCTGTGAAGCTGACCTCGACGCCCTCGGTCGCGATCAGCGCCTTGTACTGCGCGGGCAGCGACGCCTTGGTGTCGGACAGGATCGAGACGAAATCATCCTCGGTCAGGCCCTTCAGCTCGACGCGGATCGGCAGGCGACCCTGTAGCTCGGGCAGCAGGTCGCTCGGCTTGGCGACGTGGAACGCGCCACTGGCGATGAAGAGGATGTGGTCGGTCTTCATCGGCCCGTATTTGGTCGAGACGGTGGTTCCCTCGATCAACGGCAGCAGGTCGCGCTGGACGCCCTCGCGGCTGACCGAGCCACCGCGCACATCACTGACCGCGATCTTGTCGATCTCGTCGAGGAAGACGATGCCGTTCGCCTCCGCGTCGGCGAGCGCGGTGCGGCTGACCTCGTCCTGGTCGAGCCGCTTGTCGGCTTCCTCCTCGACCAGCTTCTCCCATGCGGCCGGGACGAGCAGCTTGCGGCGCTGCTTGGGCGCGTTGTTGCCGAACGCCTTGCCCATCATCTCGCTCAAGTTGATCATGCCGACCGAGCCGCCGCCGGGAATGTCGAACGGCATCTGCGGCGTCTGGCTGAGTTCGAGCTCGATCTCGGTCTGGTCGAGGTGTCCGTCGCGGAAGCGCTGGCGGAAGCTCTCGCGCGTCGCCTGACTCGAGTCCTTGCCGACCAGCGCATCAAGCAGGCGGTTCATCGCCGCTTCCTCGGCCTTGTCTTTGACGGCCAGGCGGCGGCGTTCCTTTTCAAGCCGCACTGCCTCTTCGACCAGGTCGCGCGCGATCTGTTCGACGTCGCGACCGACATAGCCAACCTCGGTGAACTTGGTCGCCTCGACCTTCACGAACGGCGCGTCGGCGAGTTTCGCCAGCCGGCGGCTGATCTCGGTCTTGCCGCACCCGGTCGGGCCGATCATCAGGATGTTCTTGGGCGTCACCTCGTCGCGCAGGTCGGCGCCGAGCCGCTGTCGGCGCCAGCGATTGCGCAACGCGACGGCGACCGCGCGCTTGGCGTCGCGCTGACCGATGATGTGCGCGTCGAGCGCGGCGACGATCGCCTTGGGCGTCAGATTGTCTTGCATGGGGGAACTCAATTGGCCGAGTCGAGCGTTTCGACGACGAGGCGATCGTTGGTGTAGACGCAGAGGTCGGCGGCGATCTTCATCGCCCGGCGCGCGATCGTCTCGGCATCCTGTTCATAGTCGACCAGCGCACGTGCACCGGCGAGCGCGAAGTTGCCGCCCGATCCGATCGCGGCGACCCCCGCCTCCGGCTCCAGCACATCGCCGTTGCCGGTCAGGATCAGCGTCACGTCGCGGTCGGCGACGATCATCATCGCCTCCAGATTGCGCAGATATTTGTCGGTGCGCCAGTCCTTGGCGAGTTCGACTGCCGCTCGCATCAGCTGTCCATTGTGGCGCTCTAGCTTGGCCTCGAGCCGTTCGAACAACGTGAAGGCATCGGCGGTCGCACCCGCGAAGCCGCCGATGACCTTTCCGTCCTTGCCGAGCGTGCGAACCTTGCGCGCGTTGGGCTTCATCACGGTCGGCCCCATCGAGACCTGACCATCGCCCGCCACGACGACCTTGCCGCCGCGCCGAACCGAGAGAATGGTGGTGCCATGCCAGACCGGCATGGAATGTGGATCGTTCCCGCTCATGCGCCGCCATGTAGGTAGCGGCGCGGGATTGTGCCAACCCCACCGGAAGCGCGCTGTGTCTCGCAAAGCTACCATGCGGATGGTGCATAAAAACCGCCGGTACGATTTCCTATGTTGTAGCAAAGCGGGGGAAACACGCGCATGCGACATCCTCCTCCAAGGAGATGGTGCGTGCGTACCGACGACGAAGACGATCGCGAATATTACAACCGTCGCGCAGAGGCCGAGATCGAGGCCGCGAGCGCGACCGAGAACCCGGCGGCATGCCGCGCGCATTACCAGATGGCCGAACTGTACCTCGAACGCGCCTATTCGGACGAGGGCGACGAGGCAGCCGGCGAGAACGCCGCCGCCTCGTAATTCGTCAGCGCGACCGCTTTCCCCATTCGCGCGCGACGGTGTAGCCGAGATAACCGGTGCCGAAGAGCGCGTAGAGCGGCTCGGGCAATCCGTTCAGATAGGAGGTCATGCCGCGCGCGATCGCCTGCGCCGCTGTGGGCCGGATCGCGGCGATCAGCCCCATCGGGATGCTCCACAATAGCAGCGCGTACATGACGTAGAGGAACGACGGACGCGCCCGCGCAGTCCAGCGGTCGGGGCTGTTCGCCTCCGCCAGCACACCCGCCATCTGCGCGCGCAAGGTGCCGAGTTCATGTGTCCGCTCCAGCCGGAGCAATTCGAGCTTGGCAGCGTCGCGCGCGGCAGGATCGGGGATGATGCGGTCGAGCACGCCCGCGAGCGGCGCGACGAGGTCGGTGACGGGGATGGCCATAGTGCGGCTCCTGAGCAGGGTCGATGAGGCTGGAAGGTCACGAAAGTCACACCCCTACGCATGTGCGCGCGAGGGGCGCGACCTTTGGCGCCGTCAGTTGAGGCGATTGGCGAGCCAGCCGTAGAGGAATGCCTCGTTGGCCGGACGCTGCTCGGCGAGTGCCATGTAGCGTTCGCCCTGCAATGCCTCGATCGCCTTGACGAGCACCACCTCCCCGCTCGCGCGCCGCGTGGCGAGGAAGCGATCGAGCGCGGCGAGCGTCTGCGCACCGACGCGACCGTCGAGCACCACGTCGGCGTAGTCGGTCGCGCCACGATTGAGCGCGTTGAGCGCACGTTGCAGGAAGGTCACCGCGACCGCCGGCCCCATGTTGACGCCGGTGTCGAACAATTCGGCGGCGAGTGCCGGCGCGCGGATGGCGACAGAATCGAACTGCGGGCGGAGCCAGTAGATGCGGCGGTAGATCGCGGCGGCGGCGGCTCTCGAGAAATGCCTCATGTCGCCGGCATAGCCGTTGGCGCGCGCCGTGCCCTCGGTGATGCCGAAGCGGGTGGCACCACCGCGATCGCTCGGGTGATTGGAATAACCGCCCTCGCGGTCGATGACGTTGTCGATGAGTTGATCGATCACGTGAAACACTCCCCGGTTGAACCGCGGGAACATTGCGTGAACACACGCTTGTAGGACAGCTCCGAGGCGGTGCCTTGCTACATCGTCGCTGTGTGACTTGGTCGGGGCGACAGGATTCGAACCTGCGACCCCCACACCCCCAGTGTGATGCGCTACCAGGCTGCGCTACGCCCCGACCGAGCGGCGGCCATTACGCGCGGCGACGCGATGATGCAAGCGACCTGTTGCGCGCACGCCCGCGTGGTCCGCCCGGCGGTGCTCCGGGGGCGGGCAGTTGCGCCGGGTGACGCGCGATGGTAGCGCCGGGAACTTCTTTGGCGTGCGGGTGACGCTCGCGCGCGCAACTTTTCATGCTTGGACACGATGCTCATCTCTCCAGCTTACGCGCAGGCAGCCGGCGGTGCGGGTTCCGCGAACGGTGCACTCGGCGGCTTCCTCGGCCTGGCGCCGCTGTTCCTCATCTTCATCGTCTTCTACTTCCTGATGATCCGTCCGCAGCAGGCGCGCGTGCGCAAGCTGCAGGCCGCGGTCGCGGCGGTGAAGAAGGGTGATTCGGTCGTCACCGCGGGCGGTCTGGTCGGCAAGGTGACGCGCGTCGAGGACGCCTTCGTCGAAGTGGAGATCGCGCCCAACACCCGCGTGCGCGTGGTCAAGGCAACGCTGGCGGAGGTCACTCCGCTCGGCTCCAAGCCCGCCAACGACTGAGCGGACAAGCGACGATGCTCGATTTCCCACGCTGGAAGGTCGCCTCGATCTGGGCGTTCCTGGCCGTGCTGGTCGCGCTTGCGATCCCGAGCATCGTGCCGGGGTTGAACGATCGACTGCCGGTCAAATTCTCGACGATCAACCTAGGGCTCGACCTCGCCGGCGGCAGCTACCTGCTGCTCGAGGCCGATACCAACGACGTCGCGGCGACGCGGGTCGAGGCGATGCGCGAGCAGGTGCAGACCGAGATGCGCCGGCAGGATCCGCGGATCGAGATAGGCGACATCTCAAGCCGCGGCGGCCAATTGTCGTTCCTCTTGCGTGATCCAAGCCAAGTCGACGCCGCGCGCGAGCGGCTGCTTGCGATCACCGGCGGTGGCGCGGGCATGACCGGGCAGCGCGAGTGGGACATCCAGGTCGTCGACACCAGCCGCTTCGTGCTGACGCCGACGCAGGCTGGCCTCACGCAAGCGGTCGACCGCGCGATGCAGGACGCAACCGAGGTCGTGCGCCGCCGCATCGACGAGCTCGGCACGCGCGAGCCGACGATCATCCGCCAGGGGTCGAACCGAATCGTCGTGCAGGTGCCGGGCTTGGGCAATCCGCAGGCGTTGAAGGACCTGCTGGGCAAGACCGCCAAGCTCGAGTTCAAGCTGGTCGACCAGAATGCCGATCCGACGCAGCTCGCCAAGGGTCAGGCACCCGCGGGCAGCCAGGTGCTCCCCTACCCCAACAGCCCGTCGGGCATCCCGTTCATCGCGGTGAAGCGCTCCGCCATCATCACCGGCGACATGCTGTCGGACGCGCGGCAGGAGTTCGATCCGCAGACCAACGCGCCGCAGGTGTCGATCACCTTTGACAGCCAGGGCGGTCGCCGTTTCGCGCGCGTGACGCAGGAGAACGTCAACAAGCCGTTCGCGATCATCCTCGACAACAGCGTCATCTCCGCACCCAACATCAACGAGCCGATCCTGGGCGGCCGCGCCGCGATCAACGGCGGGTTCACGACCGAGAG
>NZ_CAJYVU010000061.1 GCF_913778135.1 uncultured Sphingomonas sp. | reverse complement strand
GTGCTCGACGACCAGCGCGCGTTCCAGGGGCTGACACGCAAGCTGCTCGAGGACCTCGAACTCGTCGAGGGTGAGCAGGTGCCCGAGGAGAGCGACGAGGAAGGCGGCGAGGACGAGGCCGGCGGCGAGGGCGAGGACAGCGACGACGCCGACGAGGGCGAGGCCGAGGGCAGCGAGGGCGAGGCGCAGACCGAGGCACGCGGCGAGGAACGCCAGTCCGACGAGCAGGAGGGCGAGGGCCAGGAAACTGACGGCGACGACATGGAAGACGTCGACGGCGAACCCGGTGACGAGGGCGAGGAGGGGATGCAGCCCGTTCGCCCCAACCGTCCGCCGTCCGACCATATGCCGCAGTTCGACTATAAGGTCTGGTCGACGCAGTTCGACGAGGTCGTGGCGGCAACCGACCTGTGCGACGCCGACGAACTAGTGCGGCTGCGCGGTTATCTCGATCAGCAGCTCGTACACCTGCAATCGACCGTCTCCAAACTCGCCAACCGGTTGCAGCGGCGATTAATGGCGCAGCAGTCGCGCTCGTGGGATTTCGATCAGGAGGAAGGATTGCTCGACGCCGCGCGGCTGGCGCGTGTCGTCACCGCGCCGGGTCAGTCGCTCTCCTACAAGATCGAGCGCGATACTGAGTTCCGCGACACGGTGGTCACGCTGCTGATCGATAATTCGGGGTCGATGCGCGGGCGCCCGATCTCGATCGCGGCGATTTCCGCGGACATCCTCGCACGCACGCTCGAACGCTGCGGGGTCAAGACCGAGATCCTGGGCTTCACCACGCGCGCATGGAAGGGCGGGCAGTCGAGGGAGACGTGGCTGTCCGCGGGTCGTCCGCCGCAGCCCGGTCGCCTCAACGACGTGCGCCACATCGTGTATAAGAAGGCCGACGAGCCGTGGCGGCGCGCGCGCACATCGCTGGGTCTCATGATGCGCGAGGGGCTGCTCAAGGAGAATATCGACGGCGAGGCGCTGATGTGGGCACACGCGCGCATGATGGCGCGACCGGAGGAACGCCGCATCCTGATGGTCATCTCCGACGGCGCGCCGGTCGACGATTCGACACTTAGCGTCAATTCGGGCAGCTATCTGGAGCGGCATCTGCGTCAGGTGATCGACTGGATCGAGCGCCGCTCGCCGGTCGAGCTGGTGGCAATCGGCATCGGCCACGACGTAACGCGTTACTACAGTCGCGCGGTGACGATCATGGATGCCGAGCAGCTGGGCGGCACGATCATCGAGCAACTCGCGGCGCTGTTTGACGCGGAATAGCGGCGGGTGCGCACCATCGGGCTGATCGGCGGCATGAGCTGGGAGAGCTCGGCGTATTACTATTCGATTATCAACCGGGAGGTGCGGCGCAGGCTGGGCGGGATGCGCTCGGCCAAAAGCGTGATGGTGTCGCTCGATTTTGCCGAGATCGCCGCGCTCCAGCACGACGGCGACTGGGACATGCTCGGCCGCCGCATGGCGGATGCCGCGGCGGCAGCGGAGCGCGGCGGGGCCGAGATAGTGGCGCTGTGCACCAACACGATGCACCGGGTCGCCGACGCGATCACCGAAGCGATCAACGTGCCGTTCATCCACATCGCCGATCCGACCGCCGCGGCAGTGAAGGCAGCGGGCTTCACGCGCGTCGGTCTGCTCGGCACCGCATTCACAATGGAGCAGCCCTTCTACGTCGAGCGATTGCGCATGCGTCACGGGCTCGACGTGATCGTGCCAACACGCGCCGAACGAGGGATCGTTCACGACGTGATTTATCGCGAACTCGTTCAGGGCGAGGTGCTCGATGCCTCGCGCGCGTTGTACCGCGACGTCATCGCCCGGCTGATCGGGCGCGGTGCGGAGGCGATCATCCTCGGTTGTACCGAAATCATGCTGCTGGTGGGGGAGCAGGACAGCGCCGTTCCGCTGTTCGACACCACCGAGTTGCACGCGCGCGCGCTCGTCGACGCGTCACTCGCGTGATCGTCGCGCCGCCCGGCGGCTTTGTCGGCCCGGTCAAGCGATCGATCACGATCGCGGGGCATCAGACCTCGATCAGCCTTGAACCCTTGTTCTGGCGCGCGCTGGAGGAGGCAGCAGTCGCGCGCGCGCTGCCGCTGTCGGCGCTGGTGGCGCAGGTCGATGCGCTCAGGATCGTCGCCGATGATCCGCCGAACCTCGCCAGCGCGCTGCGCACCTGGGTGCTGACACAATCATGCGGCAAAGATGCGACTGGATCGCATTAGCATTGACAGTGCGAGTGACTCTCAATAGCTGACCCTCCATAAGAGTTGGGGGGTTCGTTTTCATGTCATCTGCCGTGTCGCCATTCCTGGCGCTGTCTTGTGTCGGCTTCATCGCCAGCGCGCCCGCGCTCGCCGAGGTTCCCGGCGCCGCGCCCGTCGCGGACAGCGCCGCGGCGCGCGTGCAGGACGGCCGCGCGCAGATCGAGCGCGACGACATCGTCGTGACGGGCACGCTCGAGGCCAAGCCACCGGCGGTCGAGAGCCCGAAGGCGACCTCCGCGCTGATCGATACGCCGCAGACGATCACCGTCATCTCCGACCAGACGCTCAGGAAGCAGAACCTGCTCACCCTGCGCGACGCGTTGCAGACGATCCCAGGCATCACCTTCGGGGCGGGTGAAGGCGGCGGGGGTTACGGCGATTCGATCAATCTGCGCGGCTTTTCCGCCAACAACGACATCACGATCGACGGCGTCCGCGACAGCGCGCAGTACAGCCGTACCGATCCGTTCAACCTGCAGCAGATCGAAGTCTACAACGGCGCCAATTCGGTCTTCAACGGATCGGGCAGCGTCGGCGGCACGATCAATCTCGTCAGCAAGGAACCGCGGGCGGAAGACCTGACGATCGCGCAAGCGGCGATCGGCACCGACGATTACTACCGTGCCGCGATCGACGCGAACCAGCGCGTCGGCGACATGGTCGCGGTACGACTGAACGGCGTGTACCACCGCAACGACGTGCCCGGACGCGATGTCGAGCGGATGAAGCGCTGGGGTGTCGCGCCCGCGATCACGATCGGCGTCGGCGGGCCGACCAGCCTGACGCTCGCCTACGTCCATCAGGAAGACCGCAACACGCCGATCTACGGCGTACCCTATTTTGTGACGCCGGTGAACGACGGGCCGCTGCCGGGCACCAGCCGCTCCGATTATTACGGCATCGTCAATCTCGACCGACAGGACGTGACCGTCGACCGGCTGACCGCGACGTTTCGCCACGCGGTCAACGATCAGGTGTCGGTCCGCAATCTGACGCGGTGGCAGCGCGTCGGGCAGAACAGCGTGACGAGCGCGCCGCAGGGCACCTTCTGCTTGGCGGAGACGAACCGCCAGCCGGTGACGCAGGCGATCAACGGCATCGTCGGCGCGCCCTGCCCGGCGGGGTTGCAGCCCGGCTTCTGGCAACCGTCGGGCCCGCGCGGGTTGCTGCGTGAGCAGGAGAACCAGCTGCTGTTCAATCAGACCGACCTGCGCGTTGAAACCGGCGAGAAGGGCGGCGTGCGCAACGTCGCCAATATTGGGGTGGCGGGCACGCTGGAGGATTACGACCTAATTCAGGGATCGCTGACGCGCACCGCCGCTGGCGCCGCAGTGACGCTGCCGCCGCTCTCGATCGTGGCACCAGACACGACCTATACCGGCCCGGTCAATCGCACGGTGACCGCGATCTCTTCCGCGGAGTCGCGCAACCTGGCGGTCTACGCGTTCGACACGCTCGAACTCGGGCGCTTCTTCGAGCTGAACGGCGGGGTGAGGTGGGAGACCAACCGCAACACCTTCCGCGCGCACCCGCTCGCGTTCGTGCCGCCGGGCACGACGCCGGTCACGCCGCTCGCGCAACTGCCGCAGGTCAGCCGCGAGCGGCTGTTCTCCTACCGCGTCGGCGCGGTGTTCCACCCGGTGCGCGACGTCAGCGTATACGCCGGCTACGGCAATGCGCGCACCCCGTCGTCGGCGACCGTGCGGCTGGGCTGCGGCACGCTCGCGACCGCCGCGGCGGCCGATCCGTGCGCGGTGGCACCCGAGACCGCCAAGAACTACGAGGTGGGCCTAAAGGCCGGGCTGTTCGATCGCCGCCTGGAGCTGACCGCCGCCGCGTTCCGCAACGAGCGGACCAATTACCGCGTGCCCTCGAATGATCCGGCGCTGCCCGCGTCGCTTCAGGTGCTCGACGGACGCAGCCGCGTCGACGGCATCGCCTTGGGCGCGAGCGGCAATGTGACACACAACTGGACGATCTTCGCCAATTACACTTATCTCGACAGCCGGGTGCTGCAATCGGTGTCCGATTTCTGCCGCGACAATCCGCGCGGCTCGGCGACCAATCTTGCGGGCAATGGCTGCACCAACTCGGTTGCGATCCCCGATCCGCAGGCGGGAAGCCGGCTGGTGCAGACGCCCGAGCATTCGGGTAGCCTGTTCACAACCTATCGCCTGCCGTTCGGACTGGAGATCGGGTACGGGCTAACCTTTCAAGGGTCGTTCTACGGCAACTCGCCAGTCGTCGCGGTCGACGGTCAGATCGCGCCGCAGTTCAAGGTCGACGATTACCTGATCCACCGCGCGTATATGGCGTACAGCTTCCGCGAAGGCGTGACCTTGCAGCTGAACTTGCAGAATTTGACCGACGAGCGTTACTTCACCAGCGTGCGCAACAACATCAACGCGACCAGCGGCGTCGTGACCGGCGGCTGGGCCGCGCCGGGCGATCGGCGTCAGGCGGTGCTGAGCTTGTTCTACAGCTTCTGACGCAAGGAGGTCCCGCCATGCTGATCGCGATCCCCGACGTGCTCGACGCGACCGGTGTGGCACGGCTGCGCGGGGTGATCGATGCGGGCGGGTGGGCGGACGGCAACGCCACCAGCGGGCCGCAGTCGGCGCTTGCCAAGCAGAACGAACAATTGCCCGAGGACAGCGCTGCCGCGCGCGAGGGCGGGGCAATCGTGCTCGACGCGCTCGGTCGCTCGGCGCTGTTCGTCGCCGCCGCGCTGCCGCTCAAGGTCTTTCCTCCGCTGTTCAATCGCTACGCCGGCGGGCAGGCATTCGGCATGCACGTCGACAATGCGATCCGGTTGCGGCGTGGCAGCGACTTTCGCCTGCGCTCCGATTTGTCGGCGACGTTGTTCCTGAGCGATCCGGGCACCTACGACGGCGGCGAGCTGGTGATCGAGGATCAGTTCGGGGAGCAGCGCGTCAAGCTGCCCGCCGGGCAGATGGTGCTCTACCCCGCCTCCAGCCTGCACCGCGTCGAGCCGGTAACGCGCGGGGTACGCGTCGCCTCGTTCTTCTGGGTGCAATCGATGGTACGCGACGACGGCGCACGACGCATCCTGTTCGAGCTCGACCAGGGCGTACAGGCGGTCGCGACCGACAAGGGCCAGGGGGATGTCACCGTGATCCGGCTGACCGGCGTGTACCACAATTTGCTGCGTCGCTGGGCCGACGCGTGACCGGGGTATAGCAGCGCGCACGTCGCGAGATGGGGGGGGTGGCGAATGAACAAGCTGAAATGGCGCAAGGCGTGGTTTCAGGTCCACAAGTGGATCGGATTGCTGCTGGCGGTGCTGATCATCCCGATCTCGCTGACCGGCGCGGCGCTGGTGTGGCATGACGCGCTCGACCGCGCGCTCAACCCTGCGCGCTTCGCGGTCAGCGGGCAGGCGCTGCTGCCGCTAGATCGCTACGTCGCCGCGGCGCGCGCGCGCACCGTGCCCGGCGACCGTGTCGCGAGCATCGCGCTGCCGGAGGACGGCCACGGTCCCGTCGCGGTGACGATCGCGACCGCGCCCAAGCAGGGTGCGAAGCCGCAGGGCGGCCCGCCGGCGCGCACGACCGTCTTCCTCGATCCGCCAAGCGCCCGCGTGCTCGACGTGGCGAACAACCGCGCCGGATTTGTGCGCACGATGCACGTCATCCACGGCAGCCTGATGGTGCCGGGCTTGGGGCGGAGCATCGTCGGCTGGATCGGCGTCGCGATGATGGTGTCGAGCTTCACCGGATTGTGGCTGTGGTGGCCGACCGTCGGGCGCTGGGTGCGCGGGCTCAGGTGGCGACGGCATCGCAACACCGACACCAACCTGCATTATCTGACCGGTTTCTGGGTCGCGCTGCCGCTGTTCGTGCTGTCGCTGACGGGGGCGTGGATCAGTTTTCCCGCGTTCTTCGGCGCGCTGACTGGCGAGGGCGGGCGTGGGCCGGCAGGCGGCGGGCGCGCGGCGATGATGCGGGCACGGCCGCTCGACGCCCCGGCGCTGTCGATCGCCGCGGTCGTCGCGCGCGCGAAGCCGCTGGTGCCCGAGGCGCGGCTGCGCAGCGTCACCTGGCCGACCGACCGCTCGTCCGACTGGCGGCTCAGCTACGACACGCAGCCGGTGCGGAGCGTAACCGTCGCCGACGACAGCGGCGTCGCCGCGGCCGAACGCGCGCGTGGCGGCACGAGCGTCGCGCGCTGGATGCGGCGCATCCACGACGGCACCGACATGGGCTGGCTGTGGCAAGCGATCATCTTCGTGGGCGGCGTGATCCCCGCGCTGCTGGGCGTCACCGGCATCATCATGTGGTGGCGCGCGCGCGGCTGGAAGGCCGATCTGGCGGCACGACAGCAGGCGAAGCGCGCGCGGGTCGAAGGCTCGGCGGCGTAGCGGGTGCTTTCGCAATCGCGCCGCCGCCGCTATCGCGCACGGCCATGACCGAACCCACCTTCACGCCGTCGCTCAAGGCCGAGACTTTGGTCGAGGCGCTGCCGTACCTGCAACGCTACGCCGGCAAGACATTCGTCGTGAAATACGGCGGGCACGCGATGGGCGACAGCCAAGCGCAGCGCGACTTCGCCGAGGACGTGGTGCTATTAAAGGCGGTGGGCATCAACCCGGTGGTGGTCCACGGCGGCGGGCCGCAGATCGGGTCGATGCTGAAACGACTGGGCGTCGAATCGCGCTTCGTCGACGGGCTGCGCGTGACGGATGCTGAGACGGCGCGGATCGCGGAAATGGTGCTGGCGGGATCGATCAACAAAGAGATCGTCAGCTGGATCGGCCGCGCGGGCGGCCGCGCGGTCGGCATCTCGGGCAAGGACGCGGGGCTGGTGCAGGCCGAAAAGGTCGGCGGCAACCGCGACGCCGATCCGCTGCAGGGGATCGAGCGCCACGTCGATCTGGGCTTCGTCGGCGAGCCGGTCGCGGTCGACCGCCGCATCGTCGATACGCTGTCCGCCGACGGCATTATTCCGGTGATCGCGCCGATCGGCATCGGCGCGGACGGCCACACCTACAACATCAACGCCGACACGATGGCGGGCGCGATCGCCGCCGCATTGGGCGCGGCGCGCTTCTTCCTGCTGACCGATGTGGCGGGCGTGCTCGACAAGCAGGGCGAGCTCTTGACCGACCTCAATCCTGCGCAGGTCAAGGCACTGCGCGACGATGGCACGATCAGCGGCGGCATGATCCCGAAGCTGGAGACGTGCGTCGCCGCGGTAGAGGCGGGCGTCGACGCCGCGGTCGTGCTCGACGGCCGAATCCGCCACGCGATGCTGCTGGAAATCTTCACGAAGCGCGGTGCGGGTACGCTGATCCGGCGAGGGTGAGGACTGACCGGAAAGCAATCAGTCGTGATTAGCTGGGCAAGAATAATCGGCTTAGCCGTTGCCTCTTACTGCCTGTCTGCAATTGTATTGTGCGGTGACGTCTTCGCTCCGCTTGCAGACTTGTTGATATGGCCGGACAGGCTTGGTTTTCACGGACGACTGTGGGTTCTGGTGATCTCGATCGCCCTGGCTCCGCTGATTGTAGTACGTAAATTGCGGCCTTTTGGCGTTCCATTCTACGTCGCCAGCGTCATGATCATATCAGTGCTCTTCATTGGAGTGTATGCTGACTACGTTCGAAAGAGCCGTTTGCGCACCTTTGGCGCTGATTTAACGCTCGACCGTTCGTTTCTTCAATCGATCCGCAGTGCGCCGGCTGAGTTTCAGCTCGAGCTCCATGCTGCGGCACTTCGGTCCTGTAAGCCTTATGCGTGGAGCTATCGCGAGATGGACTTCTACGAGCTGCCTTCTAATGTTGCAGTCAACGTCTTGCCGACCGCTTGGCTTAGGCGATGCGTCATACGGCGTAGCTAATTGGCTCTCGTTCCAGCGGGGGAGAAGCCGCGGTCTGCTGATTGAAGTCGTTACTTGTCGCTCAGAGATGGCGATGGCCCATTTGGAACCGCGATGATCCAACTCGCGTAAGGCGTTTCGCTCCGCGCCCGCATCGGCTAGAGCCGGCGCACCCCGTTCGGAGTTGAAGCCCCCGTGTTGATCCTGACCATTATCCAGATCCTGCAGGTCCTGCTCAACGTCGTTTGGTGGGTGATCATCATCCAGTTCGTGCTGTCACTGTTGATCGTGTTCAACGTCATCAACACGTCGAGCCCGTTCATCCGCTCGCTCCACGACGGGCTCGACCGGTTGACCGACCCGCTCTACCGCCCGATCCGGCGCCGCTTGCCCAACACCGGCGGGATCGATTTCGCGCCCATGATCGTGCTGGTGCTGATGGCGATCGCCAACATCATCCTCAACAACGTCGCGGCGAGCACGATGGCGAGCGGCGGCGCGCTCTGATCGCGCAAGTGCCGCCGAGCATCGCGGCGCTGGCATAGCTGGCCGCTGGACTCTAAGGAGCCGGGCCATGAGCGCACGGATCATCGACGGCAAGGATTTCGCAAGCAAACTGCGCGCGCGAGTGGCGACCGAGGTGGCGCGCGTTGTCGCCGCGTCGGGGCGCAAGCCGGGGCTCGCGGTCGTGCTGGTCGGCGAGGACCCCGCTTCCTCGGTCTACGTCCGCAGCAAGGGCAAGGCGACGCTCGCCGCGGGCATGGAGAGCTTCGAGCACCGACTGTCGGCCGACGTCGCCGAGGACGAGCTGATCGCGCTGGTCGACCGGTTGAACGCCGATCCGGCGGTCGACGGCATCCTGGTGCAGCTGCCGCTGCCGCGCCACATCGACGAGCGTCGCGTCATCACGCGGATCGATCCCGACAAGGACGTCGACGGCTTCCACCCGGTCAACGCCGGGCGGCTCGCGACCGGGCTGCCCGGCTTCGTGCCGTGCACCCCGCTCGGTTGTCTGATCCTTTTGAAGGACGTGCACCCGAACCTTGCCGGGCTGGACGCGGTGGTGATCGGGCGGTCGAACATCGTCGGCAAGCCGATGGGACAGCTTCTGCTGGCGGAGAGCTGCACCGTGACGATGACGCACAGCCGCACGCGCGATCTCGCCGCGCATGTCGCGCGCGCCGACATCGTCGTCGCGGCGGTCGGCATTCCCGGCTTCGTCAAGGCCGAGTGGATCAAGCCAGGCGCGAGCGTGATCGATGTCGGCATCAATCGCACCGATGCGGGTCTGGTCGGCGATGTCGACCCGGCCGCGGCGGAGGTCGCAGGCGCGATCACGCCGGTGCCGGGCGGGGTCGGTCCGATGACGATCGCGGTGCTGATGCGCAACACGCTCGTCTCCGCCGCACGTCGCGAGGGCGTGACGCTGGACGCTGCGTTGTGAGCGTCACGCTGGTGAAGCGCGGCTGATGCTCGAGCTGTTCGTCTCCTCCTTCGTCACCTTCTTCGTGGTGATCGATCCGCCGGGCTGCGCGCCGATCTTCGCCGGGCTGACCGCGGGCGCAACCGCAGCGCACCGGCGGGCAATGGCGGTGCGCGCGGTGATCGTGTCGGCGATCATCCTGCTCGTCTTCGCGTTGATGGGCGAGCCGCTGCTCCACGGCCTCGGCATCGAGCTCGCCAGCTTCCGCATCGCAGGCGGCATCATGCTGTTCCTGATCGCGCTCGAAATGGTGTTCGAGAAGCGCACCCAGCGCCGCGAGGACCGCGCCGCCAAGGTTCAGGCGACCTCCGAGGTAGAGGACGTGTCGATCTTCCCGATGGCGATGCCGATGATCGCGGGGCCGGGATCGATCGCGACCGTCATGCTGCTGATGGCGCGCAACAACGGGTTCGAGCGCTCGCTGGTGGTGTTCGGTGCGCTGCTCGCCAACCTCGCGCTGATGCTCGTCGCGCTGCTCGCCGCCGGGCCGCTGATGCGCGTGGTGGGCGC
>NZ_CAJYVU010000060.1 GCF_913778135.1 uncultured Sphingomonas sp. | reverse complement strand
GTGCTGGTCGGTGATGCGGCGATGTACGGCACCGACAAATTGCCCAAGTTCGCGGACGACTCGTTCCGTACGACCGATGGCCGCTGGCTGATCCCAACCGCCGAGGTGAGCTTGACCGCTTCGGTCGCGGATCGCATCCTCGGTGATCTGGCGGAGCCGATGCGGATGACCGCGCATACCTTGTGCTTTCGCAGCGAGGCCGGTGCGGCGGGGCGCGACACGCGCGGGTTCATCCGCCAGCACCAGTTCGAGAAGGTCGAGCTGGTCACCGTCTGCCGTCCCGACGACAGCGACGCCGAGCATGAGCGGATGACGCGGTGCGCGGAAGGCGTGCTCGAAGCGCTCCACCTGCCCTATCGCCGCTTGCTGCTGTGCACCGGCGACATGGGGTTCGGCGCGCGTCGCACCTATGACCTGGAGGTGTGGTTGCCGGGGCAGGACGCGTGGCGCGAGATTTCGTCGTGCTCTACCACCGGTGACTTCCAGGCGCGCCGGATGAACGCGCGCTATCGGCCCGAGGGCGAAAAGGGTACACGCTTCGTCCATACCCTCAACGGCTCGGGCCTCGCGGTCGGGCGGACGCTCGTTGCGGTGCTGGAGAATTATCAGCAGGCGGATGGTTCGGTCGCCGTGCCGGCGGTGCTGCAGCCGTACATGGGCGGCGTCGTTCGGCTGAGTCCCCGCTGATGCGCATCCTGCTCTCCAACGACGACGGCTATCACGCGCCTGGCCTGGCTGTGCTGGAGAAGATCGCTGCCGAGCTGTCGGATGACGTGTGGGTCGTGGCACCGGCAGAGGAGCAGTCGGGCACGGGGCGGTCGCTGACGCTTACGCGTCCGCTACGGGTGCGCAAATTCGCGGACAAGCGCTTCGCCGTCAGCGGCACGCCGACCGACGCGGTGATGCTCGCGCTCGCCGAGTTGATGGACGGCGCGCCCGACCTGATCCTGTCGGGGGTCAACCGGGGCGGCAATCTGGCCGAGGACGTGATGTATTCGGGCACCGTCTCCGCCGCGATGGAAGGCGCGCTCGCCGGCATCCGCTCGGTTGCATTGAGCCAGCGCTACGGTGCGGTTGGCCCAGGCGACGATGTGTCGTTCGCGGTGGCGCAGGACTGGGGTGTTCGCACGATCCGCCCGCTGCTGGAGATGGACTGGGCGCCGCGCACGGTCGTCAACGTCAACTTCCCCGCAGTCGAGCCGGACGCGGTGCGCGGGATCACGACGGTGCGACAGGGTTTGCGCGATTACGGCCGCGTGCGGTTCGAGACGCGGCGCGACCCGCGCGGCTACGATTATCGCTGGATGTCGCTCGGTGGCATGACGACACCGCCCGCGCCCGACACCGACCTGTCGCGCGTCGCCGATGGCTGGATCACCGTTACCCCGCTGCATCTCGACCTGACGCACGAGGCGTCGCTGGCGGCACTCGCGCGCGTGTACGGCGAGGAGTAGGACCATGAGGCGGGTCGCGGCGACGGGATGGCTCCTGCTCATCGGCGGCACGCTGGCGGGCTGTATCCCGAACGGGGTCGATCGCGGCTACGACACGCCACCGCCGCCTGATGCCGGTCGCTGGTCACGTGCGCCCGAGGGGCAGGATCGGCCATACGATCGTGGCGAGGACGCCCCGCCCCGCCGCGCCGAGCGCCCGCGCGGCGACACCGAAATGCCGCCGCCGCGCGACCTGCCCGCCGCCGACCGCAGCGTCGCCGCGCGCACCGTGGTCGATCGCCAGACCGGCGTCGCACAGCTTCCCGCCCCTGCGCCCGCATGGGAGGCGCGTCCGGTCGAAGCCGACGCGCGCGAGGTCGAAGCGCAGGAATATACCGTCGCACCCGGCGACACGCTGAGCCGCGTCGCCGACCGCGCCGGGGTAGCCGCCGACGCGATCGCGCGCGCGAACGACCTTGCCGAGCCGTACACGATCCAGGTCGGCGAACGGCTGACCATTCCCGGCGGGCGCTATCACCTCGTCCGCGCCGGACAGACCGGCATCGCGATCGCACGCGCCTACGGCGTGCCGTGGTCGCAGGTTATCGCCGCCAATCAGCTCGCCGAACCCTACACGCTGCGTACCGGCCAGCGCGTACTGATCCCCGGCCCGTCGACGCGCAGCGTGTCGGCTGCGCAACGCGCCGCCGCCTTTACGCTCGACGTCGATTCGATCCTGACCGGCGGCGAGCCGGCGGTGGCGGTCAATCAGGCGCCGGCGAAGGCAGTCGCGACGCCGCGCCGCGTGCTCGCCGCGACGACCCCGGTCGCAGCCCCGCTCGGCTCCCCCGGCCAGTTCGCCTGGCCCGCAACCGGGCAGCTGATCCGCCGCTTCGGCCCCGGCGGCTCGGGCGAGCGCAACGACGGGATCAAGATCGCGCTGCCCTTGCAGACGCCGATCAAGGCGACCGCGGACGGCACCGTCGCCTATGTCGGCGATGGCATCGCCGCGCTGGGCGGGCTCGTCATCATCCGGCATGGCGGCGGGTGGACTTCGGTCTACGGCCACGCGAGCAAATTGCTGGTGCAGCGCGGACAGGCGGTGAAGAAGGGGCAGACGATCGCGCTGTCTGGCGACACCGGCTTCGCCGACCGACCTGAGCTGCATTTCGAGCTGCGCAAGGGGCGCACGCCGGTCGATCCGATCAGGCAGCTGCCGGCACGCTAGCGAATACGTCCGCGTTGATGCTAAGCGCGCCGCCGATATGACCGACTACAACTCCGACCTGCTCCGCACGCTCTCGACGCGCGGTTACATCCACCAGCTGACCGACGCCGTGACGCTTGACGCGCTGGCGGCGCGCCAAATCGTGCCAGGTTATATCGGCTTTGACCCGACCGCACCCTCGCTACATGTCGGTAATCTCGTCTCGGTAATGATGCTCAGGCGGATGCAGCAGACCGGGCACAAGCCCATCGTGCTGATGGGCGGCGGCACCGGCAAGATCGGTGATCCAAGCTTCAAGGACGAGGCGCGCAAGCTGTCGTCGCAGGACACGATCGACGCCAACATCGCCGGCATCCAGCGCATCTTCAACCGTTTCCTGACCTTCGGTGACGGCGAGACTGACGCGGTGATGGTTAACAATGCCGAGTGGCTCGACAAGCTCGAATACATCCCGTTCCTGCGCGAGGTGGGCCAACATTTCTCGGTCAACCGGATGCTCGGCTTCGACTCGGTCAAGCTCCGGCTCGATCGCGAGCAGTCGCTGAGCTTCCTCGAGTTCAATTACATGATCCTGCAGGGCTATGACTTCGCCGAACTGAACCGTCGCCGCGGCGTGCGGCTGCAGATGGGCGGGTCGGACCAGTGGGGCAACATCGTCAACGGCGTGGACCTCGCGCGAAGGATGGACGGCGCGGAGGTCTATGGCCTCACCACGCCGCTGCTAACCAAGGCCGACGGGTCGAAGATGGGCAAGTCGGTCGACGGCGCGGTGTGGCTGCACGAGGACCAGCTGCCGCATTTCGATTACTGGCAGTTCTGGCGCAACACCGATGATCGCGACGTCGGACGCTTCCTGCGGCTGTTCACCGACCTGTCGCTCGACGAGATCGCGCGGCTCGAAGCGCTGGGCGGCGCGGAGATCAACGAGGCGAAGAAGGTGCTCGCCAACGAAGCGACCGCCATGTGTCGTGGTCGCGCGGCGGCCGAAGAAGCCGCGGAGACGGCGCGGCGGACGTTCGAGGAGGGCGCGAGCGGTGCGGCACTGCCGTCGATCACCGCTAGCGGATCGATCGCGCTCGTCGACGCACTGGTCGCGCTCGGCTTCGCAGGCTCGAAGGGCGAGGCGCGCCGCCTGATCAAGGGCGGCGGCGCGCGCGTCGCGGGCGAGAAGGTCGGCGACGAGGCCGCTGTGGTAACGGTCGGCGCGGAGCCCGTTCGCATCTCGGCGGGGAAGAAGCATCACGGGCTCGTCACTCCGGGCTGAGCGCGCGTTCAGCCGCGGCGTACGACCACCACCCCCAGGATCACCAGCGCGACGCCGATCAACCGCGTCGGCGTGATCGGTTGCTGCGGCAAACCGAGCAGACCGAAACGATCGACCAGCATCGCGGTGACGAGCTGGCTCGCGACCGCCGCGGTCAGCGTCACCGCTAACCCGAGCCGCGGCGTTGCGAAGGCCAGTGCAGCGACGAACGCCGCACCGTAGAAGCCGCCCAGCCACGCCCACCACGGTGCGCCCCTCGCGGCCGACAAGGGTGTGCGATCAGCCAGCCAGATCACGAGCAAGGCCGCGGTGCCGACCGCGAACGAGATCAGCGCCGCGAGCCAGACCGATCCCGAAACCTTGGCGAGCGCCGCGTTGGTCGGCGGTTGCAGCGCGACGCCGATCCCGGCGATCAGCACGGCCAGGATCGGAAACAACGCCTGCATGTTTTCTCCTCAACCCGACCGAAGCAGCTGCACCCCCTGATCACGATCGAACAGGTAGAGTGCGACGCGTGCCGCCTGCCCGCGCGCGCCGGCGAGACCACCGTCGCGGTCGATCAGCAGCCGCGTGTCATCGGTCGCGGACGCCAGAAGTTCCCCCAATAGTTCCGGCGTCGCGAGCCGGAACACCGCCTCGCCCGACTGGCGCGTACCGAGCAGCTCGCCGCCGCCGCGCAGCCGCAAATCCTCCTCGGCGATACGAAAACCATCGTTGGTCTCGCGCATAAGCGCGAGCCGCGCGCGCGCCGTCTCGCTCAACGCCGAGCCGCGCAGCAGCAGGCACACCGACTTGCCCCCGCCGCGCCCGACGCGGCCGCGCAATTGGTGAAGCTGCGCGAGGCCGAACCGATCGGCGTGCTCGATCACGATCAGCGTCGCGTTGGGCACGTCGACGCCGACCTCGATCACCGTGGTCGCGACCAGCACGCCGAGCTCGCCGGCCGAGAAGCGCGCCATCACCGCGTCCTTCTCGGCCGGCTTCATACGCCCGTGAACCAGCCCGACGCGTGCGCCGAAGCGCGACACCAACGTCTCCGCGCGCGCCTCGGCGGCTTGCAGGTCGCTCGTCTCGCTTTCCTCGACCAATGGGCACACCCAATACGCCTGTTTCCCTTCCGACAGGTGGCGACCGAGCGCGTTGACGACCTCGTCGGTGCGCTCCTCCGACATGACCCGCGTCTCGATCGGCTCGCGTCCGGGCGGCATCTCGTCCAGCTGGCTCTGGTCCATCTCGCCGTAGCGCGCGAGCGTCAGCGTGCGCGGGATCGGCGTCGCGGTCATCGCCAGCACGTGCGGCGGCACGCGGCCCTTGTCCTGCAACAGCAGGCGCTGCGCGACGCCGAAGCGGTGCTGCTCATCCACCACGACCAGCCCCAGGTCCTTGTACC
>NZ_CAJYVU010000059.1 GCF_913778135.1 uncultured Sphingomonas sp. | reverse complement strand
ACCGAGGCGGTGCGCGGCGAGGGCGGGCGGCTGATCAACCCGGCGACGGGCAAGCGTTTCATGACCTATTACGATGCCGAGCGGATGGAACTCGCGCCGCGCGACGTGGTGGCGCGCGCGATCGATGCGGAGATCAAGCGCTACGGGCTCGATTACGTCCACCTCGACATCAGCCACCAACCCGCCGACTTCGTGCGCGCGCATTTCCCAAACATCCATGAGAAGCTGCTCGGGCTGGGCATCGATATGACGACGCAGCCGATCCCGGTGGTGCCCGCACAGCATTACACTTGCGGCGGTATCGTCGTCGATCGCGACGGACGCACCGACCTGCCCGGGCTCTACGCCGCGGGCGAATGTACCGAGAGCGGCTTGCACGGCGCCAACCGGCTCGCGTCCAATTCGCTGCTTGAATGCTTCGTCTTCGGCGAGGCCGCGGCGCGCCATATCGCAGGATGCTGGGACACGCTGCCGCCCGTGCCTGCGATCCGCGCCTGGGACGAGAGCCGCGTCACCGACTCCGACGAGGAAGTCGTCATCAAGCAGAACTGGACCGAGATCCGCCGCTTCATGTGGAATTATGTCGGCATCGTGCGCACCACCAAAAGGCTGCAGCGTGCCAAGCGTCGCATCGACCTGCTGACGCAGGAGGTCGAGGAGCATTACGGCCATTTCCGTGTCACCGCCGACCTGATCGAACTGCGCAACCTGATTGGGACCGCCGACCTGATCGTCCGCTCCGCGCTACACCGTCACGAGAGCCGCGGACTGCACTTCACGCTCGATTACCCCGGGATGCTGTCTGAGGCCGTCGACACCGTGCTGGTGCCGTGAAAAGCGTGATGTAGCAGGTGCTTGCGGAGCTGCCATCCTTGTCTGCCCGTCGCATCGTCACAACATCTCGTCGCAGCGACGAGGGTGATGGTCGCAGACCGGCGGCCCGAGCATTGCCGTTTGGCGCGGCCTCGTCTCAACAAGGCGGCAGCGGGCGAGGTGCGGGTACGAATGCGTAACGGCGTGTTGTTGGGATTGGCGGGCGTGCTGGCGCTGGTGGTGGCGTGCAGCGGCGGGGTAGTGCCCAATCCCGGTGCCAATTACGGCGGGCGGGCGCCGCTCTCCTCCGAGACGCAGGGCGACACTGGGCCGATCGTCAGCATGCCGGTGCCGGCCGCGCGCCCGCTGCCGGTCAACAATGCTGCGCCCGCCCGGCTGCGCGCCGAGGTCGACCGGCTGATCGCCGACTTCCCCGGCAAGGCCGGTGCCGCGATCCGCGCGGTCGACGACGGCTGGACCGTTCAACGCGGCGGGGCGCTCAGCATGCCGCAGCAGAGCGTCAGCAAATTGTGGGTAGCGCTAACCGTGCTGTCGCAGCGCGATGCCGGCAAGCTGCGGCTCGACGATCCCGTGCTCGTCACCACGAACGACCTGACATTGTTCCACCAGCCGATTGCGTCGTTGGTGCGCGGCGAAGGCTACCAGACCACCGTCATGGGGCTGCTGACACGCGCACTGACGCAGAGCGACAATACCGCCAACGACCGGCTGCTGACGCTCGTGGGCGGCCCTTCGGCGGTCCGCGCCTTCATCGCCGAGCACCAGTTGGGGGCGATCCGCTTCGGCCCCGGCGAGCGCCTGCTGCAGAGCGGCACCGCCGGCGTCACGTGGAACCAGTCGATGGCGCTGGGGCGCGGGTTCGAGGCGGCGCGCGCGCGACTGTCGCCCGAGGTGCGCGCCGCGGCGATGCAGCGCTACATCGACAATCCACCCGACGGCGCCGCACCACTCGCGATCGCCGACGCGCTCGCGCGGCTGGCGCGCGGCGACCTGCTGAGCGAGACATCGACCCGCGTCATGCTCGACACGATGGGCGCCTCGGTCACGGGTCGCGCGCGCCTGCGCGCCGCACTGCCTAGCGGATGGACGATCGCGCACAAGACCGGCACCGGGCAGGAGCTCGCCGGGCGCAATGCCGGCTTCAACGACGTCGGCCTGCTGACCGCGCCCGATGGCAAACGCTACGCGGTCGCGGTGATGATCGGCGACACGCGCGCGCCGATGCGCGTGCGCCAGCAACTGATTCAGAACGTCGCCGCCGCACTGACCGGCGGGCACGCGGGCGCCAACGTCGGCGAGGACGCGAGCGACGGCTGAGTCCTCGATGTCGCAGGCGTTGCGCTTTCGCAACGCCGCGTGACCGAAGCGCAGCGCGGCGGTTTCGCGATGGCCTGAAACCGCCTAAGCCAGCGGTCATGCCGCATCTCTATCTAGTCGACGGTTCGGGCTACATCTTCCGCGCCTATCACCGTTTGCCGCCGCTCACCAACAAGCATGGCGAGCCGGCCGGCGCGGTCTACGGCTACGCCTCGATGCTGTGGCGGTTGGCGGACGACCTGCACAAGGCCGACGGGCCGACGCACATGGCGGTCATCCTCGATAAATCGTCGGTCACCTTCCGCAACGAGATGTACGACCAGTACAAGGCGCACCGCCCGCCGCCACCCGAGGATCTCGTTCCGCAATTTCCGATGATCCGCGATGCGACCCGCGCCTTCTCGCTGCCCTGCATCGAGGAACAGGGATGGGAGGCCGACGACCTGATCGCCAGCTACGCCAAGGCGGCGCTGGCTGAAGGCTGGCAGGTGACCATCGTGTCGTCGGACAAGGATTTGATGCAGTTGGTCGAGGACGGCAGCCTCGACATGCTCGACACGATGAACAATCGCCGTCTGATGGCGGCGGATGTCGAGGCGAAGTTCGGCGTGCCCCCGGCCAAGGTCGGCGAGGTGCTCGCGCTGATGGGAGATTCGGTCGACAACGTGCCCGGCGTGCCCGGCGTCGGTCCCAAGACCGCGGCCAAGCTGATCCAGGAGTTCGGCGACGTCGAGGGTGTGCTCGCCGCCGCACCCGAGATGAAGAAGAGCAAGTTGAAGGACAATCTGCTCGAACACGCCGACAACGCGCGGCTGTCCAGGCGACTGGTCGAACTCGCCTGCGACGTGCCGCTGCCCGAACCGCTCGAGGATCTGGCGCTCAAGGGCATTCCCGAGGCGCCCTTGCGCGCCTTTCTCGAACATCACGGCTTCAAGTCGCTGCTCTCGCGGCTAGGCCAGGTCGCTGACGCGCCCGCGCCCGAGGCCAAGGTGCCCGGCGTCCAGTTCGACGACGAGCCGGCGTGCGACCACGACGGCTACGAAACGGTGGTCGACGAGGCCAAGCTCGACGAATGGATCGCCGCCGCGCGATCTCAGGGCTGGCTCGCGCTCGATACCGAGACGACGTCCAAAGACCCGATGTTAGCCACCCTCGTCGGCCTCTCGATCGCGCTCGCTCCAAACCGCGCCTGCTATGTTCCATTGGCTCACGGCGGCAGCGACATGTTCGCCGAACGCCCGGCGCAGCTCGACGCGGCGCTGGTGCTCGCCAAGCTCAAGCCGCTGCTGGAGGACGCCGGCGTCCTCAAGGTCGGGCACAATTTCAAGTACGACCTGATCGTGCTCAACCGCGCCTATGCGGCCAACGGGCTGGGCGACGTGAGGATCGCGCCGCTCGACGACACGATCGTGATGAGCTTCGACCTCGACGCAGGGCTTCACGGTCACGGCATGGACGAACTCGCCGCGACGCACCTCCAGCATTCGTGCATCGCCTACAAGGACGTGGTCGGCACGGGCAAGAAGGCACTCGGTTTCCATGAGGTCGATCTGAAGGCGGCGACCCGCTACGCCGCGGAGGACGCCGACGTGACGCTGAGGCTGTGGCGCCGCTTCAAGCCGCGGCTGCCCGCGGAAAGTGCCACCCGCGTCTACGAGATGGTCGATCGTGCGCTCGTTCCCGTCATCGCCCGCATGGAACAGCGCGGGATCATGGTCGATCGCGAGCGGCTGGCGGCATTGTCGGCGGACTTCACGACGCAGATCGCCGCGCTTGAGGTTGTGGTCCACGATCTCGCCGGCGGTCCATTTACGATAGGCAGCCCAAAGCAACTCGGCGACGTGCTGTTCGAGCGGCTGGGCTTGAAGGGCGGGCGCAAGGGCAAGAGCGGGGTCTATTCGACCGACGTCAACGAACTCGAACGCCTCGCCGCCGACAAGGACTCGGCTGGTGCCGAGATCGCGCGCAAGGTTCTTGACTGGCGCGGGCTGACCAAGCTCAAGAACACCTACACCGACACGTTGCAGGAACAGATCAATGCGTCGACCGGTCGTGTCCACACCAGCTACTCGCTGACGGGTGCGCAAACCGGGCGGCTGTCGTCCTCTGATCCGAACCTGCAGAACATACCGATCCGGCAGGAGGTCGGCCGCCAGATCCGCGACGCGTTCGTGGCACAACCCGGCCACGTCATCCTCGCCGCCGATTACTCGCAGATCGAGCTGCGGCTGGCGGCGCACATGGCCGACGTGCCCGCGCTGAAGCAGGCGTTCGCGAACGGCGACGACATCCACAGCCTGACCGCGCAGGAGCTGTTCGGCGAGGTGACGCGCGACAATCGCGCGCGCGCCAAGACGATCAATTTCGCGATCCTCTACGGCATCAGCCGCTGGGGGCTCGCCGGCCGGCTCGACATCTCGGCGGACGAGGCGCAAGCGATGATCGACCGCTATTTCGATCGCTTCCCCGGCATCAACCGCTACATCGCGGAGACGCTGACGGGGGTGCGTGAGCGCGGTTTCACCACTACCCTATTCGGGCGCAAGACGCACTTCCCGCGCATTCGCAGCAAGGTGCAGAACGAACGGCAGGGTGCAGAGCGCGCCGCCATCAACGCGCCGATCCAGGGGACCAGCGCCGACATCATCAAGCGCGCGATGGTGCGGATGGAGCCCGCACTCGCCGCCGCCGGGCTCACGAACACGCACATGCTACTCCAGGTTCACGACGAACTGGTGTTCGAGGTCGCGGACGCGGAGGTCGACGCGGCACGCGAGGTGATCGAGCGCGTCATGGCTACCGCGGCCGAGCCTGCGGTCAAGCTCGACGTGCCGCTGGGTGTCGAGATCGGCACGGGGGCGAGCTGGGGAGCGGCGCATTGACGAGCGTCGCCGGCGCCGTGCCGGCCGAGCAGAAGGACATCGCGGCGCTCGCCAAGGGCGGGCGCACCAACGTCGCGGGGTTCGTGCTGCGGCTGGGCGCGCGCATTCCGTTCCTGTTCATCGCCGGGCATCTCTACGGCGCGGCGCTGGTCGGGCGCTTTGCGATCGCAGTGGTGGTGGTCGAACTCGCCGCGCTGGTGGCAACGCTGGGGTTGAAGCGCGGGCTCGCGCAGGCGCTGAGCAGCACTGACCGACCGCACAACGCGGTCGTCGCGGATGCGCTGACGGTCGCGCTGATCGTATCGCTGTGTGCGAGCGCACTGCTGTGCGCCTTTCCGCAGCTGATGTACCCGAGCAGCTGGATCACCGGGCTCGATCGCTTTTTCCCGCTCATTATACTCGCGCCCGCGCTCTCCGACGTGAGTCTCGCCGCGCTCGCCTACCGCCACGACGTGAAAGCGAGCGTCACCGCACGCGCGGTGGTCGAGCCTTGGACGCTGTCGGGTGCGGCCTACGCCTTCTCCTTCTTCACGCTGCGCGACGGGCTGATCCTGTCCTACGTCGCGTCGATGACCGCGGCGCTGATCGCCAGCATCGTGCCGCTGGTGCGCAGCTATGGCATCCCGACCGGCTGGTCGCCGCATTTGCGTGGACTGTTCCAGCTCGCCCGCGCCAATGCGCCGCTCGCGGGTGCCGATGCATTGGAGTGGGGCAGCCGCAACGTCGACCGCATCGTGCTGGGCGTACTGTTCGCGCCAGGGGTGGTCGGCATCTATTACATGGCGCAACAGGTCGCGAGCCTGCCGCAGAAGCTCAAGACCAGCTTCGACCCGATCCTCGGACCCGTCGTGACGCAGAGCCTCGCGCGGCGCGACTATGGTGCGATCGCGCGGCAGGTGCGGCAGGTCGCGTTCTGGATCATCGCGGCGCAATTATGCCTCGCGTTGATGGCGTCGATCCCGCGCAAGGCGGTGATGGCCTCGGTCGGCGCACAGTTCGAGAGCGGCGCGGCGGCGATGGTGTTCCTACTGTTTGCGGAGGTGTTCGCATCGACCGGCGCGGTCAGCGAATCCGCGCTCGTCTATATGGCGCGTCATCGCAACCTCGTAATCTCGGCGACGATGTTGGGTGTGCAGGTAGCGCTGTCGTTCGCGTTCATTCTCGGGATGCGCGGCTTTGGCTTTGGCCTGACCGAGCAGGCCGCGGGTGCGCCGGTCGCGCTGATGGTGACGCTGCTGCTGACCTCGGTCATCAAGGCGCGCGTGCTGCGGCGGATGCTGGGCGCATCGGTGTCGCCGATGCGCTGGCCGCTCGCCTGGGCGGCAGTCGCCGCGGGGCTGGTGGGCGGAACCTTCACGCTGCTGCCACCCGGGCACCGCGCGATCCAGCTGGCCGTCGGCATTCCGGCGACCGCCGCGATCTACCTGTGGATGATCTGGCGCTATGCCTTCGGACCTGAAGACCGCTCCTTGTTCACCAAGATGCCCAAGGCCGAAGAAGCCACCCTGCCGAAGGAGGGTGGCTTCACCAGTTAGTCGGCATCAGTGCCGGAAGTGGCGCATGCCGGTGAACACCATCGCCAGCCCCGCTGCGTCGGCGGCAGCGACCACCTCGTCGTCGCGGATCGATCCGCCCGGCTGGATAACCGCCGTGGCACCCGCCTCGACCGCCGCCATCAATCCATCGGCAAAGGGGAAGAACGCGTCGGAGGCGACCGCCGAGCCGATCGTACGTGGCTCGTTCCAGCCCGCCTTCTCGGCCGCATCCTTGGCCTTCCACGCGGCGATCCGCGCGGACTCGAGCCGGTTCATCTGCCCCGCGCCGACGCCTGCGGTCGCACCGTCCTTCGCGTAGACAATCGCGTTCGACTTGACGTGCTTGGCGATCGTCCAGGCGAAGCGGCAGTCTGCCAGTTCCTGCGCGGTCGGCTGGCGCCTGGTCACGACTTTCATCATGTTGTCGTTGAGGACACCATTGTCGCGCCCCTGCACCAGCCAGCCGCCCGCGATCGACTTCGCGAACAATCCGCCGCGCGCAGGCTCGGGCAGGTCGCCGGTCAGCAGCAGCCGCAGGTTCTTCTTGGCGGCGAACAGCGCGATCGCCTTCTCGTCGGCGTCGGGTGCCACCACCACCTCGGTGAAGATGCCGGTGATCGCCTTCGCAGTCGCCGCATCGAGCGGACGGTTGAGCGCGATGATACCGCCAAACGCCGAGACAGTATCGCACGCGAACGCCTGCGCGTACGCTTCCTCCAACGTCGCGGCCGTCGCGACGCCGCATGGATTGGCATGCTTGACGATCACGCAGGTGGGTGCGGCGTCGCGGAACTCCGCCACAAGCTCCAGTGCTGCGTCGGCATCGTTGTAATTGTTGTATGACAACGCCTTGCCCTGCACCTGTCGCGCCTGTCCGACGCCGCGCACTCCGTCGTTCGCGGCGTAGAAGGCCGCGGACTGGTGCGGGTTCTCGCCGTAACGCAGCGGCTCGCCTTGCCGTCGGAGCGTTAGCGGCAGTACGTCTGGGAAGGCCGCGCCCTGGTCGACCTGCCCGAACCAGCGCGCGATCGCGCCATCATACGCTGCGGTCAGCGCGAACGCCTTTGCCGCCAGCCGCTTGCGGTCATCGAGGCTGGTCTCGCCCTCTGCGACCAGCGCGTAATCTGCGGGGTCGGTGACGATTGCAACATAGGCATGGTTCTTTGCCGCGGAGCGCACCATGCTCGGGCCGCCGATGTCGATGTTCTCGACCACCTCGTCGCGCTCAGCCCCCTTTGCGACCGTCGCCTCGAAGGGGTAGAGGTTGACGACCACAAGGTCGATCGCACCGATATCGTGCTCCTGCATTGACGCGGCGTGCGCCGCATCGTCGCGCACCGCCAGCAGCCCGCCGTGCACCATCGGGTGCAATGTCTTGACGCGCCCGTCCATCATCTCGGGAAAGCCGGTCAGATCGGATACGTCGCGCACGTCGAACCCGGCATCGCGCAGCGCTTTTGCGGTGCCTCCGGTCGAGACGAGTTCGACCCCCTTGTCGGCGAGCGCGCGGGCGAGGTCGACCACCCCCGTCTTGTCGGAAACGGAAAGAAGCGCGCGCTTGATCGTGATGCTGGTCATGGCTGTACTCATGGTTTCCGGGGGCCTTGGCCGCTCAGCGGGCGCGCTTCAAGGGCCAGTTCACCGTGTGCGCTTGAAGACCCAACTGACGCTCGCGCCGCCCGGGTCGGCGCTGCCGCCCGCCACGATCTGCCTGGTCGGCACGACCTGACCCTCGGGATCGATCCACACGCTGTCCTCGATCACCACGGTCGCGCCACCCGCGCGGAAGTGCCACGTTATGCCGCCCGGTGTCATCAGCGTCGCCCCTTGCGCGTCGGGGCTCGCCAGCACCTCGACGCCCGAACCCAGGTGAAAGCGGATCGCGAACGGCACCTGTCCGCGCGCCGCCCGCTTGCCCGTCGGTACCAGCGAGTCGTCGCCACGCAGTTCCAGCCCGTCGGCAGCCATCGTCAGCGTGCGATGATGGCGAAAGCCAAAGCGTCGGGCGTAGCCGTCGTGACGCGCCTCGATCCGGCTGCCCGCGTCCGATTCCTGCCGCGACAGGTCGACCTCGCTCACGCCGCGCCCGAGCGCGCCATCGGGCAGCAGCGCGGTCGAGTTGCTGTCGGCGAGCACCAGCGTTGAATGCGCGGCGGTGGAGCGCAGCCCTGCCGACAGCCCGGCGTCCGCGATCATCCCTGCACCGCCGCAATTGACGACGACACGCTGCTCGCCATCCGACAGTTCGAACGCCAGTGTCGACGCGCACGCGCCTGCCGCACTCGGCGCGGTGGGCGGGGGCGCCGCATCCATCACCAGCACGCTGCGCGCCGCCGCGATGCGTTGATAGCCACGGTTGCTCGCCTGCCGCAGCGGGCGCCGCACCACGCGGCTGGCATGGAGCACCGCCTGCACCTCGTCCGCGGCGATCGGCCCGGACCCCTGCCAGCTCGACAGGCCCGCGTCGCCCATCATCGTCCCGAGCATCGCCGACACCATCCGCGCCAGCACCTGCGCGACCGCCTCGGGCAGATCGAGCCGCCGCGCATCATAGGCTGCACGCAGGCACGCGAGCAGCTCGATCGCGTCCAACTGATCGCGTGGGCTCCGGCTGGCGATGCCGCCGTCGCTGCCGATCGACATGGCCAGCGCACGCTCCAGCCCGGCCTCGCCGATCGCGCGGCGCGGATCGCCACCGGGGATGAGCAGCCCGGCCGCGACGACGCCGCACCAGGCGGCGATGCGACGCACGCCGACCGGGGTCTTTTCCGCGGTGCGGTCGAGGTGGCGTGCGCCGCGCGCGAGCGCGCTCAGCACGCTGCTGCGATAGATCAGGTCGGTGGACGACAGGAGCAGCGGTGCGTGGGCGGTCCATATCAGCATGCGCCGCCCCCACAGATCGGGGCGCCAGCCGCGCTCGGTCACGCGTTCACCATGTACCGCGAGCCAGCGCTGCGTCAGGATTTCCGCCGTGCGCGTCGCGGCGGTACGATCAGGCGTCGCCCACAGGTCGCGAAGCCAGGCGAAGCTCTGCGCGTGGTCGTCGAACGCGGTGCTGCCGATGCTCGACGCGAACGTCACCTCGTCGAGCGCGCGGAACTCGGTGCGCCACGCCAGCCACCCCGCGGTCAGCGCCTCGCCATATTCCGCGCTGCCGGCGATTGGATCGGCCGGTACGGCGAGCAACTTGCGCGGATAACGGCCCTTCAGCCGCATGTCGTGGATCGGTGTGCGCCACGTCAGTCGGTCGAAGTAATCCGCAACGCGCTGTCCAAGCGACGCATTTCCCTCACCCACCGCGCGCACCATGCGATGGCCCGCGTCGATCGTGTCGCGCGCGCCGCCATCCCGTTGCTCGTCGGCGCGCGCGTCGCTCATTCGCCGCGAATCGCCTGGATGTTGCCGGCGTAGGCCTCGGGGCCGCCGCGGAAGGTGGCGGTGCCTGCGACCAGCGCGTCGGCACCGGCTTCGATCGCGCGCTTGGCGGTGTCAGGATCGATCCCGCCGTCGACCTCCAGGTCGATGTCGCGCCCGGTTGCGTCGATCATCTTGCGGATGGCAGCGATCTTATTCAGCTGGCTCTCGATGAAATGCTGCCCGCCAAAGCCGGGATTGACGCTCATCACCAGCACCAGGTCCACCATGTCGATCAGATAGTCGAGCATCTTGGCGGGCGTACCCGGACAGAGCACGACGCCCGCACGCTTGCCGAGCGACTTGATGTGCTGGAGCGAGCGGTGGATGTGCGGCCCCGCTTCGGGATGGACGGTGATCGTGTCCGCGCCGGCCTCGGCAAAGGCGTCCAGGTAGGCGTCGACGGGCGAGATCATCAGGTGGACGTCGAAAGGTTTGGTCGTGTGCGGGCGGATCGCCTTCACCACCGCCGGTCCCATCGAGATGTTGGGGACGAAATGCCCGTCCATCACGTCGATGTGGATCCAGTCGGCACCCGCCGCGTCGATCGCGCGGACCTCCTCGCCCAGCTTGGAAAAGTCGGCGGACAGGATCGAGGGCGCGATGCGGACGGCTTTCTGCATCGCGCAGCCCTAGCGTGCGTCCACGCTATCCGCCAGCGCGGCGCAAGCGTGCGACGAAGAACCCGTCGCAGCCGCCCGCGTCACTGAGCATGGTCGGCAGCGTGCGGACATAGCCGTTCGAGTGTGCGCTGATCCCGGCGGGCAGCTCGTCGCTGCGCGCCGGTTCGATCGCATAATCGTCATGGGCCGC
Source organism: uncultured Sphingomonas sp. (assembly GCF_913778135.1). GTDB lineage: Bacteria > Pseudomonadota > Alphaproteobacteria > Sphingomonadales > Sphingomonadaceae > Sphingomonas. The sequence continues at coordinate 33,922 of NZ_CAJYVU010000059.1, read as the reverse complement.
AAGGAAGCGGTCGAGTTGCGCCTCGCCTTCGTCCGGCTCAAGCGAGCAGGTCGCGTAGACGAGCATGCCGCCGGGCTTCACCCAACCGGCCGCACGATCGAAGATGCGCGCCTGCAACGCCGCTGCCTCCGCGATCACCGCCGGATGCGCGCGGTAGAGCACGTCGGGGTGGCGGCGGAAGATGCCGGTGGCGCTGCACGGAGCATCGATCAGCACCGCGTCGGCGGTAGTGGCCGGCGCCCAATCGAGCACGTCGGCGATCACCGTATCGAACGACAGCCCGGTGCGCGCGCGATTCTGCGCCAAGCGCTCGGCGCGGGTCTGCGACACGTCGATCGCCTCGACCTGCCAGCCGGCGGCGGCGAGTTGCAGCGTCTTGCCGCCAGGTGCGGCGCACAGGTCGAGGGCATGGCCCGCGCCGCGCCCGATCAGCCGTGCGGGGATCGAGGCTGCGACATCCTGCACCCACCAGCCACCCTCGGCATAGCCAGCGAGCGTCGGCACGTCGCCTCCCTCGACCCGAACGTGACCGGGAGCGAGCGATACGCCGTCGGGGTGAACCACATTGTCACCGCGCAGCGTCAGGTCGAGCGGCGGCGGCGCCGCGATCGCGCGCGCGGCAGCGGCGACCATCGCCTCGCCCCAGTGCGTACGCCAGCGCTCCGCCACGTGCGCGGGCAGCGTCGGCTGCTCGGGCAGCGCTGCGTTCTGCCGCATCAGCGTGCCGAACACGCCGTGCACCAACCGCTTCGGCCCGCCATCGATCAGCGGCAGCACGGTCGCGATCGCGGCATGCGGCGGCGTGCCGAGCGACAGTGCCTGCACGAGTGCGATACGCAGCACGAAGCGCGCCTTGGCATCGTCGGGTAGGCGCTGCCGCGTTGCGGAGTCGATCAACGCGTCCAGGTCGGGCAACCGCCGCAGCGTCTCCGCGGCGATCGCGTGCGCGAGGCCGCGGTCAGGGCCGCCGTGGAGCGCACGCGTGGCGAGTGGCAGCGCGGCATCGAGCGCCTCACCGCGCCGCAGCACCGCGTCGAGCAGGCGGAGCGCTGCCCGCCGGGGCGCGGTGCCGAGCGGCTCGCCCGCCCGCGTCATGTCGCGCGCCATCAGCCGCGTGCTTCGTCGGAAAGGGCGGTCGTCTTGAAGCCGTTCATGCCGGCCCATATGTCGCTTGGGCACCACGCGCACAATCCGAAAGGCCGGTTCATGGGAAAGCGACCCGAAAACGTGAAGCCGCCCGAATATCTGACGCCCAACACGCCCGTCCCCGCGCCCGAGCCGATGCAGCGGCCGGCGGAAGACCCGCTCGGCCGCGATCCGGTTCGCTACGGCGATTGGGAGAAGAAGGGCATCGCGATCGACTTCTGAACCGCCACGCTGACACCGTTACGGCTATGGAACAAGGCGGGGCGAGCGTTTAAGGCGGCGGACATTCGGCAACCGGGCGCGCATCGGTGCGTTCGCGCTTCAACCCGACAAGAGGCTCCCCGATGACTGACACCGCTACCGCCCCCGCCGCCAAGGCCACGGACCTGCACGAGGACGGCAGCCCCGCGCGGCTGCAGATCGACACGATCCGCACCTTGTCGATGGACGCGGTGCAGAAGGCGAATTCGGGCCATCCGGGTACGCCGATGGCGTTGGCGCCGGTCGGCTGGACCGTGTGGAACAACTATCTCCGCTATGATCCGGGTGCGCCGCAGTGGCCCAACCGCGACCGCTTCGTGCTTTCGGTCGGTCACGCCTCGATGCTGCTCTACGCGCTGCTGCACCTGGCGGGCGTCGAAGAAGTTGATGGGTCGGGCAAGAAGACCGGCAATCCCGCGATCAGCCTCGACGATATCAAACAATTCCGTCAGCTGTCGTCGAAGACGCCTGGCCACCCTGAATATCGCCACACGACGGGAGTCGAGACGACGACGGGACCGCTGGGGCAGGGTTGCGGCAACTCGGTCGGCATGGCGATCGCCGAGCGCTGGCTCGCCGCGCGCTACAACAAGCCCGGCTTCACGCTGTTCGATCACGACGTCTACGTGCTGTGTGGCGATGGCGACATGATGGAGGGTGTCAGCGCCGAGGCGGCGAGCATCGCCGGCCACCTGAAGCTGTCGAACCTGTGCTGGATTTACGATAGCAACCACATATCGATCGAGGGCGCGACCGACCTCGCGTTCGACGAGGACGTGGGCAAGCGCTTCGAGGCGTATGGCTGGAACGTCATGCACGTCAACGACGTCAACGACCTGTCCGCGATGAATGCTGCGCTCGACACGTTCAAGGCGACGAACGACAAGCCCACCTTCATCGTCGCGCATTCGGTGATCGGCTGGGGCAGCCCCAAGGCGGGTAGCGAGAAAGCACACGGCGAACCGCTGGGCGTTGAGGCGATCGCCGAGACCAAGAAAGCGTATGGCTGGCCGGAGAAGGATTTCTACGTTCCCTCCGATGCCAAGACGGCGTTCGAGCAGGCGGTGCGCGGCCGCGGCGAGAAACTACGCGAGGAATGGGAGTCGCTGCTTGCCAAGTACACTGGGCAGTTCCCGACCGAGGCGGCCGAGCTCAAGCAGCTGCTCGCCGACGAACTGCCCGACGGATGGGAAGACGCGATCCCGACCTTCGATGCGGATGAGAAGGGCCTCGCCAGCCGCGATTCGAGCGGCAAGGTGCTGAACGCCATCGTCAAGAAGGTGCCGTGGTTGCTCGGCGGCTCGGCCGATCTCGCGCCTTCGACCAAGACCGACATCAAGGGTGCACCCTCCTTCGAGGCGAACAATTACGGCGGTACCAACTTCCACTTCGGCATCCGCGAGCATGGCATGGGCGCGGTGGTGAACGGCATGGCGCTGTCGCACCTGCGAGCCTACGGCTCCACCTTCCTCGTGTTCCTCGACTACATGCGCGCGCCAGTGCGCCTTTCGGCGATCATGGAGGTCGGGTCGGTTTGGGTCTACACGCACGACTCGATCGGCGTCGGCGAGGACGGCCCGACGCATCAGCCGATCGAGCATCTCGCCACCATGCGCGCGATCCCCGGGCTCGACACGTTCCGTCCCGGTGACGCCAACGAAGTCGCGGAAGCGTGGCGCACGCTGATGAAGGACGGCAGCACGCCGGCGGCACTGGTGCTGTCGCGCCAGGCGCTGCCGACGATCGACCGCAGCAAATACGCGAGCGCCGCGGGTGTTGCGCAGGGCGGCTATGTGCTCGCCGACAGCGAGGATCCGCAGGTGATCCTGATCGCGACGGGTTCCGAAGTGTCGCTGGCGCTCAAGGCATACGAGAAGCTCAAGGAAGAGGGCGTTGCTGCCCGCGTCGTGTCGATGCCGAGCTGGTACCGCTATGAAAAGCAGGACGACGCCTACAAGGAGAGCGTGTTGCCCAAGTCGGTGAAGGCGCGCGTCGCGATCGAGATGGCGGGCGAGATCGGCTGGGATCGCTACGTCGGGTACGAAGGCCGGACGATCACCATGTCGACCTTCGGTGCTTCGGCCCCGATCGCCAAGCTGCAGGACAAATACGGCTTTACGGTCGAGAACGTGGTGAAGGTCGCCAAGGAAGTAATGGGCTGACCCAGACCGGCGCGCCGCGGAGACGGGCGGCGCGCATCACCATATCGGCTTAACACGTTCCGTCCACCGGCGACCAGAGGATCAAGGCATGAGCAAGCTCGAACAACTCCGCGATATCGGTCAGGCGCCGTGGCTCGACTTCGTCGACCGCAAGTTCCTCGATGCCGGTGGACTTAAGAAGCTGGTCGACGAAGACGGCGTGACCGGCGTCACCTCCAACCCGACGATCTTCGAAAAGGCGATGGGGTCGGGCGACGCCTATGCCGAAGGATTCGCCGAGTTCGACAAGGCGACGCCGAATGCTGAGCCGATGGCACGTTACGAATCCCAGGCGATCAAGGACATCCAGGCAGCGTGCGATGTGCTTCGCCCGGTCTACGACCGGCTCTCGGCCAAGGACGGCTATGTCAGCCTTGAGGTCTCGCCCTATCTCGCGCTCAAGGGTCCCGAAACCGCCGAGGAGGCCGAGCGGCTGTGGAAGGCGGTCGATCGCCCCAACCTGATGATCAAGATACCCGGCACTGACGACGGTGTCCGCGCGATCCGCGATACGATCGCCAAGGGGATCAACGTCAACGTAACGCTGCTGTTCTCGGTCGAGGCGTACAAGAAGGTCGCGCACGCCTATGTCGAGGGTCTGGAGGAGCGCGTGTCGAAGGACATGCCCATCAACCAGATCGCCAGCGTCGCGAGCTTCTTCGTCAGCCGCATCGACGGCAAGATCGACGACAAGATCGATGCAGGCATCGGCGGCGACGAGGCGAAGGCGCTGAAGGGCAAGGTCGCGATCGCCAATGCGAAGCTCGCCTATGCATGGTACGAGGAGTTCATCGCCTCCGACCGCTGGCAGAAGCTGGCCGCCAAGGGCGCGCAGCCGCAGCGGTTGCTGTGGGCGTCGACGGGCACGAAGAACCCCGAATATCCTGACACGCTCTACGTCGACACACTGATCGGTCCGGAAACGGTCAACACCATGCCGCCGAAGACGATGGACGCGTTCCGCGACCACGGCACGGTCAAGGTCACGTTGACCGAGGATGTCGAGGCTGCGCGCAAGGTGATCGCGGATGCTGATCGGCTCGGCCTCGACCTGGTCGGGGTTACGAAGACGCTGGTCGACGAGGGCGTGGCGAGCTTCACCAAGTCGTTTGACGACCTGCTCGCCGCGATCGGCAAGCAGAAGGCAGCCTGAGGCTCATGCTCCGCCGGGTTTGCCGGCAGAGCGGTTATGCGCTGGCGCGGTAAGTCGCCTCGTCGCGCACCGCCGCCCAACCGACCAGCGCGTCGATGATCCGCGGCACTGAGTGTCCGTCGCCGTAAGGATTATGGACGCCGCTCATCGCCGCATAGGCGTGCGCGTCGGTCAGCAGGCGCGTCACCTCGCGGACGATCGCTTCCTCATCGGTGCCGACCAGCCGCACCGTGCCCGCATCGACCGCCTCGGGCCGCTCGGTCGTATCACGCATCACGAGCACCGGCTTGCCGAGCGACGGCGCCTCCTCCTGGATGCCGCCCGAGTCGGTCAGCACCATTGTCGCGGCGTCGAGCATCGCGACAAAGGGCAGATAGTCGAGCGGCGCGATCAGGCGCACGTTGGCGAGGCCGCTCAGCAGCCGATTGACCGGCTCCTGCACGTTGGGGTTCAGGTGAACCGGGTAGACGAAATCGACGGTCGGGAACGCACGTGCGAGGCGGGCGAGCGCGGCACAGATACGCTCGAACCCGGCACCGAAATTCTCGCGCCGATGCCCGGTCACCAGCACCATGCGCCGGCCGGGTGCGGGCAGCGGCAGGTCGGCGGTCACCCGCGCGTGTAGGTCTGCATCCCCGCGCAGCCGCGCGACGACGGCCAGTAGCGCGTCAATCACGGTATTACCCGTCACCGTGATGACCCGCGGATCGATGCCCTCGGCGCGCAAATTCTGCGCCGAGCGGATCGTCGGCGCGAAATGGAGCGCGGCGAGGGCGCCGGTCAGCTTGCGGTTCGCCTCCTCGGGCCAGGGCGCATAGAGGTCGCCGGTGCGCAGGCCCGCCTCGACATGGGCAACGGGGATGCGGTGCCAATAGGCCGACAGCGAGGCGGCAAGCGTGGTCAGCGTGTCGCCGTGGACCAGCACGATATCAGGCGTCTCGCGCGCGAACACCTCAGCCATCCCAGACAGCACGGCGGTCGCGACCCCGGTCAAGTCCTGCCCCGGCCGCATCACGGCGAGATCGTGATCGGCGGAAAGGCCGAACAGCCGCATGACCTGATCGAGCATCTCGCGGTGCTGCCCGGTTACACACACCCTGGCGTCGAAGCGCGCGTCGGCAGCGAGCGCGAGCGCGAGCGGCGCCATCTTGATCGCCTCGGGTCTGGTGCCGAACACCGACAGAACCTTGATCGTCACTACAACCCCGCTTGGCCGTTCGCGTGCCAGCTTACCGCGGCAGGCTTAACGAAGCGGTTATCGTGCCACGATGCGATCAGCCGTCAATTGCGTGGTAGTCGCGAAACCAGTCGACGAAGCGCGGGATGCCGATGTCGATGGACGTGGTCGGCGCATAGCCGAGATCGCGATTGATCGCGGAGATATCGGCAAAGGTGCAATGAACGTCGCCCGGCTGCATCGGCTGATAGTCGCGGATCGCGGTGCGCCCGGTCGCCTGTTCGAGCACGTCGATCATGCGGCCGAGCTGCTCGGCATTGTTGTTGCCGATATTGTAGAGCCGATGCGGCGCGACGCTGCCGCCCGGCTTGGGCGCGCCATCGTCGGCGGGCGGCTGATCGAGGCAGGAAACAACGCCCGAGACGATGTCGTCGATGAACGTGAAGTCGCGCTGCATGTCGCCGTTGTTGAACACCTTGATCGGACGGCCCGCGAACATTGCCTCAGTGAACAGCCATAGCGCCATGTCGGGCCGCCCCCATGGCCCGTAGACGGTGAAGAAGCGCAGGCCTGTCTGCGGCAGGCGATAGAGGTGCGCGTAGGTCTCGCTCATCAACTCGTCGGCCTTCTTGGTCGCGGCGTAGAGTGAGACGGGATGGTCGACGCGGTCCTCGACCGCGAACGGCATCTTGGTGTTGCCGCCGTAGACCGAGGAGGAGGAGGCGTAGACCAGATTCGCGACACGGCGATGACGCGCGACCTCGAGCAGGTTGAGGTGGCCGACGAGATTCGCCTGCACATAGGCGTGCGGGTTCTCGATCGAGTAGCGCACACCCGGCTGCGCGCCCAGGTGAACGATGCGGTCGAACTCGTACGGTTGGAGCGCTTCGGTCAGCGCGGCCATGTCGGCGAAGTCGATGCGCAGGAAGGTAAGGCGATCACCGTAGCGCGCGGTCAATCGCGCCAACCGCGCGTGCTTGAGTGCCGGTGGGTAGTAATCGTTGATCACGTCGATCCCGATGACGCGGTCGCCGCGCGCGAGCAGCCGCTCGGCCACATGCATCCCGATGAACCCGGCCGCGCCGGTCACCAATGTCGTCATCTGTCGTTCCCTTGCGGACCTCGCTAATCCTAGCGTGCTTCTCGATCGCTCGCAGCGGCTAACTGGCGAGCCGCATCGCTCGGCTGTCGGCGACCGCGGGCTGGTCGGGCCAGATGCCTCGTGTGTCGTAGACGTGCTTGTCGCAGCGTTCCTCAAGCGGGACCGAGCGGAAGAGGTCATGGTCGACCAGCGCGATCATCACGCCGGCGCGTTCCAGCGCGTCGTCGAGGTCGACCAGCGTCGCGCCAGTGCCGTCGAACGCGGACGGCAGCGTGTCGGCGTAAGGCTCGACGATCTGCACGCGCGATCCGAACCGCTGCGCTAGCGCCACCGCGACCTTGAGCGCGGGGCTCTCACGGAAATCGTCGATGTTCGCCTTGAACGCGAGCCCCAGGCACGCGACCGACGCCCCCGGATGCGCCGCGATCAGCGCCGACGCGCGTGCGATGACATGGTCGCACTTGGCATCGTTCACCTCGCGCGCGGTGCGGATCAGCTGCGTGTCGTCGGGCGCGCCGTGGACGAGGAACCACGGATCCACCGCGATACAGTGGCCGCCGACGCCGGGGCCGGGCTGCAGGATGTTGACGCGCGGGTGGCGGTTGGCGAGGCGGATCACTTCCCATACGTCGACGCCAAGCGTTTCCGCCACGCGCGACAGCTCGTTGGCGAACGCGATGTTGACGTCGCGGAATGCGTTCTCGGTCAGCTTAGTCATTTCCGCCGCGCGTGCGGTAGTGGTGACGCAGGCGCCGCGTACGAAGCGGCGATAGAAGTGGAGCGCGCGCCTGGCGCAGCGCGGCGTGATCCCGCCGATCACGCGGTCGTTGTCGATCAATTCCACCAGGATGCGCCCGGGCAGCACGCGCTCCGGGCAATAAGCAATCGCGACATCGGCGTGCCCGCCGCTGCTGCGACCCGGCACCTTAAGGTCGGGGCGTAATTCCGCGATGAAGTCGCGTACCTGCTCGGTCGTGCCGACGGGCGAGGTCGATTCGAGGATGACGGTGTCGCCTGCCTTCAGCACGGTCGCGACCGCGGTGGCTGCTTTCAGTACGTAACCGACGTCGGGTACGTGATCGGCCCCGAACGGCGTCGGCACTGCGATGACGAACACGTCGGCGGGTTCGATCTGCGTCGAGGCGCGCAAGCTGCCGCGCGCGACCACGCCCGATACCAGCCCGTCGAGATCGACCTCCTCGATATGGACCCGGCCCGAGTTTACCGTTTCCACCACGTGTGGCGACACGTCGATGCCCAGCACCTGGGCACCCGTGCGCGCGATGACCGCCGCGGTTGGCAGGCCGATATAGCCTAGTCCCAGTACGCAGACCTTCAGTTCCGTTCCGCCGAGCACGAGCTACCTCTTTCCTCCACGCCCGCGGCGAGCGGCGGACAGGTCGGTGTGCGTCATGCCGCACAAGTGGTTGCGTTTTCGGTAACGTCGACCTTTTGGCGTATGCCGCATCATGTCAGATGCGGTCCGCACGATAAAGGAACTTTCAAGGGATTAAAACGTACCATTGTTACTATGACAAAAGACCCAATAGATGAGAGAGGATCTGTCGTCTTCGCGGAGAAGATGCCGCCGATGACGGGGGTTGCGATAGGGTTGGCGCTTTGCCTCCCCTTTTGGGCAGTCGTTGCGGCGGTGCTTACCTGAACGACGAGCGTACTTAAATTCTCGCAGGGGACTCTGTTTTCGAGAGGCGGTGCGAGACACCTTTCTTCGCTTTGGCGGACCCTCCCTGATGTTGCCCGCTGCCCAGGCATCAGACTAAGCCTCGTCTAAACGATGCGCTGTTGCGGAGTTATAAGCGGGGTGGATGGTGAATAAGCACTGGGCTGTTATCGCAGGTCTGTCGTCGTTGACCCCGACTTCGCTGATTGCGCAACCTGTTGTCGCGACAGCGCCGACGCCAGCCGACCGCGAGCTTAAGGGGATCTACGACGCGGAGTGGGTCTGGCGACAACGCGAGTTCGCGCAGGTCAGCGACGGTTTGCGTAGCGAGAGCGACGACCATTTTCCTGCCGTGACCCCCACCGACTGGGCGCGGCGTCGCGCCTACTGGCAGGATGTACTGACCCGTGTAGCCGCTATCCCCGCCGCCAACCTGTCGCCCGAGGAAAGGTTGAACGCCGCCGTTCTCACCGAGTCGCTGCGCGCCGAGGTCGCCAACATCGACTTCCGCACCTACGAGGCGCCGCTCAACAGCGACAGTTACTTCTGGGGTGAGGTGAAGCCCTATGCCGCGCTGGAGAGCGCGGACGACTATCGCCGCTACATCGGACGGCTTCGCGACGTGCCACGCTGGTTCGACGGCAATATCGCCAACATGCGTGCCGGCCTCGCGCGCGGGTTCACGCCGCCACGCGTGACGCTAGCGGGGCGCGACAAGACGATCGAAGCGTACACGATGACGGGCGCGGCCAACCCGTTGTTCGATCCATTCAAGGAGATGCCCGCATCGATCCCGGCCGCCGAGCAGGCGCAACTACGGGCGCAGGCGCAGGCGGCGATCGACACGCAGGCGGCGCCCGCTTACGCAAAACTGCTCGTCTTCTTCCGCGACACCTACGTGCCGGGTGCGCGAACGTCGTTGTCGGCGGCGGCATTGCCGGACGGCCCCGCTTTCTATCGCAGCCAGATTCGCGAATATACCACGCTCGACCTCTCGCCCGAGCAGATCCACCGGATTGGCTTGTCCGAGGTCGCGCGGATCGACCGCGACATGAAGGCGACGATCGCGCAGACCGGGTTCAAGGGCTCCTTCTCCGAGTTCCTCGCCTTCCTGCGCAGCGATCCGCAGTTCTACGCCAAGACGCCCGACGAGCTGCTCGGCTTCTCCGCGCTCGTCGCCAAGCGGATGGACGGGCGGTTGAAGGACGTGTTTACGACGCTGCCGCGCTATCGCTTTACGATCCAGCCGGTGCCCAATGCGATGGCGCCCGTTTATACCTCGGGTCGCGGCGGGTTGAGCGCTTGTCTGATGAACACCTATGATCTGAAGTCGCGTCCGCTCTACAATCTCGTCTCGCTGACGCTGCACGAATGCGTGCCGGGCCACAGCCATCAGGCGGCGATGGCGCTGGAGGCACCCGACCGTCCAGCGTTCCGACGCCAAACCTACTTCTCCGGCTACGGTGAGGGTTGGGGGCTCTATTCCGAGTGGCTCGGCACCAAGCTCGGCATGTACCGCACGCCGTATGAGGAGTTCGGGCGCGAGACGTTCGAGATGTGGCGCGCGGCGCGACTGGTGATCGACACCGGGCTGCATTCGATGGGTTGGACGCGCGCGCAGGCAATCGATTACCTGTCGTCGCACACCGCACTTGCCAAGCTCGACGTCGAGATCGAGGTCGACCGCTACATCAGCTGGCCAGGGCAGGCGCTCGCCTACAAGCTGGGCGAGATGAAGATGCGCGAGCTGCGCGCGAAGGCGGAGAGCGAACTCGGCACACGCTTCGACCAGCGGCCTTTTCACGACACGCTGCTGAACATGGGATCGGTGCCGCTGCCCGCGATGGAGGCGGAAATGCTGCGATGGATCGCGGCGGAGAAGGCGAAGCCTGCGACCGCTGGCTAATCAAGGAACAGCGAGCGCTGAAACGAAGAAGGACGGCCTCGCGGGGCCGCCCTTTTCTCCCCGGTACCGCCGCGGGCTAAAGCCCGCGTCGTCGGTCGGGGCTTTAGCCCCGCCGGCCGGTCGTCGGATTCTACTCGGCTTAGCGCGAGTAGAATTCGACGACGAGGTTCGGTTCCATCTTCACCGGATAGGGCACCTCGTCCAGCGTCGGTACGCGGATGAAGGTGACCTTGGCGTTGCCGTCGGGCGCGACATAATCGGGCACTTCGCGCTCGGCGAGCTGCTGGGCTTCGAGCACCAGCGCCATTTCCTGCGCCTTCGAACCCAGCGTAATCTCGTCGCTGACGTAGCAGCGGCGCGACGCGATGTTGCACTTCACGCCGTTGACGCGGACGTGGCCGTGGCTGACGAGCTGGCGCGCGGCCCAGATCGTCGGCGCGAACTTCGCGCGGTAGACGATCATGTCGAGGCGACGCTCAAGCAGGCCGATCAGGTTCTGCGAGGTGTCGCCCTTCATGCGCGCGGCTTCCTCGTAGCAGTGCTTGAACTGCTTCTCGGTCACGTCGCCGTAATAGCCCTTGAGCTTCTGCTTCGCGCGCAGCTGGATGCCGAAGTCCGACACCTTGCCCTTGCGGCGCTGACCGTGCTGGCCGGGGCCGTACTCGCGCTTGTTGACCGGGCTCTTGGGACGACCCCAGATGTTCTCGCCCAAACGGCGATCGAGCTTGTGCTTCGCGCTATGACGCTTCGACATATTCAATCCTTGGCAAATGCGAACAACGTGGCCTGCGCGTCATCGTCGATGAAAGGCAGGGTTCTTCCCGGTCATCGCGCCGCGTCGCCACCATTGTGACGGCGCAGGCCCACCGCTTCACCGGGGTGCAGGGGCAATTGCGAAGGCGCGCGCTTAGCCGCGCGGGCGCGCAAGGTCAAGCAATGGTGGGCCGCGCCGGTCTGAGCTGACCCTGCGCCAGCGACGTCAATATTGTCGGCTGGTGCTCGACAAAGCGTCGCGGCCATCCTTCTCCTGCGCGGCCCAGTCCTCGCGGCTGAGGCATGTCCTCTTACCCGGCAGGCGCGATCCCGGTTGCTGGACGCGCTTGCAGATCAGCTTCTCCTCGGACGGGGCTGGGGGCGTCGGCTGTGCCGCTGGAACGGTCGCCTGAATCAGCGCGAGAGCGAGCAGCATGGTTGGTCTCCTTAAGGTGATTACCGTGCGCGGACGCGGTGGGTGGGGTCAACGGCCTTGTTCGACGCGTTCTTACATGTCCGTCGGCTAGACATCGATGGTCGTGAGCGGCACAGGCGACTCCATGAACACCAAGCCCGGTCCCGAGTGCAGCACGATGGCGGAGGTGCGCGCCGGCGTTGACGCGCTCGACCGCGAACTGGTTGCGCTGCTGCGACGGCGCTTTGACTACATGGACGCCGCCGCACGGATCAAACCGGAGCGGGCAGCGGTGCGCGACGAGGAGCGCAAGCAGCAGGTGATCGCGCAAGCGGTCGAGGCGGCTGCGGCGGTCGGGCTGCCCACGCGGGAGGTTGCGGCTCTGTGGGACACGTTGGTCGAAGCCTCGATCGCGTATGAATTGGAAGAATTCGACAGGCGCGATGTAACCCGACGTTAGCGCGTCCGGGCGCAAGGCGGCAGCATGGACCTGCCGCTGATCGCCCCCAACCCGCCGCGCTTGTCGCAGCTGTCCGAGGCGCTGTCGCGTGTCGAGGCAAGTGGTACCTACAGCAATCACGGACCGGAAGCGCGCGCGTTCGAGCGTGACGTGACCGAGCGGCTGTTCGGTGGACGCGGCGCGACGCTGGCAGTCAACAATGCGACAACGGGCATGATGATCGCGCTGGCCGATGCGGTGGGCGCGCGCGGACGCGGACGCAGGGCGCTGATGCCCGGCTTCACCTTCGCGGCGACCGCTCAGGCGGCGTGGTGGGCGGGACTGGTGCCGCTCGTCTGCGACGTCGATCCGGACGATTGGAGCGCGTCGGCCCGCGAGGAGGAGCGCTTGCTCCAGCGTCACGGAGCCGAAATCGCAGCGGTCGTGCCATACGCTACCTTCGGACACGCGATCGACCTCGACCGCTACCGCTGGATGGCGGCGCGGCACGGCGTCGCGGTGGTGGTGGACGCGGCTGCGTCGCTCGGCACTACCGACGCTGCGGGCGTGAACTTCGGCGCTGGCGCACCCTTTCCGGTCGTCTACTCGATGCATGCGACGAAGCCCTTCGCCGTGGCGGAAGGCGGGCTGATCCACTGCGGCGACGCCGGCGTGATCGAGCGGCTGCGCGCCGCGGCGAATTTCGGTTTCACCCAGCCTCGCGTCGCCACCATACCGGGCCTGAACGCCAAGCTGCCCGAAGTGCTGGCGGTGATAGCGCGCGCAAAGCTGACGACGTTCGACGCGGTGAGCGCCAGCCGCGGCGCAGTGGTGGGCGCCTACCGCAAAAGCCTGAGCGATCGTCTCGCGTTGCAGAGGTTGGGGCAGGGGGAGCAGGCGCACGGCTTCTTCCCGGTGCTGCTGCCGCGCGGATGTGACCGCACTGGCGTGATCGCGGCGCTGGCGCGCGAAGGGATCGGCGCCGGCGCGTACTTCAGCCCGCATTTGGGCGAGCAGCCGTGGGTGCGCGAAGTCGCGATGATCGAGCCGCTGCCGGTGTGCGACGACGTAGGCGCGCGCATATTGTCGCTGCCCGTTACCGACACGATGACGCCGGCGGATGCTGAGCGCGTCGCGTCGGCGCTGAACCGCATTGTCGCGGCCCCGCGCGTCGCGGCGGTGCCGCGCGCGATCGACCATCATGAAACGCTGGTGGTGGGCGGTGGCCCCGCGGGTACCGCGCTGCTGACCGCGGCATCGAAGGCGGGGGTTCTACCGGCGTTGTCGCAAGGGCTTGCAGTGGTCGAGGCGGGCACGACGCTGGGGAGCGGGCGGCTCGGCCATTACGCGATCACCTCCGATTCGAGCGCGGACACGTTTCTGACCGCGGTCGCCAACAACCCGCATGCCGAGATCGCGGCACTGGTCGATCATCCGGCAACCGCGCGGGTCGCGGCGCACCGCCACGGGCTGGGTGTCCCGCTGGTCGAGGTCGGGCCGATGCTCGACGTGCTCGGCGACCGGCTGGCGCAGGTGGTGCGCGCCAACGGCGGGCAGGTGATGACGGGCCGGCGTGCCTTGTCGACGCGGCAGGACGGCAGCGGCTGGTGCACGCGCATCGAGGATGTCGCGACCGGCACGATCACCGAGCACCGCGCGCGCCACGTCGTGATCGCAACCGGAGGGCATCAGCCGATCGATCGGCTGGCCGCGCAGGAAGTCGCAGGGGAGCCACTGTCCGCGCTGGCGGGCGGGCGACTGCTGCAATCGGACGCGGTGTTGAGCGTCGGGGGCACGCAGAAGGTCGCCGACCTGATCGCGGGCACGCGCGATCCACGTATCGCGGTGATCGGCGGATCGACCAGCGCGCTGACCACGATCGCGGCGCTGCTGAAGGCGCTGCTGCCGCTGAGCGAGGGTGCCATCACGCTGCTGCACCGGCGGTCACTCAGACCCTTTTATCCTTCCGCCGCGGCGGCGCAGGAGGAAGGATTTACCGATTTCGGGCCCGACGACATCTGCCCCGTGTCGGGCTTCGTCTATCGCCTGGCGGGATTCCGGCTCGAGGCGCGCGATCTGGTGCAGAGGATGCTGGGTATCGATGGTCGCGTGCCCGATCCGCGGGTCCGGCTGCATCGCATCGCGGCCAACGAGGACGCGCGCGCCAGAGAGGTGATCGCGCAGGCCGACGTGGTGGTCGCCGCGCTCGGTTACCGCCCGCACGCGCTGCCGGTCCTCGACCGAGCGTGCACGCCGATCGTGCTGTCGGCGGACGTCGGCGCCGCGATGGTCGATCGCCACTGCCGTGTATGCGACGCCGCCGGTGCTCCGATCGCGGGGTTGTACGGGATCGGACTCGCCGCGGGGTTCGTGCCTTGGGGACGGCTGGGCGGCGAGCCAAGCTTTCGCGGTCAGGCCAACGGATTGTGGCTGTGGCAGAACGACGTCGGCATGATGATCGTCGATCAGCTGCTCGGCACCGCGGCACAGGCGTTGACGGGATGAGCGCGGCGCCGGTCGTCAGCGTCATCATGGCGGCGTACAATGGTGCGCGGCTGATCGAGGAAACGCTGGCCAGCGTCGCGCGGCAGACGATGGGCGATTACGAGGTCATCGTCGTCGACGATTGTTCCACCGACGACACGCGCGACGTGGTGGCGCGCTGGCACGACCCGCGCGTGCGGCTGATTGCGCTGGCGCAGAACGGCGGTCCGGTACGCGCGCGCAACCACGCGCTTGCCCACGCGCGCGGACGCTATATCGCAGCACTCGACCAGGACGATCTGTGTCATCCGGAGCGTTTCGCACGGCAGGTCGCGTTCATGGACGCGCACCGTCACGTCGCGCTGGCGGGCACGGCGACGCAGGTGCTGAGCGACAGCGGCATCGCCCCCTCGCGTCAGTCGCCGGTCACGACGCCCGCGTCGGTCGGCTGGCTGCTGCGTTTTTCCAACCCGCTCGTCTGGTCGTCGGTGATGGTGCGCGGCGAGGTCGCGCGTGCGCTCGATCCGTTCACGCGCCCCGATATGCTCTATGCCGAGGATTTCGACCTCTACCACCGCGTCGCCGCGCTGGGGCAGGTAGCGCGAATCGACGAGCCGCTGGTCACCTATCGCAGTCACGCCGGCGGGTGTTCGCAGCGGTATGAGGACATTATGCTGGCAAGTGCGGAGCGCGTGCTGGGCGAGAGCCTGAACGAGACGTTCGGCGGCATGGCGCCCGCGGCGGCACGATTGTTCGTGCGTCACCTGATGCACGGCGAGCCGGTGCCGAACGGCGAGACGCTGGGGCGACTGGCCGCGCTGCTCGACCATGCGCGGCTGCGCTACCTCGCGACCGCGGCCGCGGATGCGCGTGACCGGCGGCTGATCGCGCGCGAGACGCGGCGGGTATGGGCACAGGTGGTTCGCGCCGGCCTGCGGCGGGGGACGATCGGTCTGCGCGACGCAATGGCGGCGGGTCCGGTCGCGACGGTCGCACGCGTCGACCGGCTGGCATGGAGCCGCATGATCGGGCAGGTCCGCCCGTGGCTCGCCGCCGGGTAGATTAGAGCGTTTACGCCCGAGCTCGGATGCTCAGGCGAGCGGTATCACACCTTCGCAGCGTAGATCATCCGGCCCGGCCCGAGCCGCTCGAAGACCTCGGCCAGTTCGTTCTCGCCGACCGCGAAACAACCCTGGCTACGCCCGAGCATGCCGCGTTCCGCCACCATCTCGCGATTGGCGTACCATGCCGCGTGCACCACGATCGCGCGGTCGAGCGCGTTGTTGTTGGTATGGTCGAGGCCGATCAGCCGCTGCGACTTGCCGTGCTTGCCGACATAATAGTCGCTGGTCAGAAAGGCGCCCTCGCACGACGCATTGGAGCCGTTGGCGTTCGAGAAGCGCTGCAGGTAGCCGGTATGCGCCGGGTCCGAACCGGAACCGTGCGCGACCAGCTTGGAGGCGGTGCGGCCGTCTTCGAGGTTGACGAGGTGGAAGCGCGGGCGGCCCGATGAGGCGGCGAAGTCCGCGATCGCGATGCGGTCGTGTCGCGCGACGCTGCTGCCGTGCTGCTGGAGCGCGGCCATTGCACGGCGCATCAGCGCGGGACGAACGCTGCCGAGGCTGTTGGCGCTGTCGGCGGGGAAGGAGTCGGCGGTGAAGCCGCCCGCGCTATGCCCCTCGTACAGGCCGGCGGGGAGCAACGATTGGGGAGCGCGACGCATACCGGCAGCCACGGCCGAGGGGATCATCATCGCCCCCGCGAACAGTCCACCCGTCTTCAACAAGGCACGCCTAGATGCCACGGTGTCGCGCGTCAGCTCCATCTGATTGAATAATCCCTCACCCATTGCGAGGCCGTATTATCACGATTCGCCTTAACGATCCGCTGTCTTTTCCGTATCTTAGGCGCCGACTACGACATTCTGGCGCGGATTCCACACGACTCGTCGGCGTGGCACCAAATTCGCGTAAAGGAGTTATCAACCGTGCGAGCCCGGCCGAGGTGGCCCAAACGACACGAGGATGACGATGCTGCGACGCGCCATGTTGATGGTCGCGCCGGTGATTGCCGGCGCCTGTTTCCCTTCACTCGCCACCGCGCGGACGATGGACAGTCTGGCGCTGACCGAGGCGGCGGCGACGCTGTCGCCCAATCGTTACTTGTGGACCGATAACGAGGCGCAGGGGCCGGTCAGCGTGCTGATCTCGATCCCCGACCAGCGCGCCTATGTCTTTCGCGGCGAAACGCTGATCGCAGCGTCGAGCGTGTCGACCGGCAAGACGGGCAACGACACGCCGACCGGCAGCTTCACCATTCTGCAGAAGAACGCGAAGCATTTCTCCAACCTCTACGACAGCGCGCCGATGCCGTACATGCAGCGGCTGACTTGGGACGGCGTCGCGCTCCACGCGGGTGCGAACCCGGGCTTCCCCGCCTCGCACGGGTGTATCCGCCTGCCGACCGCGTTTGCGAAGAAATTGTTCGATATCACCAGCTTGGGTGCGACCGTCGAGGTGACCGACGAGGCCTATATCAGCGGCATGGATGCGCCGCGCTACGCCAGCGTGGCACCGGTGCGCGATCACGAGGCGAGCGAGACCGCGCGCGCCAACGAGCGCGAGGGCATCGCACAGGCAATGCGGGTCGACTAAGCCGCTTCCCCGCGGGTATGCCGGGGAAGCGACTGATCGATCACTGCGGCAGTTGCCAGCGTACCCGGTCGCTGTAGCTGGTGGCGACCGCCAAGCCGGCATCGTCACGAGCGGGTGCGAAGCGGGCACGACGCTGATAGAGCCGGCAGGTCGCGGCGTCGAGCGCGCTTGATCCGCTCGGCGCGGTTACCGAACAACCTGTCACGCGCCCATCCGCGCCGATCTTCACGGTGATGCCGGTGACGCCCTGCTCTTCGGCACGCAGCGCGGCGGCGGGGTAATTGTCGGTCGTGATCCAGGCGCCGCGATTGCCGATCACGCGGACGCCGCTCGCCTTGCTGATCGCGGGCGGAGCCGGCGGCGGCGCGACATCGACGCGCGCGGGCGGCAGCGGTGGCGCGGGCGTCGGGGCAAGATCGACGAAGACGGTGTCGCTCGCGGCGGGTGTCGGCACGCGCGGTTCGACCACGGTGATCGTCGAGGCGCTCGACGGTGCGGTCGCACTCCGTTTGGGCGGCGGCGGTGCATCCGGCGGTGGCGGTTCGTCGAGGGGCACGTTGGTGGTCGTCAGCGTGCGCGACACATCACGCACGAAACTGGTCGCCATGCCGGTGACGAAGGCGAAGCCGAGCAATCCGTGGATCACCGCGACACCCGCGATCGTGGCGATCCGCCTGCTGCCCGGTGCCTGATCGGAATAGACCATAAGACATCTCTCCTCGTTCGGAGTGCTGCCGCGGGCGTGGAACCGCCTGTCGACGAACTCCGTAACGTAAAGCTGCGCCTATCGCCCCATGTTGATCAAGCGACTTAATCGGGCGTGCTACAGATGGGTGCGGACCTGCCAGAGCTCGGGGAACAGCTCGACCTCCAGCATCCGGCGCAGGTAGCTGACCCCGCCGGTGCCACCGGTACCGCGCTTCAGCCCGATGACGCGCTCAACGGTGGTCACGTGGTTGAAGCGCCAGCGGCGGAAGTAATCCTCCAGATCAACCAGTTTTTCCGCCAGTTCGTAGAGCGGCCAGTAGCGCGTGGGATCGCGGTAGACCGTCGCCCAGGCGTCGGTCACCGCCGGATCGGGCGTGCGCTCGACATGCCAGTCGCGCGTCGGATCGGCGAGCAGCCCGCGCGCGTGGAGCAGCAGCAATGCGGCGTCGTAGATGCTGGGGCTCGCGAGGATCTGTTCCAGCGTGGCGAGCGTGTCGGCGCGGTGGCGGTGCGGATCAAGCATCGCGTGATGGCGATTGCCGCACAGGAATTCGATCGCGCGATACTGCCACGACTGGAACCCAGACGACTGGCCGAGCGCATCGCGGAAGGTCGTGTATTCGCTCGGCGTCATGGTGCGCAGCACGTCCCACGCGCCGTTCAACTGTTCCAGGATGCGGCTGACGCGCGTGAGCATCTTGAATGCGTCGGGCAGTCGGTCGGCGAGGATCGCGTCGCGCGCGCTGGTGAGTTCGTGCACCGCCAGCTTCATCCAGAGTTCGCTGGTCTGATGCTGGATGATGAACAGCAGTTCGTCATGCGCGGTCGAGCGCGGATGCTGCGCGGTCAGCACGCGGTCGAGTGCCAGGTAATCGGCATAGGCCATCTTGCCGGCGAAGTTGAGCTCGGCGCCCTCGTGAGCGGGAGCAGCGTGCGGTGCGTCGTCGCTCACGTGACGGCTGCGCGCTGCTGAAACTCGGGCGCCTCGTAGGCGCGGGTGTCGATCACGTCGGCGAGGATCGTGGCGGCCTGCACCACCTCGGCGTCGGACAGGTACAAGGGTGTGAAGCCGAAGCGCAGGATGTCGGGCGCGCGGACGTCGCCGATCACGCCGCGCGCGATCAGCGCCTGCATCACCGAGTAAGCGTGATCGTGGCGGAACGACACCTGGCTGCCGCGTGCGTGCGGATCGCGCGGCGAGGCGAGCGTCAACGTGGCGCAGCGTCGCTCGACCTCGCGGATGAACGTCTCGGACAACCGGATTGCGGCGGCGCGCAGTTCGGCCATGTCGACGCCGTCCCATGCGTCGAGCGCGGCGTTCAGGATCGACAAGGCGACGATCGGCGGCGTGCCGACGCGCATCCGCTCGATGCCGGGGGCGGGACGATAGGCGCGCTCGAACGCGAACGGTTCGGCATGACCGAGCCAGCCCGACAGGATCGGCTGCGCGTGGTCGGCGTGGCGGGGTGCGACATAGATGAAGGCGGGGCTGCCGGGACCGCCGTTCAGATATTTGTAGGTGCACCCCACCGCGAAGTCGGCATTGGCTTGTTCCAGATGGACGGGGATCGCGCCGGCGGAATGGGCGAGGTCCCAGACGGTCACTGCGCCGGCCGCGTGCGCGCGTGCGGTCAGCGCCGCCATGTCGTGGAGGCGTCCGGTGCGGTAATCGACCTCGGTCAGCATCGTGACCGCTACGCCCTCGTCGATCGCGTCGGCGACTCCTTCGGGTGCAACGACCTTCAGCTCGCGCCCGCCGAGTGCGGTGAGCAGTCCGTCGGCGATGTAGAGGTCACTGGGGAAATTGCCGCTGTCGCTCAGGACCACGCGGCGGTCGGGCGGGGCGAGCGCCAATGCGGCGGCGAGCGCCTGGAACACCTTGATCGACAGCGTGTCGCCGGTGACGACGCTGGCCGGCGGCGCGCCGACCAGCCGCGCGATCCGGTCGCCGACGCGCGCGGGCAGCGCCATCCAGTTGCTGTCGTTCCAGGCGCGGATCAGCTGGTCGCCCCATTGCTCGCGCAGCACCTGGCGCACGCGCGCCTCGGCGACGAGCGGCAGCGGGCCGAGCGAGTTGCCGTCGAGGTAGATTACGCCCTCGGGCAGGTGGAACAGCGCGCGCGTCGCGGCGAAATCGGTCATGCGGGTGCGTTTAGCGGGTCCGCGGGCCAAGTCCTAGAAGTGCGCGTTAATCGGCCGCGACGACGTGTCCTTCGGGCGGGGTCGGGCGGCGGCACAGCCAGACGATGACGAGCAGTCCGACGCTCAGGTACGAGCTGATGCGGAACAGGTCGGTCGAGGCGAGGAGATACGCCTGCCCCACCATCTGCCGCGTGATCGCGCCCGCCGCCTGCTCGGCCGACAGCCCCATGCGCGCCAGTTGCTCGGCCGCCATGCGGTAGGGCACGCCGCTGCCGATCGCCTCGGCCAGCCGAGACTGGTGCAACGCCTCGCGCCGGTCCCAGGCGGTCGTGATGATCGAGGCCGCGAACGAGCCCGCGACGATGCGCGCGAAGTTGGAGATGCCGGTCGCCGAGGGCAGCCGCTCCGCCGGGATGCGATCGATCGCGATCGTCAGCATGGACAGGAAGAACGTGCTCATCGACACGCCCTGCACCAGCAGCGGCAGCATGAAGTCGGTGAAGCTTGCGGTGGTCGTGAAGCCCGAGCGCATCCAGTAGCTGATCGCGAAGCCGATGAACGCGACACTGGCGAGCAGCCGCGCGTCGAACTTGCCCGACAGGCGTGCGACGAACGGCGTCAGCAGCACCGCGACGACGCCACTGGGTGCGGCGACCAGCCCGGCCCATGTCGCGGTGTAGCCGAGCTGGGTCTGCAACCACAGCGGGAGGATCAGCAGGTTGGCGAAGAACACCGCATAGCCGAGCGCGAATGCGAGGTTGCCGATCAGGAAGTTACGCCTGGCGAACAGCGACAGGTCGACGGTCGGGTTCTCGTCGGTCAACTCCCAGATCACCCAGGCGATGAAGCCGATCGCGGCGACGATCGTCAGCACGATGATTGCGGGATCGTTGAACCAGTCGGCATTCTTGCCGAGGTCGAGCATTACCTGGAGCGCGCCGACCCAGACGACGAGCAATCCCAGCCCGACCGCGTCGATCGGCAGCTTCGCGGTCGGTGTCTCGCGCGACTTCAGGTTGGTCCAGCACATGAACGCGACGAAGATGCCGAACGGCACGTTGATGAGGAAGATCAGCGACCAGTGATAATTGTCGGAGATGTAGCCGCCCAGGATCGGCCCCATCACCGGCGCGACCAGAGTCGTCATCGACCAGATGCCGAGCGCGGTGGCGCGTTTCTGCGGTGGGAAGATCGCGATCAAGAGCGCCTGGCTGCCGGGCATGATCGGGCCGGCGGTGGCGCCCTGCAGTACGCGAAAGAGGATCAGCGACGGCAGGTTCCAGGCGATGCCGCACAGGAACGAGGCGAGCGTGAACAGGGCAACCGCGGTGCAGAACACGCGCACCACGCCGAACCGCCGCATCAGCCAGCCGGTCAGCGGCACAGCGATCCCGTTCGAGACCGCAAAGGCGGTGATGACCCAGGTCGAATTGTCGCTGCTGACGCCCAGATTGCCCGCGATCGTCGGCAGCGACACGTTGGCGATGGTCGAATCGAGCACCATCATGAACGTGCCGAGTGCGAGCGCGAACGAGGTGAGCGCCAGCTGCCCGCCGACCATCGGCGGTGGCCCGCCACCGGCATCTGCCGCCTGCGCCGGGTTCGCCGCGGGGCGGATAGGCGCGTTGGCCTGCGCTTGCGCGGGTGCTGCCTCGGCTAGCTTGCTGGCGGCGCTCTGTTCGACCACGGAAACGTTACCGGTTCGCGGCGATGATCTGGCGGATGTTGGCTTCAACCTGCGGGTCGGTGCCGGTCACCTCGCCCTTGTAGGGCGCAGCCGCGACGGCGGCGAGGCGCGCGCCCGACTTGCTCGCGGTGTCGACCACGGTCTTGACCGACAGGCCGACGCGCAGCGGGTTGGCGGCGAGTTCGCGCGGATCGAGCGCGATGCGCACCGGCACGCGCTGCACGATCTTGATCCAGTTGCCGCTGGCGTTCTGCGGCGGCAGCAGCGCGAAGGCGTTGCCGCTGCCCGCGCCGACGCCCGCGACCTTGCCGTGGAAGACCAGGTCGTCGCCGTAGGTATCGGCGGTGACGCGTACCGGCTGACCGATGCGCAAGTCCTTCAACTGCGTTTCGCGGAAATTGGCGTCGACCCAGACGCGCTTGAGCGGCACCACCGCCATCAACGGCGTGCCCGCGGCGATCTGCTGCCCGACCTGCACCGTACGCTGCGCGACGACGCCGTCGATGGGGGCGACGACGTGCATGTGGCTGCGTACGATCGCGGCGCGGCGATAGGCAGCGATCGCGGCGAGCACCGCGGGGTTGGTGTTGACGTCGGTGCCCTGAACGCTGCTCTGCGCCTGCGCGCGCTGCTGCTGTGCGAGGCGCAGATTGGCGCTGGCGACCTTCACTGCGTCGGCGGCGTGGGACAGTTCCTCGCCCGAAACGGCGCCCTCCGCGGCGGCACCGCGGCGGCGCTGATAATCGTCGCGCGCGCGGGCAAGCTCGGCCTGGGCCTGAACGATCGTCGCGTCCGACTGCCCGACACGCGTAATGTCGGCGCGGGTGGCGCGCACCGCCTTCGCCAGATCGGCAGCGGCGGCGGCGACGTTCACGTCGGCGGTGACGGGATCGAGGTCGATCAGCGGCTGTCCCGCCTTCACGCTCTGCGTATTGTCGGCGTGGATGGCGAGCACGGTGCCGGGATCGCGCGCGGTGATCGCTACCACGTCGCCCGCGACATAAGCGTCGTCGGTCTCCTCCTCGGGTGCGGCCAGCAGGAAGTGGAACACCGCCCAGACGATCAGCGCGACGAGGACGATCACGCCCAGGATCGCGAAGGCGCGACGCCGTGCGCGCGGCTTGCCCGCGGGGGTCTCGAAAGCAGTATCGGTCGCGCTATCGGTCATCGGGGTGTCACGTCCTGAGCAGGGTCGAAGCCGCCACCGAGCGCGATGGCGAGTTGCGCGCGTGCGAGCAGCGCGTCGATCGAAAGGTTGGCGGCGGCGAGCTGCGCGTCGAGCAGCCGCACGTCGTTGTCGACGAGGTCGAGCCGGCTATCGAGCCCGCTCTGCACGCGGATGGCGTTTAGGCGTCCCGTTTCGGCGAACCCTGAGACGACCTGCTGCTGGCGCGTGCGCTCGAGGTCGGCGGCGCGCACCTGCGCGATCGCGTCGGCGGCCTGGCGCGCGGCGTCGATCACCGATTGGTTATACTGCGCGGTCGCGACATCGACGAGCGCGGTCGCCCCCTCCAGCTCGGCGCGCAGCCGCCCGTTGTCGAACAGCGGCAGATGGATCGCCGCGCCGCCGCCCGCGGTGCCAGCGTCGAGATCGAGGAAATTGCCGAAGCCGATCGCCTGCAATCCGACCAGCGCGGTCAAATTGACGTTGGGATAGAAGGCGCGGCGTGCGACCTGCCGCCCGGCCGATGCCGCCTCGACGCGCGCGCGCGCGGCGGCGACATCGGCGCGGCGCGACAGCAGGTCGGCGGGGATCTGCGCCGGGATCGGCAGCGCGGCATCGGTCGGCAGATGCGTGGCACCGATTTGCGCGGCATAGTCGCTGCCGCGTCCGGCCAGCGCGGCGAGCGCGTTGGTCGCGAACACGCGCGCGGCCTGCGCCTGCACCAGCACGAGACGCGCCTGCGCGAGCAGCGTGCCCGCCGCCTGCTGGTCGAGCCGACTGGCGAGGCGGTTGCGCACACGCGCGTCGATCAGGCGGACGCTCTGCTCGCGCGCCGCTATGGTGCGCTGGGCAATCGCGGCCTGCCGCTCGGCGCGCGCGACCTCGGCGTAGCTCTGCATCACAGAGCCTGCGATCATCAGGCGCGCGGCGGCGATGTCGTACTGCGCCGCCTGCAATGATGCGCCCGCCTGCGCGATTGCGGCCTTCTGTCGCCCGAACAGGTCGAGGTTCCAGTCGAGCCCGGCCTGCGCGGTGCCGATCGCGCGAACGGTGCCGGCGAAGGGTGGCGGAATGGTGTAGCGCCCCGACAGACGCGATCCCTGAACCTGCCCGTCGAACGTGACATTGGGTCCGCGCTCCGATCCCTGCCGCGCGAGCACCGCCTGCGCCTGCCGCGTGCGCGCGAGCGCCACGTCGAGCGACGGATTGCCCGCCAGCGCGTCGGCAATCAGCCGGTCGAGCTGGGGGTCGCCCACCACCGTCCAGAAATCGGGCGCGAGCTGTACCGAAGGACCGGCGAGCGCGAGGTCGCTCGCCGCCTTTGGCGTCAGCATTGGGCGTGTGTCGGGCGGCGTGCAGGCGGCCAGACCCAGTGCCATTGGCGCGCTGACGGCGAGCAGGCTGGTGAGCAACGGCCGGGTCAACGGGCGGGTCATGCGAACTCTTCCAGCGTGCGGCGCAGCTTCTGCAATTGCGCGATCAGCGCGATGGTTTCTTCCGTGCTCCAGTCGGCGAGCACGGTGTTCCACAGCGCGATCACCTTGTCGCGGCTGCGCATCGCCACGGCCTGCCCCTCGTCGGTGAGCGACAGGTTGACGAGGCGCCGGTCGGCGTCGTCGCGGTCGCGCTGCACCAGCCCCTTGGCCTCGAGCACGTCGATCATCCGCGTCATCGCACCCTTGTCGTGCGCGAGATCGCGCGCGAGCGCCGCGCAGGTCGTCTGGCCGAAATGGATCGCGATCAGCGCCGACCATTGAATGCCGGTCAGCCCCTCGTCGGCGCAGGCGGCATCGATCCGCGCGTAGCCGAGCTGGTGGATCGAGCGCACCAGATAGCCGATCGAGGTTTCGGGAAGAAAGGTTTCCCGCGTGTAAGCATTCATGACGGTTGCTATGGCAACGGTTGCTTCGGCAGTCAACTGCGAGAGCTACTGACAGCGATGAAGATAAGTTGGGTGGGGAGCATTGCCGCCGGCCGGGCCGCTGCTATGCTCCGGCAAAACACCACGGCAAAACATCTTAGGGAGCGTGCCAGTCTTGACCTTCAAGTCGTTCCTCGCCGCGAGCGTCGCGCTCGCCGGTCTCACCCCCGCTGCCTGGGCGCAGTCCGCGCCGCCGTCGACCGCCGCCGCGGCGCCGGTGTCGTCGCTCGTCAGCGCGGTCGACATCCCGTATCAGCAGTTCACGCTCAAGAACGGACTGCGCGTCGTCGTTCATACCGATCGCAAGGCACCGGTCGTTGCCGTGAGTGTCTGGTACGATGTCGGGTCGAAGCACGAACCGAAGGGCAAGACGGGCTTCGCGCATCTGTTCGAGCACCTGATGTTCAACGGCAGCGAGAATGCGCCGGGTGACTTCTTCGAGCCGCTGCAGCAGGTCGGCGCGACCGATTTCAACGGCACGACCTATTTCGACCGCACCAATTATTTCGAGACGGTGCCGCGCGCCGCGCTAGATCGGGCGTTGTTCCTCGAATCCGATCGCATGGGTTACCTGACCGGCGCGATCACGCAGGGCGTTCTCGACGAGCAGCGCGGCGTCGTCCAGAACGAGAAGCGTCAGGGGGACAACCAGCCCTACGGCCTGCTCGAGTACAAGCTGACCGAGGGTCTGTTTCCCGCGACACACCCCTACGGGCACACGACGATCGGATCGATGGCGGACCTCGACGCGGCGACGCTGACCACGGTCAAGGACTGGTTCCGCGACCATTACGGTCCGAACAATGCGGTGCTGGTGCTGGCGGGCGACATCGATGTCGCGACCGCGCGCCCGCTGGTCGAGAAGTATTTCGGCGCGATCCCCACCGGCCCCAAGAGCGTCGCGCCGGCGGCGGCGGTTCCGGCCTCGCTGCCCGGTCCGGCGAGTGCGGTGATCAAGGACAATGTCGCCGCGACGATGATCGTCAAGACCTGGGCAGTGCCGGGGTTGAACGATCCCGCCGCCGCACCGCTCGACGTGGCGGCGGGCGTGCTCGGCGGGCTGGAAAGCTCGCGCTTCGACAACGAACTGGTCAAGCGCGACAAGCTGGCGGTGCAGGTGTCGGCGGACAACAGCAGCTTCGCACAGGTCGGCACGTTCACGATCAACGCCATCGTGCGTCCCGGCGTCGATCCCGCGGTCGTCTCGCGCCGGATGGACGAGATCATGGCCGAGTTCCTGAGGAACGGGCCGAGCGCGGACGAGGTCAACCGCTACGTCACGCAGACCGTGTCGCGCCGGATCAACGGCCTGGAGTCGGTCGGCGGCTTCGGCGGCAAGGCGGTCGCGCTGGCGGAAGGCGCGCTCTATTCGAACGATCCGGGCTATTACAAGAAACAGCTCGCCCGGCTCGCCGCGCAGACGCCGGCGAGCGTCAAGGCGGCGGCGGACAAGTGGCTGTCGCGCCCAAGCTTCTCGGTCGAAGTCGTGCCGGGCAAGCGCGACGCGTACGAGGAGGCGAAGGTACCGCCCGCCGTCGCGGTGCAGGCTGCACCCGAACCCGCGCCCAAGGGCACGCGCGGGCCGCTGCCGGGCGTCGGTCAGATCGCTGGCCTCACCTTCCCCAAGGTGGAGCGCGCGCGGCTGTCGAACGGGATGGAGATCGTCTACGCGCAGCGCGCCACCGTGCCGATGACGCAGGCGGTGCTGAGCTTCGACGCCGGGGTCGCGGCGGACGTGGCGGACAAGCTCGGCACGCAGCAGCTGACGCTGGCGATGATCGACGAGGGTACGCGCTCGCTGAATTCAGTGCAGCTGGCCGAGGCGAAGGAGCGGCTGGGCGCGACGATCGGCACGGGCAGCTCGGCCGATCGCACCACCTTGTCGCTGCAGGTGCCGAGCGCGAACCTTTCTGCGGCGTCGCAGATCTGGGCCGATATCGCGCGCGCGCCGGCCTTCCCCGAGAGCGAGCTCGGCCGCGTCAAGACGCAGCAGCTGACGCAGATCCAGCAGGAGCTGACCAGCCCAGGGGGGCTGGCACAACGCGTGCTGCCCAAGCTGATCGCGCCAAACTCGCCCTACGCCAAGGCGCAGGGTTCGGGTGATCCGCGCGCGGTGCAGGCATTGACCCGCACCGATCTCGTCGCGTTCCAGCAGGCGTGGCTGCGGCCGGACAAGGCGAAGATCTTCGTCGTCTCCGACCGGCCGCTCGCCGAGGTGCGACAGGTGATGGAGCAGCGCTTCGGCGATTGGCGGGCGACCGGCAGTGCCGGGCAAAAGGTGTTCCCGGCCGCGGGCGGCGCCTTGCCCAAGTCGCGCATCGTGCTGATCGATCGGCCGGACAGTCCGCAGTCGCTGATCGTCGCGGGCGCCCAGACGGGGTTGAAGGGCACCGACGACCTGCTGCCGGTCGAGGTCGGCAACGATGCACTGGGCGGCAGCTTCCTCGGCCGCATCAACATGGACCTGCGCGAGACGAAGCACTGGTCCTATGGCGCGGGTGGCAATTTCCGCCGCAACGAGATGGCGGCACCCTATTCGGTGCAGGCGCCGGTGCAGGCGAACCAGACGGGGCCATCGATCGCGGCGATGCGCAGCGACATCGCGGGCTATGTCGGCGCGCAGCCGATGACGCAGGACGAGTTCGAGCGCGCGATCAACGGCGCGACACGCTCGCTGTCGGGCGATTTCGAGACCTCGGGCGACGTGCTGCGCGCGATGCAGGCGAACGACCTCTACAAGCGGCCGGACGATTATTACGCCACGATCACGCAGAAATATCGCGCGCTGACGCTGCCGCAGGTGACCGCGGCGACCAGGGCGGTGATCGATCCGAACAAGTTCGTCTGGGTCGTCGTCGGCGATGCCAAGCAGGTCCAGCCGCAGCTCGGCACGCTTGGCCTGCCGGTGGAGGTAATACCCGCCGCAGCAGTAGTTGCGCCATCGACTGGCGGCGCACCGGTGGCCGCACCGGCCGCAACGCCCGCGCCGGCGCGGCGTTGAGCCCGCTTGCACATTTTCGTGAACGCTTAAGGAGAGCATCATGGCCAATCTCGACGGTACCTACGATTGCACGGTCAAATCGCCGCTCGGCGACCAGAACCTGACGCTGACGGTCAAGACCGAGGGCAACAGCTTCACCGGCCAGGCCTCAGGCGCGATGGGCGCGTCCGACGTGTCGGGCGAGGTCGACGGCGACACGCTCAAGTGGAAGCAGCAGATGACCTCGCCGATGCCGATGACGCTCGATTGCAGCGCCACGATCGACGGCGACACCGTGACCGGACAGGTTGGCGCGGGCGCGTTCGGCAGCTTCCCGCTGTCGGGTACGCGCAAGGGCTGAACGACCGGATGAGTACGCGTCGCCAGGTGCGGCGCGTGCCCGCCTCTCGGCATCGTGCTGACGGGCTCCCGACCAGCCTGTATGCGGCGCCGATGGCGAGAAAGAAGCGCTACCTGACCGCGACGATGCCCGATGGCTACGTCAAGACGATCGGGCCGACCGCGTCGCCCTTCACACATTTCTGGCGCATCGTCGCCGAGCTGGAGAACGGCAGAACCGAGGTGTTCTGGGGCCACGCCGCGTCGTTGAAGGAAGCGGCCGCGAAGAAGCAGGCGGCAGCCGATGCCGCGCGACAGCGGGGCTGGCGCGATTACCTGTTCGAGGTCGTCCCCTTGGCGGAACACCGCGACGACCCACGCCGCGCCTGACGCGTCAGCAGCCGGTTAGTCCTTTTTCGTCTCCGGCATCGCCATCAGGTAGAGCGAGAACCCTACCGCCGCGATTGCCGCCAGCGTCAGGAAGCTGGCGCTGTACCCTGCCCAGACGATGATCGCGCCCGCCATGCTCGCCGACAGCGCGGCACCCAGACCCTGCGTTGTCGCGACCGCGCCCTGGCTGACGTTGAAGCGGCCGGAACCCTCGGTCAGATCGGCGATGACGACCGGAAACAACGCGCCGAAAATGCCCGCGCCAACGCCGTCCAGCGCCTGCACCCCGACCAGCCACCACGGATTGTCCGACACGGTATACAGCGCGCCGCGCGCCGCCAGGAACGCGAAGGCGACGAGGAAGATCGGCTTCGTGCCCCAGCGGTCGGCGTTGCGCCCGACCAGCATTGCGACCGGCACCATCACCAGCTGCGCCGCGACGATGCACGCGGCGGTGAGCGAGGTCGCCTGATCCTTGCCGACGCTTTTCGCCAGCAACTGACTGACCGAGGTCAACATCGCGGCGTTCGACAGGTGGAACAGGAATGCGATGACGGCGAAGATCAGCAGCGGCTTGTTCTCGATCAGCGTCTTCCACCCGCTCGGCTCTTCACAGCCTTCCTCGGGTTCGCAGTCGAGCCCGCGCGCGACCGCATTGTCGATGTCGTCGTTGCGGATGCGCGCGGCGCTGATGATGCTCGCGACCGTCAGCGCGCCCATCAGGTAGAAGACGACCACAGGCCCGAACTTCCATGCCAATCCGCCCGCGAGTGCCGCCGACACCGCATTGCCGGCGTGGTTGAACGCCTCGTTGCGGCCGACGCGCTTGGCGAACAGCTTCGGCCCGACGAGCCCGAGCGTGATGCCGGAGATCGCGGGCGCGAACACGGCGCCCGCGGCCGCCGCGATCGACTGCGTCGCGGTCACTGCAGCGAAGCCGTGGACGAACGGGAGCGAAACGCTGGTCAGCGTGACGAGCAGCGCGGCGGCCATGACGATCCGCGGCTTGTTGCGGCTCTTGTCGATCAGGCTGCCCGCGGGGGTCTGCGCCAGCAGGCCGAAGATGCCGGCGATCGTCAGCACCATGCCGACCGTCGCCTCGTTCCAGCCGTGCGCCGGCCCGCGCACCGCGACGAGGTAGATGGCGAGATACGGACCCAGTCCGTCGCGCACGTCGGCCAGGAAGAAGTTCAGTGCGTCAAGCGTGCGGCCGGGTGCTCCCCGTTTCGGGGTCGAGCTGCCTGCCATGATCGATGCCGTTGCCGTCGCCATGATCCGTTTCCCGTCGTTCGAGCCAGCGTGTCAGAATTTGGAAATGAGCGTCACGCCGCCGATCATCAGCGCGGCGCCCAGAAAGCGCATCGGATTCATCGAATGCTGCTCCATCCGCAGCAGCCCGAAATGATCGATCGCGAGACTCGCCAGGATGTTGGCGGTGATAGTGACGCCGTTGACCGGCCCAGCGCCCAGTTTCTGGATAAACGTGAAGCCCGCGAACACCGCCACCGCGCCAACGATCCCGCCGAGCGGCGCCCACCACGGCATCGCCGCGAGATCGCCGACGCTGGGCAACGGGCGCGGCATGCACGCGAACAGCGCGGCGGTGACGAACAGCACGAGCATGAACGACACCGACGTCGCGAGCCACGGATTACCGAGTGACTTGTTCAGCTCGCCACCCATCGCGGCACCGACGGCCTGCAGCATGCCGGCGACGAAGATGAAAGGGAAAGCCCAGGCGGCATTCATGGTGTCATCCTCATACCAGCAGCCGCACGCCGAGCGCGGCGATGAGTGCGAGCGGCATCGCCACCGCGCCGACCTTCAGAAAGGCGAGGAAGCCGACATCCTCGCCCTCGCGCCGGATCACCTGCAACCACAGGATAGTGGCGAGCGAGCCGGTGACCGACAGATTGGGTCCGAGGTCGACGCCGATCAGCAGCGCGTCGGTGACGATCTGCGGCGGCTGCGCCTGCGCGACGGCAGTGGCGGCGACGAGGCCGGCGGGCAGGTTGTTCATCAGGTTGCACACAAAGGCCAGGATCGTGCCTGATGCGGCGGCGGCCTGAACCGGCTGCGCGGAGGCGGCACGCAGCCATGCGGCGACGTGCGCGATCACGCCGGTGCGATCGAGCGCTTCGACCAGCACGAACAATCCGGCGACGAGCGGCAGCACGCCCCACGACACCTGCCGCGCGAGCGTGAGCGGCGACGCCTTTGCCGCCGCGGAGACCACAAGCGCGGTCGCGATTCCGGCGATCGCGGTCGGCAGACCGAGCTCGCGGTCGAGTGCAGAGACGACCAGCAGCAGTGCCGCAGTCGCAACGATGCCGAGGATTGCGAGCTTCCCCGGACCGGTCAGCGCCTCGCGCGCAACGTCGCTTTCGCACGCGCCCGCGATCCGGCGCGCCTGCGTCCACCGCAGGACGAGGAAGGTGACGACGATTGATGCGATAGACGGTAGCGCGAACGAGCGCAGCCATTGTCCGAGCGGCGGCATGTGCCCGCCGTAGAGCACGAGGTTGGCAGGGTTGGAGATCGGCAGCACGAAGCTGGCCGCATTGGCGATCAGCGCGCAGGCGAACAGCAAGGGCAGCGGGTCGGCCTTCGCCTTCTTCGCCGCGGCGAACACCGCGGGGGTCAGCACCACCGCGGTTGCGTCGTTCGACATGAACGTCGTGACGATCACGCCGGTGGCGTAGACGAGCAGGAACAGCCGCGCGCGTGACCCGTTGCTGGCGTTCACCGCGGTGGCGGCGATCCAGTCGAACGCACCGTGTTCGCGCGCAGTCTCGCTCAGCAGCATCATGCCGGTAAGGAACAGGTAGACATCGAGCCCCTTGGCGACCGCGCCGCCCGCTTCGCCAAGCGGCATCAGTCCGAGCAGGACGAGCAGAGCCGCACCCGCGACCGCCCAGATCCATTCGGGCCAGCGCATCGGCCGCGCGATCACCGCCGCGGTCGACAGCCCCGCGATCGCCCAGCTGGCGCCCGTGGCGAGGCTTACCATCCGCCACCGTTCTTGTTGGGACCAAGCTGCGCGCCGTCGATCCCGGCGATCGGCCACGCACCGACTGCGTGACATTCCTGCCCGGGTGCGACCGGCAGGCGGCGCTTCGGGATCGCGTCGGCGCCGCGCACCAGCACGTCGATCGTGTCAGACCGGTGTTCACAATTGACGCGCAGCGCGTGCAGCCCGGCGTTGAGCGACACCTCACTGCGCCACAGTCCGTCCGCACCGCGCGTCATCGGCGTGGCGGTCGAGCCATGCTCCAAGGTCACGTCGATATTGTCGGGGGCACCATCGACGCGCGCGGTCACGGTCACGTTGCCCGGCCGCGGCACCTGCAGCGGATCGGCGGGGCGGGTGACGAGGCGTCGGTCGCACGGCGACACGATCTGCACGTGTGGCCAGGGCGCGTCGACCGCGCGGAAGCGCCAGCTCGGCACGCCATCGTGGACGGTGACGATCGCGAACCCGGCGCGGCCGCGATCCTCTTCGATTTGCCCGGTGGAGCGCGTTGCGCCGTAGACGACGTAGCCGTCGTTCAGCAACTCGTTGTAGTGCGTGTGCCCGGTGTCGACGAAGGCCACGTGGCCGTAGAGTAAGCTTTGCGCAACCGCGTCGCCGTCCGCCGCGAGATCACCCGGATAGGCGTGCATGAAGACGAGCGGCGTCTGCCGTTCGGCGCTGGCGCGCGCGAGTTCCTCGGCGATACGGTTGCGGTCGTGCATCGTCAGGCGGAAGTCGGGACCGCCGGCGCCCGCCGACACGATGTCGAGGAAGATGCACCGGTGGTCGGCGATCACCTCGTGTTCCGGACGGTTCTCGGGCGGGATCGCGGCGTCGTAGGCGGAAAGGTCGCCGGGCTCGAAATCGTGGTCGCCGGGGATAATGCGCCATGGCACGGTCAAGGCTGCGAGCGCGTCGGTCATGACGCGATATTGTTCGGGCGTGCCGTGATTGGCGTTGTCGCCGGGCAGATAGACGAAGTCGACCGACCCACGCAGCCGGGTTTCGATCTGATGGACGATCGCCACCAGTCGGTCGCGGCTTTCCCAGCCGTCCGCCTCGTCGAGGTGCAGATCGCCGATATGCACCCACGTAATCGAACGGGACGGTATTCGCGCATCAGTCATGCCGGCGTTCCATCGGGTGCCCTTCCTGAGAGTGGCGTTGGAACTCAGCAATGTTCAGAAATGTCCACGTCGGCCAGAATAAAGTAGATCAGTCCTCCTTCGGCCCGCGTGGACACCGCGACCGGTTCGGGCGTTTGCAGCGCCATGTCGGCCAGCCAGCTAGAAACCCGTTTGTCGCACCATCTCGACCTCACCTTTGCCGAGCGCGACGCGCTGCGCTGGCTCGAACGGCGCGAGCGGTCGTATCCGGCCGGCGCGGTGATCTTTCACGAAGGCGAGGCGATCGAGAACCTCTACATCGTCGGCAGTGGTTGGCTGCACAGTTCGGTGACGCTGCGCGACGGCGACCGGCAGATTCTGCGCTTCTATTTCATCGGCGACATAACGACGACGCTGTCGGTCGCGTGGCAGCACAGCGCGGCGACGTTGCAGGCGGTCAGCGACACGACGCTGTTCGAAATCCCGAAGGAGCATTTCGGTGACCTGTTCCGCAAGCATCCGCGGCTGGGCGCGTTGATGTTCGCGATCTCCGCGTCGGAACAGGTGTCGATCGGCGACCGGCTCACCTCGATCAGCAAGACCGACGGGTTTACGCGCATCGCGACATTGCTGCTCGATATCCGCTCGCGGTTGCGCGTGGTCGACAATCTGGAGGGCAGCGCGTTCGAATTGCCGTTGACGCAGAAGGACATCGGCGATGCGGTGGGTTTGACCAAGACGCACGTCAACCGATCGCTCAAGGCGCTGGAGGCGACCGGGCTGGTCGAGCGCGACGGGCGCGTGGTGCGGATCACCGATGTCGACCGGCTCGCCGCCTTGGTCGACTTCCGCGACCGACATGCGGTGATCGCGACCGACTGGTTGCCGCCGGTCGGTGCCGCTGTGTCTCCGACGCTGGAGAAAGTGACATAGATTACATCGCTGTATCAAATCAGTGATGTAGATCACTGCGGCGGAACAAAGTCGCATTTTGTACGTGCGTCATGGGAACGGTGGCGTTGTTCGCTTCTTTCTCCCTTTCATTGGGTCCGCTCTCGGACCGGGGTTGGGGAATGAACATGGCAGAACGGCTGGGCGT
>NZ_CAJYVU010000058.1 GCF_913778135.1 uncultured Sphingomonas sp. | reverse complement strand
CGACCGTGGTAGCGACGACCGCCACCAACGATGTCGCGCTGTTCGGTGCGCAGTCGGGTCCGGTCCGCGTCCACAACGTCGGCGACGGCGAGGTCAAGGCCGGTTCGACCGACGCGGTCAACGGCGGGCAGCTGTACGACGTTGGTCAGCAGGTGAACGGCCTGGCCGCCGTCGCGGTGCGGTACGACGATCCGACGCGCGCGCGCATCACCCTGGGTGGTGCCAACGCCGCTCCCGTGGTGCTCGCCAACGTGGCGCCCGGCAGCATCGCTGCGGCCTCCACCGAGGCGGTCAACGGCGGTCAGCTCTTCGACACCAACAACGCCGTCGCCGCACTGCGCAGCGACGTGACGAGCCAGGCGAACGACCTCTCCAACGCGCAGACCAGCCTTGCCGCACTCGGCACCACCGTGACCGCGCAGGGGGCACAGATCAGCGCGAACGTCGGCGCAATCGGTACGCTACGCGGGGATGTCGAGCGCGGTGCCGTTGGTCCGGTCCGCTACTCCGATCCTGCAACGCCCAACCTGCCGAACGGCGGGACGATCACGCAGAGCGTCGCGCTTGTGGGTCGCGATCCGGCGCCGGTCGAACTCCACAACGTCGCCGATGGCAAGGTGGCGAGCGGATCGAACGACGCCGTCAACGGGGGCCAGCTGTTCGCGCTGGCGCAAACCTACCAAGGTTTGAGCGATCTCGCGGCGCGTTATGATGATGCCGCTCACACGTCGATAACGCTGGGGATGTCGGGCGTACCCGTCGCGCTTCGCAACATCGCCGCAGGGACGCTCGCGGCCGGTTCGAGCGACGCCGCAACGGCCGGGCAGCTGTTTGAAACAAACCAGAACGTGGGCACGCTCACCAATCTCGCCACGCTTCAGTCGGGACTGCTGAGTGCGCTTGACGAGCGGGTAGGCGGACTCAGGCAGGATTTCGGCAAGCTTGACGCCGACATCGCCGCGGGAACGCGTGGCCCGATACGCTATTCCGACACCGCCAATCCGACCAACCCGGGTGGCGGCAATCTGTCGCAGGATCTGACGCTCGTCGGCGCGGAAAGCGGGCCGGTGCGGCTGCACAACGTTGGCGACGGCGTCATCGCCGCGGGCTCGTTCGATGCAGTCAACGGCGGCCAGATCTTCTCGTTCGGCACCAACGTTGCAAGCGCGCTGGGCAATGGCTTCCGCTACGATCCGCTGACCGGTTTCTCCGGCAATTTCACCTTCAAGGGTCAGTCTTTCGGATCGGTCCAGTCGGTGATCGGCGCGATCGAGCTGTCGCTGACCTCACCGCCCGCCGGGGGGATTTCGGATACTGGTACGGGAATCAAATACTTCCGCGCCAATTCCATGTTGATTGACAGTAACGCTTCGGGTGCTGACGCCACGGCGATCGGGCCGGCATCGACCTCGTCGGGCGTTGCGGCAGTCGCCGTCGGTCGCAACAGCGTCGCGGCAGGTGAAAGCTCGGTCGCGATCGGCGACGGTGCGCAAGCCAAGGACGGCAAAGCGGTAGCCATCGGCCTTGGCAACGTCGCATCAGGTGACGGCGCGGTGGCAATCGGCGACCCGAACTTCGCAACGGGCGCGGGTGCGACGGCACTCGGCAAAGACAACAGTGCTACCGGTCTTGGCGCGATCGCGCTGGGTCATGTCAATATCGCCGACGGCGACGGCAGCAGTGCGATCGGCACGATGAACCGGTCAAGCGGATTGAGCGCTACTGCCCTGGGCTTCACCAACGTCGCCGACGGCCGAGGCGCGATCGCAATCGGTACGAACAACACGGCGTTCGGGGATGGTGCGCTCGCCATCGGCTCCAACGTGGTCACGAATTCTCCCGATACGCTCGCCATCGGCAACAGCACCGTCGCGAAGGGCGTGCGAGCCATCGCAATCGGCAACAAGGCGATCGCAGCAGCGACCTATGCTGCGGCGTTCGGTTATGATGCCGAAGCACGCGCCGACTATTCCACCGCCATCGGCACCGCTGCGGAAGCATCCGGCCTGGGCAGTACAGTCGTTGGCACGCTGGCAAGCGCGAGCGGATATGCGGCAAGCGCCTTGGGCTCGGGAGCTGTCGCGGACAAGGACGGTAGCGTTGCGCTCGGATCGGCGTCTCAAACGACGCGCGGCGCTGTTGACAGCTACAGCGCGTTCGGTGTCGCCGACCCACAACAATCGGCTGGCGAGATCGCGATTGCTCGTAACATCGCCTTCATCGATCCCGTGACCAACCGCGAAACGCCGGTCGGAAACCGGCAGATCACCGGCGTTTCTGCGGGTTGGTCCGATTACGACGCGGTCAACGTCATGCAGTTGCGTGGTATATCCGGTACGCTTGGCGCTGCCTTCGCGGCTGGCTTCGGCGGCGGAGCGAGCTACGATCGCCTGACCGGAACTTTGTCGGGCCCCAGCTACACGATCAACGGCGTGACATACTCGAATGTCGGCGACGCGCTGCAGGCGATCGACGCTCGTGTCGGCAGCGGCTTGACGACGCCCCCGACGACTACGCCCACCCCGCCCGGCAACCAGGGCAACGCAATCGACACGCGGGTGAGTGCTGTCGAGACGCGGGTCGACTCAGTCGAGTCGAGGACCGGATCGATCGAGACGCGGGTGAACTCCGTCGAAACGCGGGTCGGCACCGTGGAGACGCGTGTAGGCTCCGTGGAGACGCGGGTCGGATCGGTCGAAAACCAGGTAACCTCCGTCGCGACCCGTGTCGGGACGGTCGAGAACCGGGTGACGTCGGTCGAGGACAAGGCTGACAAGGCGCTCGCCGCGAGCGAACAGTCGATAAAGTACGATGACACCACGAGGACATCGGCGACGCTGGGAGACGGGAAAACCGCCGTATCGCTGCACAACGTCGCAGCGGGCACCTCGGACGGTGACGCGGTCAACCTGGCCCAGCTCAACAACGCGACGAGCGCCGCCGTAGATGCCGCGAACAGCTACACTGACCAGCGTGTCGCTGCCCTCTCGTTCGACCTCAATCGCGTAAACCGCGACCTAAACGCGGGCGTCGCCGGGGCTCTCGCGATGGCAGGAATGCCCCAGCCCTTCGAGGAGGGCAAAAGCATGTTCTCGATGGGAGCCGGCACCTTCCAAGGGCAGTCAGCCGTCGCCGTAGGCATGTCGCACATCATGGATGACGGACATATCGTCTTCAAGCTGGGCGCGACCTACAACAGCCGCAAGCGCGTTGGCGCCAACGTCGGGGTCGGTTACCAATTCTGAGCCGACCGTCCGGACGCCGCCATGCTCCTGGCTTCAGTCCTGCGCGATCTTACTCGCCTGCGGTGACTTGTAGCCAGGCAGCATGCCGGCAAACGATTGTGCAAATGCGTGATGACGATCGATCGGAACCGATGCAACCATCGCGTCCGCAATCGCCTTGATCTCGTCAGTCGTCAAAGTGCCGCGATTATGAAGGGTTTGAAGCAAGGCGACCACGCCTATGTACGCCGTATCTGCCTGATGCATCACTGCCTCAATCGCACCGGCGACCTTGTGAACGTCAGCAACAGCCATGATGACAGCTCCCTTTCCAAGAGTTCGGGCTTATACTTACGCCGCGATGTTCTCGTAAAGTCTGCCTGGTCACGCAATTAAAGGATCTTGGCAGCGGCGAACCGCCCCTTACGTGGCTCACCGATTGTTTCGCCAGCAGATGACTTACGGCAGCAGCAGCGACGCGTCCCCGTAGGAATAGAAACGATAGTCGTTTGCGATCGCGTGCGCGTACACCGCCTGCATTCGGTCGAGCCCCATCAGCGCCGAGACCAGCATGAACAGCGTCGAGCGCGGCAGGTGGAAGTTAGTCATCAACCCGTCGATGCCGCGAAAACGGTAGCCCGGCGTGATGAAGATCGCGGTGTCGCCCTCGAACGCCCGGATCGTGCCGTCTTCACGCGCCGCGCTTTCGATCAGGCGGAGCGAGGTGGTGCCGACCGCGATCACGCGTCCGCCGCGCGCGCGAACCGCATTTAGCCGGTCTGCCGTCGCGGCGTCGATCCGGCCCCATTCGGCGTGCATGCGGTGGTCGTCGGTATCGTCGGCCTTGACCGGTAGGAACGTACCCGCGCCGACGTGGAGCGTCAGCGTCGCGTGCTCGACGCCCGCCGCGGCCAGTCGCTGGAGCAGATCGGGGGTGAAATGCAGTGCCGCGGTGGGGGCGGCGACCGCACCCGCCTCGCGCGCGAACATCGTCTGGTAATCGTCCTGGTCACGCGCGTCGGTGGCGCGCTTGCCCGCGATATACGGCGGCAAAGGCATCTGGCCGGCGCGTTCGAGCAGCAGTTCGACCGACTCCTCGCCATGGAAGTCGAGCGCCCAGCTGCCGTCCTCGCCGCGCGCATCGGCGGTGGCCGCGACGCCGTGAGCGAAATCGATCACGTCGCCGTCGCGCAGCCGCTTCGCATTGCGCACGAACGCACGCCAGCGTCTCGGTCCCTCGCGCTTGTGGAGCGTCGCGCCGATCCGCGCCTGCCCCCGCATGCCCTCCAGCTGCGCCGGGATCACGCGCGTGTCGTTGAAGACGAGGAGGTCGCCCGCGCGGAGTTGATCGGGCAAGTCGGAGACGACACGGTCGTGCAGCCCCGCGCCGTCGACCACCAGCATCCGCGCGGCGTCGCGCGGGGCCGCCGGGCGCAGCGCGATCCGCTCGTTCGGCAGATCGAAATCGAACAGGTCGACGTTCACGCGCCTACCCTTCCCTCAGCGCAGCGCGATCAGCGGCGCGGGCTGCGCTTCTTCGCCGCAGGAGGCGTCGCGGCGGGCGCAGGCTTCGCTCCCGGCAGCGTCACGTCGCCGAGCGCGGCCGGGATCACCGCCTGTGCGGGCGCGGGCTGGTAAGCGGGCGGGTTGTCGCTCGCGATATAGGCGTGAAGGACACGCGACGGGTTCGCCGGCGGCTCGCCACGCTCGATCGCGTCGACGTAGTTCATGCCGGTCATGACGCGGCCGAACACGGTATACTTCTTGTCGAGCTGCAGGCGCGGCTGAAACACGATGTAGAACTGGCTGTTCGCGCTGTCTTCCTTCTCGGCGCGCGCCGCCGCCACCGCGCCGCGGACGTGCGGCAGGTAGTTGAACTCTGCCGCGACGTCGGGCAGCTGCGACCCGCCGGTGCCGTCACCCTTAGGATCGCCGCCCTGCGCCATGAAGCCGTCGATCACGCGGTGAAAGATTAGCCCGTCGTAGAAATGCTGCCGCGTCAGCGTCTTGATCCGCTCCACCATCTTCGGCGCGACATCAGGGCGCAGCAGGATCGCGACGCGGCCGCCGGTCGACAGGTCGAGCAGCCAGACGTTCTGCAGATCGGTGGTCGGCAGCGGCTGGGCGGGCGAAGCGGCTTGCGGGGCCAGCGCGAGTGCGGGCAGCGCCAGGAACGACAGGATCAGCGACAGGAAAGCGGCGAGAAAGCGCATCGGGCCTACACGGGTGATGACAGGGACGGCGTGCACCTAAAGCAATTCGCGGCTTGCGCCAAACTGAATGGCGCGCGGGCTTGCCAGACCAAAAAGCGCGCAGGGGGATTTGCGAGTTCAGCTGCCGCGACGGCCGACCACCTCGACGCGCGCGACCACTTCCTCGCAAATCGCGGGCGTCACGAACTTGCGGATGTCGCCGCCGAAGATCGCGATCTCCTTGACCAGCTTCGACGCGATCGGCTGCAACGCGACATCGGCCATCAGGAAGATCGTCTCGATCCGGTCGTTCAGCTTCTGGTTCATGCCGGCCATCTGATATTCGTATTCGAAATCGGCGACGGCGCGCAGCCCCCGAACGATCACGCTGGCGCGCTCACGCTCGGCAAAGTCCATCAGCAGCGAATCGAACTGCACGACCCGCACGTCGCCGGGGATGGAGGAAACCTCGCGCGTGACCATCGCCATCCGTTCCTCGACCGAGAACATCGGCGACTTGGACGGGTTGGTGGTCACACCGATCACCAGCCGGTCGACCAGCTTCGCGCCGCGTCGGATGATGTCCATGTGGCCAAGCGTCACGGGATCGAAGGTGCCGGGATAGACGCCGATGCGGGTCATGTTGGGATGGTCTCCAGCAATACGTGATCGTGCCCTACGATGGCGCGGACGTAGGTCGAACTATCCGGTGCGTTGAGCGGGTGCTCGCACACGGTTAGCACCGCATCCGAGCGACAAGTGTAGTTTGCCGCAGCACGCAGTGTAGTAACGACCTGTGCGCGACATGCCGCCGAAGCGCGAAACAGCTCGCGTGAGCCGGGCGGCGTTAGCGGCTCGAGTTGGACGTGCGTGGTATCGGCGCAGGCTCCCTGATCCACCGCGCGACTGAGCGGCAAGCGGTGGAGCATCAGCGCTGCCCATCCCCATAACGCCAGCAACGCGAGCACGATCAACAGGATCGCGCCGCCGACGAAGCGCAGTGTCAACGATCCCGCTCGACGACAAAGCGCGCGATCTGGCGCAGCAGCTCGGCCTCGTCGCCATAGTGGCGCAGGTGATCGATCGCCTGGTCGACCAGCATGCGCGACTGTTCGCGCGCGCGGGCGACGCCCAGCAGCGAAACGAAGGTTTCCTTGCCCGCGGCCTCATCCTTGCGCAGTTTCTTGCCCGCCAGTTCCTCGTCGCCCTCGACGTCCATCAGATCGTCGACGATCTGGAACGCGAGGCCGAGGTCGTGCGCGTAGCCGCGCAAGGGCGTGCGCTGTTCAGGCGCCACGCGGCCGAGGATCGCGCCCGCCTCCACCGCGGCGCAGATCAGTGCGCCGGTCTTCAGCTGCTGCAACCGCGTGACCGTACCGAGGTCGAACGTCTCGCCTTCCGCGACCAAGTCCATCATCTGCCCGCCCGCCATGCCCGCGGGACCAGACGCGCGCGCGAGATCGGCGATCAGTTCGGCGCGCACGCCCGCGTCGGGATGCGTCGCCGGGTCGGCCAGCACCTCGAACGCGAGCGCGTGGAGGCAATCGCCCGCCAGGATCGCGGTCGCCTCGTCATAGGCCTTGTGCACGGTCGCCTTGCCGTGGCGCAGGTCGTCGTCGTCCATCGCGGGCAGATCGTCGTGAACGAGCGAATAGGCATGGATCGCCTCCAGCGCGGTCGCCGCACGTCCCGCCTGATCGGGATCGACATCGAACAGCCGCGCGGTCGCGAACACCAGCAGCGGGCGCAGCCGCTTGCCGCCGCCGATCGCGGCGTGACGCATCGCCTGATACAGCCGCGCGCGCGCATCGTCGGGCACGGCGAGCAGCGCGTCGAAGCGGCGGTCGATCTCCGCCTGCACCTCGACCAGCGCATCGGCGAGGCTGGGCGAAGCCGGCTGAACGGGCGCGGAGCTCATCCGGCGTTGAAGGCTTGCACGCCCGCGGGCCTGCCGTCGGCGCCGACGCGAATCGCCTCGATCCTGGCCTGCGCCGCGTCGAGCCGGTCG
Organism: uncultured Sphingomonas sp.; assembly: GCF_913778135.1. GTDB lineage: Bacteria > Pseudomonadota > Alphaproteobacteria > Sphingomonadales > Sphingomonadaceae > Sphingomonas. Next base: position 13,516 of record NZ_CAJYVU010000058.1, on the reverse strand, counting down.
GCGCAACGCTGCCGCAGCACGCTGCCGCGCTCGTACAGCCGGATCGCATCCTCCAGCGGGGTGTCGCCCGATTCCAGCTTGCCGACGATGCCTTCCAGCTCGCGCATCGCTTCCTCGAACGACAGGTTCTCGATCGCCTGATCCATGTGCGCGGCTATGCGGCAGCGCGGCAGTTCGGGTCAAGGATCGTCACGATGGCTCACTCCGCCTCGGCGCGTACCTCGGCGAGCAGATCCTTGCGGCTGAGCTTGCCTATCATCGTCTTGGGGAGGGCGCCGCGCACCACCACCGCGTCGACGCGCTCGTGCTTGCCGAGCCTGGGGTTGAGCCACGCGAGCAGCGCCGCCCCGTCGACCGCGGATGCGTCGTCGTTGAGCGTGACATAAGCGCGCGGCACCTCGCCGCGATAGGTGTCGGGCATGCCGACCACCAACGCTTCCTTGATCGCAGGGTGGTGGTAGAGGATTTCCTCGATCTGGCTCGGGAAGACCTTGAACCCGCCAACCGAGATCATGTCCTTCAACCGATCGACCACCTGAACGAAGCCCTCCCCGTCGATCACGCCGACATCGCCGGTGCGCAGCCACGGCTCGCCGTCCAGCGTCACGAACGCGTCGGCCGCTGCCTCGGGCCGGTTCCAGTAACCCGCCATCACCTGCGGTCCGCGCGCGACGATCTCGCCCGGCTCTCCCGCCGCGACCTCTTTCGTCGCGTCCTCCTTGTCGACGAAGCGCAGCCGCGTGCCCGGCACCGGCTGCCCGATCGTGCCCGGGCGCTGCTCGCCCTCGTACGGATTGCACGTCAGCACGCCCGAGCTCTCCGACAGGCCATACCCCTCGACCAGCCGCGCACCGGTCGCCGCCTGCCACTTGTCGCGAAGCTCGGCGGGCAGCGGCGCACCGCCCGACACGCACATGCGCAGCGACGAGAAGTCGGTGGCCGCGAACTTCGCGTGATCGAGCAGCGCCTGGTACATCGTCGGCACGCCCGGCAGCGCGGTCGCCTTCGTCCGCCCGATCGCGTCCAGCACCTGCCCCGCCTCGAACCGCGGCAGCAGCACCATCTCGCCGCCGTTCAGCACGGTGCGGTTGAGCACGCAGGTGTTGGCGAAGACGTGGAACAGCGGCAACGCGCCGACGATGCGGTCGACTTGGTCGCGGTGCGGGTCGAGCGAGGCGACCTGGCGCGCGTTGGCGGTAAGATTCGCGTGTGTCAGCATCGCCCCCTTGGGCGCGCCGGTCGTCCCGCCGGTATATTGGATTAGCGCCACGTCCCCGACCGGATCGATCGCGGGCGCCGCGAACGCGCCGTCATTGTCGATCAGCGCCGAGAAGGCGGTCACGCGCGCGTCGTCGGGGCGCTTCGCCACCTCCTTGCCGCGAAACAGCCGGTAGACGAGCGACTTGGCCGGCGGCAGCGCGCCCGCGACCGATCCGACAACCAGCCGCTCGAGCCCGCTCTGGTCGAGCACCTTGAGCGCGGTCGGCAGCAGCGCGCTGGCCGAGATCGTGAACAGCACGCGCGTGCCCGAATCCTCGACCTGGTGGACCAGCTCGTCGACCGTGTAGAGCGGCGAGAAATTGACCACGGTCGCACCGAGCAGCAGCGCACCGTAATAAGCCGCGACGTAATGCGGCACGTTGGGCAGGAACAGCCCGATCCGGTCCCCCTTGCCGTAGCCGAGCGCGGCGAGTCCAGCGGCGACCCGGCGGGCGCCGTCCGCGACCTCGGCGTAGCTGTAGTGCCGCCCCAGAAAGTCGATCATCGGCCGCGCCGCATGGCGCTCGGTCGAGGCCGCGAACAGGTCGGGCATCGACATCGGCGGCAGATCGACCTCCCAGGGTGTGGGATGACGATATCGGGACTGCCAGGCGCGTTCGTCGGTCATTGACACGCGTGTAAGCAACAGCCGCGCGGGCTTCAATCGAGGAAGCGTGACTTTACGTGTCCGTTAACCGCGCGCTCACCCGGTAATGCGCGGCGCGGTCCAGGTGTAGAGCACGGAGAAGCCGACCAGCCCCAGATCAATCGCGGCCTGGATGCGGTGCGGCGCGGTGTCGCGCGCCTCATGGGTCATGATTTTTAGGTCGGCGGACGGGTGCTTGAACGCGACCAGGGCGAGCACGGCACCGGTGGCGGCAATGGCGATGCGACGGCGCTGATTCATCGAACTCCCCCTCTGCGCGCCCGTGTACAGGATCGCCGGCGTCGCGAAAAGGGCCGCGGTGCGCGTGCCGCTCAGGCCGCGAGCGACAGGCTTGCCGCGCGCGCGCGGTCGCGTCCCGCCTTCTTGGCGGCGTAGAGCGCCTGATCCGCCATCCGGTACATCGCCGCCCAGTCGCCCTCGCTCTCCAACGCGCCTGCATGGCTGCCGACCGAGACGGTGATGGTGAGGTCGTACGGCATGCGCGCCGCGCGTACCGCGTCGAGGATCATGTCGGGCAGCCCGTGCGTATCGGCGGGGGCGAGGATCGCGAACTCCTCGCCACCAATGCGCGCGACCAGCGCACCGCGCGGTGCCGCAACGCGCAGCGCGCGCGCGACCCGGCGCAGCACCTCGTCGCCCAGATCGTGACCGAGCGTATCGTTGACCTGCTTGAAATGGTCGACATCGGCGAGGACCAGCAACTGCGGCGCGCGTGCACCCTCGGCCAGCGCCTCGCGTAGGAACGACCGCCGGTTGAGCAACTCGGTCAGCGGATCGGTGTCGGCGAGCATTCGCGCGGCGATTTCCTCCGCGCGCGCGGCGTCCCGCTCTATCGACAGCAGGCGGATACGATAGGAGATCGCGACGCTCGACACCAACGCCTCAACCGTCATCGCGACAAGCGACGAATTGTCGAGCCACGTGCTCGACGCGATCAGGTGCAGGCTGCTCATTGTGCGGATCGTTGCCAGCAGGAACGGCGCTGCCCAGGCGACGCCGAACACCCACAGGTAATCGCTGCGCGCACGCCGCGCGCGCACCAGGATCACGCCCGCCAGGATCGTCAGCATCGCGAAGCCGAGCGAGTAAAGCAGGTCGAGCGTACGCGCCTGCCACGGTACCAGAAGCACGAACGCAGCGGCGGTGAGCATCAGATATGCGCCGACCGCGCGCGTCGCTCGCAGCGTCAGGCCGGCGAACACGCGTGGCTCGAAGAAGTGACGCGCGAACCGCAGCGCCATTAGCGCGGCGACGGCCAGCGCGACGTAATTCACCCGCAGGCGCGCATGATTGCCCAGCTCCGGCCACAGCCAAGCCATCGCGCCCGACGATGAAAAGGCGTAGGTGGCGAGCGCGGCGACCATGCCGCAATAAGCGAGCTGAAAGCGGTGCCGAAGCGCCGACCACAGCGACAGATTGTACACCAGCAGCGCCAGACATAGCCCACCGAACCCGCCGTACAGCGCGGCAAAGGCGAGGTTGCGCTTCACGCTCTCGGCTTGTGTCGCGATCCGCGGGTTGGACACGATGCCGCGGATGTTGGCGGCCCCGCGTACGTGCCACAATATTTGCGTCAGCGCGGCACCACGCGCCGGCACCGGCTGCTCGAACACTGCGCCGAGCGCGATCGATCGCGCCGCGCCCGCGTCGTCGATCACCCGGCGCACCACCGCCCCGTCGGCGTAGCGGAAGTAGATCGTCGCGCTCTGCTGCCACAGGCTCCACGACCGCAGCACGCGCGCGCCGGTCCCCGCGCCCGCGGGCAAGGCGCTGGCACGCACCCAGAAATCGCCGGCGCCGAAGCGTAGTTGCGGCGTGGCGCAATCGAACCGCGCGCGCGCGCGCAGCATGGCCCGGGCGGTGTCGCCGGCATGCACCGGGGCGATACAGGTCGCGACGGCCTCACCCGCGGTCGCACTCTGCGCCGCCGCGGGACGCGTCAACAGGAGCGCGAGCGCGAATGCGGCAGCGACCGATTTCCAGAACACACCGACGGGCATGCCCGACCGTATCGTCGCCGGTACGAAGATATCGTAAATTCCGACCTCACCGGCCGCTCGCCGCCCGGCGATCGGTGGCGTTCAGCGCGCTGCGTCCAGCCCGGCGCCGACATTGGCCTGTGCCAGGTAGCGCGGAGGCACGCGTGCGTGCGACGCCTGTTCGTACGCGTAACCTGCGCCCAGCACGCGCTGGTCGTCGCCGCGCGTGCCGATGAACGACAGCCCGACCGACAGGTCGCGGACCAGCCCCATCGGCACGGTCAGGTGCGGATAACCCGCGATCGCGGGAAGGCTCGCCGCGGACGGCCCGCCATATTGATCGCCGTAGACCGGATCGCTCAGCCACGCCGCGCCATAGCTCGGCTCGACCAGCACCTGCGCCCCCGCCTGCGCCAGCATCGCGTCGATCCCCTGCGCCCCTGCGAGCCGCAGCGACTTGGCACGCGCGGCCTTGTAGGCGGGGTCGGCCAACCCCTTGGTTTCCGCCGCCTTCTCGAACGTTTCCTGCGCGAAGAACGGCATTTCCGCATTCGCGTGCGCGCGGTTGAAGGCGATGACCTGATCGAGCGTGCGCGTTTGTACGCTTCGGGGTGTGGTGGCGAGATAGCTGTTCAGGTCGGCCTTCAACTCGGTCAGCAGCACCTGGAATTCGGCCTCGCCCAACCCGTCGAGCTTGGGCGGCGTGACCTCGACCAGCGTCGCGCCATTCGTCCGCAGCACCGCAAGCGCCGCGTCGAAGCGCGCGGCGAGATCGGCGGGCAGATCGCGAGGACGGACCACGCCGACGCGCATTCCGGACAGTGCCGCTGCCGACAGTCCGGCGGTATAGTCGCGCACCTGCGTTCCCGCGGTTGACGGATCGGCCGGGTCGTGTGCCGACATCGCGGAGAGTAGCAACGCGGCGTCGCGGACGCTGCGCGCCATCGGCCCGGCGGTATCCTGGCTGTGGCTGATCGGGACGACATGGGTGCGGCTGACAAGGCCGAGCGTCGGCTTGAACCCGACCAGCCCGTTGAGCGACGACGGACAGGTGATCGACCCGTCGGTCTCGGTCCCCACTGCCGCCGCCGCGAAGCTTGCCGCGACCGCCGCGCCCGACCCGGACGACGAGCCGCAGGCGGTGCGATCGAGCGCGTAGGGGTTGCGCACCAACCCGCCGACCGCGCTCCACCCGCTCATTGAATGGTCGGAGCGGATGTTGGCCCATTCGGACAGATTGGTCTTGCCCAGGATCACCGCGCCCGCTGCACGCAGCCGCGCGACGAGCGGCGCGTCGCGCCCGGTCACGTTGGCGGCGAGCGCGAGGCTGCCCGCGGTGGTCGCAACCCGGTCGGCGGTTTCAACATTGTCCTTGATCAGGACCGGCACGCCGTGAAGCGGGCCCCGGACGCGCCCGGCCTTGCGCTCGGCATCGAGCACGCGCGCCTGCGCCAGCGCGTCGGGGTTGAGCGCGATCACGCTGCGCAAGCTCGGCCCCTTGCGGTCCATCGCCGCGATACGGGCGAGATAGGCGCGGGTCAGATCGACGCTGGTCGCGCGCCCCGCGGTCATCGCCGCCTGCACCTGCTCGATCGATTGCTCCTCTACCGCGACCGTGCGCGCGGTCGCGGGGAATGAAGCAGCCAGCATCGTGGCGGCGACTAGCAGGCGCGAGGGACGAGCGGTCATGCGCGAATGATGCGGCGCGCTTCGGCGAGGCGCAAGCGGGTTACCGGCCGGTATAGGTGAACACGACCGGCACGATGATCGGCATGTCCTCCACTTTGCCCTCGCGCGTAACGGGAACGATGCGGAAGATCGGCGACATCTTCACCGCCGCCTGTCCGAAGCCCGAACCGTTCGGGATTTCGGCAAGAGCGCGGCAGCTCTTCGGCGGACCGACCTTCGGCACGACGCATTCGAGGATCGCCTTGCCCGAAAGGCGCGCGGCGCGGGCGCGCTCGGGCCAATAAGGCTTCATCTCCAGGTTGGTCGGCACCTGCTGCCAGCGCGCGCGCACCGGCTTGCCGCGGCCACGACCCGCGCCGTTGCCGTCACCTTGGCCCGTGCCGGCGCCCGCACCCTCGCTGCTGCCGATCCCGACACCCATCGCCGCACTGCCCATACCTGCGATCGAGTCGGCCGCGGGATTGAGCGACGTGGCGAAGCCGTCCGCGGTGATCGGCGCCGCGCGGATCGGTGACGGGTCGAGCAGTGCCGGCGGCAGCGGAACCTGCGGCAGTGGCGCGGGCGGGCGCTCGACCTGCGTGTTCCGGGGCGAAGCGCGCCCGGCCGAGGCGCCACCTGGATCGTCGTTGTGTGTCGTCGCGGGATCGGGCGGGACACGGGCTGGTGTCGGCGGTACCTCCATCGCTGGCTCGGGCGGCGGCGGCACGTCGAAGGTCATCAGCGCGGGCACCGGCAGGCTGCGCGGCAAGGGCGAGACCGGCCACCATAGCAGCAGCGCGACGACCGCCAGATGCAGCGCAACCGACGCACCCGCCCAGCGCGTTCGACGCGGATCGTGTCCAAGCGCTGATTGTCGGTAGAGCGTAACCGAACTCCGCGAGGTTGATGGACGAGTTTGACGCCGACCCGCGCGCCGTCAAGCCGCTTGCACCGTGTTATTTCTTACAGCCTGCGACCGCTGGCCATCCCCCGCCCGCACCCCTATCTCGCGGGCTATGAACCCCAATGGTGTTATCTGGTCGGCGGCGGTGTGGATCATCCCGCTGGTGATCGCGATCGTCTTCCACGAAGTCAGCCACGGCCTCGCCGCGCGCGCACTGGGCGATCCGACCGCGGCGCAGCTTCGTCGCCTGTCGTTCAATCCCTTACGACACGTCGATACGATCGGCACGGTGGTGCTGCCGCTGATGCTCGCGGTCACCAAGGCGCCGGTGTTCGGCTGGGCAAAGCCGGTGCCGGTCGACGCACGGCGGATTACCAAAACCAACCCGCGCACCGGCATGCTGCTGGTCGCGCTGGCGGGTCCGGGGATGAATTTGGCGCTGGCGTTCGTGGGCGCACTGCTGCTCGGCATCTTCGCGCACTGGGTGGGTGAGCCGGCGGACGGCAGCGCGGCGGCGTTCATCGGCGCGAACCTCGTCAACTTCCTCCTGATCAATGTCTTTCTCGCGCTGTTCAACCTCATTCCCCTGCCCCCGTTCGACGGCGGGCACGTCGTCGCGGGGCTGCTGCCGGAGCGCGCGGCCTTGCAATGGGACAAGCTCGCGCGCTTCGGCTTCCCACTGCTCATCATCCTGTTGCTGGTGCTGCCCGCGTTGGTGCCGGGCGCCAACATCGTCCAGCGGCTGGTCGCCCCGCCGGCGCAGGCGCTGACGCAGGTCTATCTCGGCGTCGCGGCGGCGATCGCCTGAGATGCACGGCTGGCTGATCATCGACAAACCCGTGGGGCTGGGCTCGACGCAGGTCGTATCCGCGGTGAAGCGCGCGCTGCGCACCGCCGGCGCGGCGAAGGTCAAGGTCGGGCACGGCGGCACGCTCGACCCGCTGGCGAGCGGCGTGCTGCCGATCGCGCTGGGCGAGGCGACCAAGCTCGCCGGGCGGATGCTCGACAGCGACAAGGTCTACGCCTTCACGCTCAGCTTCGGCACCGAGACGACCACGCTCGACGCCGAGGGCGAGGTGATCGCCACCAGCGACGTGCGCCCGACCGCCACCGAGATCGACGCGGTACTGCCGCGCTTTACCGGCCCCATCGCGCAGGTGCCGCCGGCCTATTCCGCGCTCAAGGTCGACGGGAAGCGCGCCTATGATCGGGCGCGCGCGGGCGAGGAGGTCGTGCTCGCCTCGCGCAACGTCACGATCCACAGCCTGACGCGCGAGGGCGATGACGCGGCGGACACGTCGCTCGATCAGGTCACGCTGGTCGCGCACGTATCGAAGGGCACCTATATCCGCAGCCTGGCGCGCGACATCGCGCAGTCGCTCGGCACCGTCGGCCACGTCACCTGGCTGCACCGCGTCAAGGCGGGGCCGTTCGCGCTTCAACAGGCGATTACGCTGGACAATTTGGACGCGGCCGCTAAGGCATTTACGCTTGAACCGTTACTCCTGCCATTGAGGGCGGGGCTGGACGACATCCCGGCCTTTCCCCTCACCCCCGACCAGGCAGGCGCGCTCCGACAGGGGCGGGTGCTGGACGGGATCGCCGCCGACGATGGTCTCGTCTTCGCGCTATCGGGCGACACGCCTGTCGCGCTGGCCGAGGTCGAAGCCAACCAGCTTCGCGTCGTTCGCGGCTTCAACCTCTGAACCGATGTCGAAGGTAAAGATACAATGTCGATCACCGCAGAACGCCGCCAAGAACTCGTCAAGGAACACGCCCGCGCAGAGGGTGACACCGGTTCCACCGAGGTCCAGGTCGCGATCCTGACCGAGCGCATCCGCAACCTGACCGAGCATTTTAAGGGCCACGCGAAGGACAACCACTCGCGCCGCGGCCTGCTCATGATGGTCAACAAGCGCCGCTCGCTGCTCGACTATCTCCGCAAGCGTGATGGTCAGCGGTATCTCGATCTCATCGCGAAGCTCGGCCTTCGCAAGTAAAACGGTGGAGGGCGGCTCTCGGGCCGCCCTTTGCTTATCGGCGCTTTCGCAATCCGGCGAAGGCGCGAAGGGGCGATCAACAGCCCCGCACCGCGCAGGCCGGACAGCCTGCACCAAGAGGCCCCGGGTGCATCGGGCATCCGGTCCAAAGGAAATCATATGTTCGATACCAAGAAGGTCAGCATCGAATGGGGTGGCAAGACCCTGACGCTGGAAACCGGCAAGGTCGCGCGCCAGGCCGACGGCGCCGTGATCGCGACGCTGGGCGAGACGGTCGTGCTGTGCGCGGTCACCGCCGCCAAGACGGTCAAGGAAGGGCAGGACTTCTTCCCGCTCACCGTCCACTATCAGGAAAAGTTCTCGGCTTCGGGCCGCATTCCCGGCGGCTTCTTCAAGCGCGAGCGCGGTGCGACCGAACGTGAGACGCTGGTCAGCCGCCTGATCGACCGTCCGATCCGCCCGCTGTTCCCCGAAGGCTTCTACAACGAGATCAACTGCATCGCGCAGGTGCTGTCGTACGACGGCGAGAACGAGCCCGACATCCTCGCGATGGTCGCCGCTTCCGCCGCGCTCACCATCTCGGGCGTGCCGTTCATGGGCCCGATCGGCGCCGCGCGCGTCGGTTACAAGGACGGTGAGTATCAGCTCAACCCGACCGATTCCGAAGTGCTGGAAGGTGAGCTCGACCTGGTCGTCGCCGCCACGCACGACGCGGTGATGATGGTCGAATCGGAGGCCAAGGAGCTGTCCGAGGACGTGATGCTCGGCGCCGTCATGTTCGCGCACAAGGCGAGCCAAGACATCATCAACGCGATCATCGATCTCGCCGAGCAGTCGGCGAAGGATCCGTGGGAGCTGGCGCCGGTCGAGGACAAGTCGGCGAAGATGGCCAAGCTGAAGAAGGCCATCGGCAAGGACATGGAAGCGGCCTACAAGCTGACCGACAAGCAGGCGCGTCAGACCGCCGTCAACGCCGCGCGCACCAAGGCACGCGAGGCGTTCGCGTCGCTGAAGGACAGCGATCCGGCCGAGTACCTCGGTACGCTCAAGCTGGTGAAGAAGCTCGAGGCCGACATCGTGCGCGGTGCGATCCTCAAGACCGGCCGCCGCATCGACGGCCGCGACACCAAGACGGTGCGTCCGATCGAGGCGGAGGTCCACTTCCTGCCGCGCGCGCACGGCTCGGCGCTGTTCACCCGCGGCGAGACGCAGACGATCGCGACCACCACGCTCGGCACGCGCGACGCGGAGCAGATGATCGACGGCCTGAACGGCCTGTCGTACCAGAACTTCATGCTGCACTATAACTTCCCGCCCTACTCGGTCGGTGAAGTCGGCCGCTTCGGCGCGCCCGGTCGCCGCGAAGTCGGCCACGGCAAGCTCGCCTGGCGCGCGCTGCACCCGGTGCTGCCGTCGAAGGAAGAGTTCCCGTACACGATCCGCGTCACCTCGGACATCACCGAGTCGAACGGCTCGTCGTCGATGGCGACGGTCTGCGGCGGTTCGCTGTCGATGATGGACGCGGGCGTGCCGTTGAAGCGTCCGGTGTCGGGCATCGCGATGGGCCTGATCCTTGAGGGCAAGGACTATGCCGTCCTGTCCGACATCCTGGGTGACGAGGATCACCTGGGCGACATGGACTTCAAGGTCGCCGGCACCAGCGAGGGCATCACGTCCCTGCAGATGGACATCAAGATCGCCGGCATCACCGAGGAGATCATGCGCGTCGCCTTGAAGCAGGCTCATGAGGGCCGCGCGCACATCCTGGGCGAGATGGCGAAGGCGCTCGACTCGACGCGGACCGAGCTGTCGGCGCACGCGCCGCGGATCGAGACGTTCACGATCGACAAGTCGAAGATCCGCGAAGTGATCGGCACCGGCGGCAAGGTGATCCGCGAGATCGTCGCGACCACCGGCGCGAAGGTCGACATCGACGACGAGGGCGTGATCAAGGTGTCGTCGTCGGACCAGAGCCAGATCGAGGCCGCGATCAACTGGATCAAGGGCTTGGTCGAAGAGGCTGAGGTCGGAAAGATCTACAACGGCAAGGTCGTCAACATCGTCGACTTCGGTGCATTCGTGAACTTCATGGGCGGCAAGGACGGCCTCGTCCACGTCTCCGAGATGAAGAACGAGCGCGTCGAGAAGCCGACCGACGTCGTCTCCGAGGGCCAGGAAGTTAAGGTCAAGGTTCTCGAGATCGATCCGCGCGGCAAGGTTCGCCTGTCGATGCGCGTCGTCGATCAGGAAACCGGCGAGGAGCTGGAGGACACGCGTCCGAAGCGCGAACCGCGCGAGGGCGGCGACCGTGGCCCGCGCGGCGATCGCGGTGGTGACCGCGGCGGTCGCGGTGACCGTGGCCCGCGCCGCGAAGGTCGCGGTGATCGTGGTGGCGATCGCGGGGGCGATCGCGGCCCGCGTCGCGAGCGCAGCGAAGGCGGCAAGGACAACGGACCCGATCCCGAGTTCGCCCCCGCCTTCCTGACCGGCGATCGCGACTAAGCGCCAGCTGTCAGCGATGACATGAGAAGGCCCCCGGCAGCGATGCCGGGGGCCTTTTTGTTGGTCTTGACCGGTGTGTCGTTGTGCCGGTCATGAGTGACGATGCGAACGCGAAGGTCAGCGTGAGTGCAGCCGACACGTCACGTCATCTCCGTTCAACAAGAGCGGCCGTATGCCGGCGACGCGCGCCTCAACCGTGCAACGAGCGGCGCAGGGCCTCGATGCTATCTCGACGTGCCGCCTGCGCGACGCGCGCGTCGGGCACGATGTTGAAGGCGTGGAACGCGCCCGGATAGACGTGCAGCTCGCACGCCACGCCCGCCGCGATCAGCCGCTTGGCGTAGTCCAAATCCTCGTCGACGAAGAGGTCGATCGCGCCCGTCGCGATGTAGGTCGGCGGCAGTCCGGCAAGATCGCTCGCCCGCGCGGCCGCAGCGTAGGGCGACACGTCGTCGCCGCCGGGCGCGTGACCGAGCAGCGCGCTCCAGCCGAACGCATTCTTGTCGGCGTTCCAGACGAACTCGCCCGCGGTCGAGTGCGGCGCGCGCACGCAGGTGCGATCGTCGATCATCGGGTAGATCAGGTGCTGGAACGCGAGGTCATACTCGCCGCGGTCGCGCGCGAGCAGCGCCAGCGCGGCGGCGAGCCCGCCGCCCGCACTCTCCCCCATGACACCTAACCGGCTCGTATCAACGCCGAGCGTCGCAGCATTCGCAACGACATTCGCCAGCGCGGCGTAGCAATCCTCGATGTTGCCGGGAAAATGCGTCTCGGGCGCAAGTCGATAGTCGACCGACACGATCGCGCAGCCGAGCTCCGCCGACAGCGAACGGTGCATGTCGCAGAGGTCTTCGACCTTGCCCGCCACGTAACCGCCGCCGTGCATGTGCAGGATGCACGGCAGCGCGCCCTCGACGCCGCTCGGGCGATAGCAGTGCAGTGGCACGTCAGGTGCCCCGTCACGACCCGATGCCATGACGACCTGCTGATCGACTGGAACCGGCGGCAGCGGCGGGCGCGGAAACGTGCGCGCGCGGAAGAGTGGCAGCGTCTGCTCGTTCAGCTCGAACGCTGGCAGCAGGTCGAGCAGGCCGACCAGTTCGGGGTCGACCAGGTGGCGTGTTTTCATGGTCGTGCTTCTTAAGTCGTCAGTTGCGGAAGCTGGGATCGATCCGATCGAGCTTGCGCAGCAGCGCGGGCCAGGCGAGTTTCTGCGCGAGGCCGCCCATGCCCTTCGGGTTCGACTGCCCGGCGACCTTGTGCTCCACGCCCTGCGGCGGGTTGTTGAGATGCTCGCGCCCCGCCGAGAGCATCATCACCTGCGCCTCGCACGCGCGCTCGAGGAAGTAGAGCCTGAGGAAGCACGAGGCGACCGTGTCGCCGACCGCCAGCGTGCCATGGTTGCGCAGGATCATGGCGTTCTTGGTGCCGATGTCGGCGACCAGCCGCTCGCGCTCGTCCAGATCGGTCGCGATGCCCTCGTAATCGTGATAGGCGACATCGTGCTGCGCGATCATCGCGGTCTGCGTGTGCGGCAACAGGCCGAACTCCATCGCCGACACTGCCTGCCCGTGGGGGGTGTGGAGGTGCATCACCGCCGCGGCATCCTCGCGCGCCATGTGGATCGCCGAGTGGATTGTGAAGCCCGCCGGGTTGACCGGATGATCGCTCTTGCCCACCGGATTGCCCTCGACATCGATCTTGACGAGGCTCGACGCGGTGATCTCCTCGAACATCATGTCGTACGGGTTGATCAGGAAATGGTGCTCGGGCCCGGGCACGCGCGCGGACAGGTGCGTGAAGATCAAATCGTCCCAGCCGTATAGCGCGACCAGGCGGTAGGCGGCAGCGAGATCGACCCGCGCCTCCCACTCACCCGGCGCGTAATGCGATTGGCTGTCCACGGTCGCGAGCGTTGCCATGACGTGATCCTCTCCGTTTCGTTTCGCAACGTCATACCGTACGATCGAAGACGCGTCACCCCTACCCCGCGCACGTGGCTCATCCAACGTACCGCAGCCCGCAAGCATGCGCAGGCGCAGACAGCATGCGCAATCGCGCCCGTCTGGATCGTTGCACTCGGTGACGAAACGGCCATAGAGCAGCCACATGGCGGTGATGGCGCGCGTGCGCGACTTCCTTCGTGAAGAACAATGGACGTTCGCGCAGCACGAACTGCCGGCGCTGCCGGGCTCGCCCGGGTCGCCCGATCATCCGACGCGCCGGCGGATCGCCTACGCGCTGATCGGCGTGCTGCTGGGGTTGACCGCCGGGTTCGGCAACGCGCTGATCACCGCCAACACCACCACGCTGCAGGGCGCGCTGGGGCTCGATCCGGCCGAGATCGCGTGGCTGCCGACGGTCTATGTGATGACCAACGTCAGCATCAACCTGCTGCTCATCAAGTTCCGCCAGCAATTCGGGCTGCGTCCGTTCGCGATCATCTTCCTGTCGCTCTATCTCGTCCTCACGCTCGGCCATCTGTTCGTGCGCGATTTCTGGTCGGCGGTGCTGGTGCGCGGCGCCAGCGGGATGG
>NZ_CAJYVU010000057.1 GCF_913778135.1 uncultured Sphingomonas sp. | reverse complement strand
AGAACAATGGCAGCGCGATCAGCCGGGCCATGTAGCGGTCGATCGATTTCATGTGCGCGCGACGCGGCCTCGCAAGAACGACGGAAAGGCTCCGGCTATAGGCAGGTGAACGGGAGCCGTCACCTGTCCGCGTGCGGCAATGCGGTGATGATCATTCCGCAGCGATGGCGTGCGCTTGGTCGCGCCGTGCCGCGGTCTCCACGGCGCGTTCGAGCGCGGCGAGCGTGAACGGCTTTCGGAGCACCGGCCGGTTGCCGAGTTCGACCGAGGCTGCATCGCCAGCGAAGCCTGTCACAAACAACACCGGAATGTGACGGTGGCGCGCCTCCAACGCCGCGATCATCTCGGGTCCAGTCAGACCGGGCATCAGTACGTCGGAGAGGATCAGGTCGGGTGCTGGAATGCGCGCCAATGTCGCGGCAGTTTTCGTCGGATCGTCGCACGAGGTGACGAGGTGTCCCAACTCCTCCAGCGCGCCGACGGTTGCGGCGAGGACGCGAGGGTCGTCCTCCACCACCAGGATCGACAGGGCGGCACCTTCAACTTCACTGTTTAGGGTTGCCTCGCTTGGTGGGGGTGACGAGTCGGACTGCGCTTGCTCGATCTCGCGCGGCAGCAGCAGCGTCACGGTCGTGCCGCGACCCGGCGAGGACGCGATCGTCACGTCGCCGTCGACCTGCTTGGCGAAGGAGAAAATCTGGCTGAGACCGAGGCCGGTGCCCTTGCCCACTGGCTTGGTGGTGAAGAACGGTTCGAACGCGCGTTCCATTACCTCCGGGGACATGCCGTGTCCGGTGTCGTTGACGCCGAGCGCGAGGTAATCACCCGCAGCGCAACCGTGCTGGCTGGCGGTCGCGAGCGTTTGCGCACGCGCGGTGATGGTCAGCGTGCCGCGCCCCTCCATCGCGTCGCGCGCGTTGACCGCCAGGTTCACCAGCGTGTTTTCCAGCTGGACGCGGTCGACGCGCGCGCACCAGCCGTCGCTCGCATCGTCGATCATTACCGTGACACCATCGCCGAGCGTACGCTCAAGCAGATCGCGAAGGCCGGCGAACAGGCTGGCCGCATCGATGCATTCGGGATTGATCGCGGTTTCGCGCGCAAAGGCGAGCAGGCGCCTGGTCAATTGGGCGGCACGCGTCGCGCCCTCGGTCGCGCTTTCGACGTGTCGCAGGACGTCGCGTCCGCCCGTCGTCAGCCCGCGACGTGCGAGTTCCAACCCGCCGATCACGACCGCGAGCATGTTGTTGAAGTCGTGCGCAATTCCGCCGGTCAACTGCCCGACCGCCTCCATCTTCTGCACCTGCCGCAGTCGCGCTTCCTGCACGCGCAGCTCGTCGGTTGCGGTGGCGACGGCGCTGGCGAGTTCGTCCGCCCGCTCGCGCTCCGACGCGGCTTCGGCCTGGGCGACGGCACGCCCGGCGAGCACGCGCATCGTCAGCCAGCCGAGTGCGATCATGCCGAGCAGCAGCAGGACGCCGAAGATCGAGAGGATCTTCGCCGCTGTGGTCGAGCGATTGACGAGCGTCATCGCCTGCGACGTGCGCTGCTCGAGTAGCGTACGCTCATCCGCGATCAGGCCATCGAGCGCGGCGTTGATGGCGTCGAGCGCGGGGGAGGTGCGCACCTGATAGTAGCGCGACAGGGCCTGGCTGTTCTTGCCGTAATTGGTCGCGAGCGCGGTTCGGGCCAATTCCTCGCCGCGTTCGCGGAACGCAATCTGCAAGCCGGCGAGGCGTTGCTGCTGCCCGGCATTATCCGCGATCAGGCGGCGAAGCTGCGCGACATTCTCCCCGGCACGGCGCCAATCATCGAAATAGGATTGTCCGAGCCGCTGATCGCCCGAGATGACGTAGCGACCGAGCGACGCCTCCGATTTCGCCATCGTGCCTTGCAGCGCGCGCGCGAGATTCATCACGTCGTAGCTGTGGCTCTGCGCAGCCAGCGCGCGGTCGCGTTGCCGGTTCGCCTCGCCCAGCGTGATGACAAGCGCGGTGAGCACGGCCATACCCGCGATCGCCATCGCGACCAGCGTTACCGTGCGCCAGGCCGACAGCAGCCTGCGCCGCGCATCCATCTCGTCCCCGCTCACGACCGGGAGGTGTACCGCAGCCACGGCCAGCGTGCAAAGCCGCCGCGACCATCATGCCGCGCCGGCCTTCAGCGTTTAGTCGATCTCGCCGGTGGCGCGGCCCGCGTCGGCGAACATCGCGGTGATGCGGTCGATCTGCGCGTCGCTATGCTCGGCCGATAGCGAGCAGCGCAGCAGGAACGTGCCAGACGGCGTAGCGGGCGGCCGCGCGACGTTGACGTACAGACCCTGGTCGAGCAGCTGCTGCCACATGCCGACGGCACGCTCCTGATCCTCCAGCATGACCGCGATGATCGCCGAATCGGCCTGCTGCGTACCGAGTGTGAAGCCGAGTTCGCGCAAGTTCGCGTGAAGGCGGCGCGCGTTGGACCAGAGCTGCGCGCGCTTGGTATCGGCGTGCATCAGCTTGCGGATCGAGGTCGCGGCGGTCGCGACCACCGAGGGCGGCAGGCTGGCGGTGAAGATGTACGGGCGGCAGGCGAGGCGCATCGCCTCGAACTTCGGGTGATTCGATACGCAGAAGCCGCCGACGGTGCCGACCGACTTGGAAAAGGTGCCGATCACGAAGTCGACGTCCTTGCCCAGGATCAGCCCCTGATCCTCGTACACGCCGCGGCCGTGGGTGCCGAAGAAGCCCATTGAATGCGCCTCGTCGACCAGCACCATGCAGCCGTGCTTCTTCGCGACCGCGACCATCTCCTTTAATGGCGCGATGTCGCCGAGCATCGAGTAGACGCCTTCGAGCACGACGAGCTTGCCCGGCTCCTGGGGCAGGCGCCCGAGCCGCTTGTCGAGGTCCTCGACCGAATTGTGGCGGAAGCGTACGACCTCCGCATCGCCCATTTTGCAGCCGTCGTAGATCGAGGCGTGGCTGTCGGCGTCGAGGACGACGTACTCGCCCTTCGCCGCGATAGTCGAGATGGTGCCGAGATTGGCCTGATAGCCGGTCGAGAATACCATCGCGTGATCGGCGGCGTAGAATTCACGCAGCGCGTCCTCTGCATCGACGTGGTCGCGGAACGTGCCGTTGAGCATTCGGCTGCCGTTGGTACCGCTGCCAAAGCGGTCGAGCGCCTGCTTGCCCGCCGCGATCACGTCGGCATCGAACGTCATGCCCATGTAATTGTAGGTGCCGAGCAGGATCGTCTCGCGACCCTTGATCACGGCCTCGGTTGGCGAGCGTACCTCCTCCATCACGATACCGAAGGGATCGCGCACGCCGGTGCCGAGCAGCGCCTCGCGCTCGGCGATCAGCGCGTCAAACTTGCTGAACAGGTCACGCTCGGGGGCGACCGGCGCGGGATCGGCGGGCAGCGCCTCAGGCTGAAGGCCGGTCTCGGTCATGGTTACGCCTTCAACCGCGCGACGGCGTCGACGAGCTGGCCGACGTTCTCGATCTCGGCCTGCATGTTCATCGTGATAATGATGTCGAACTCGTCCTCGATCGCGGCGACGAAATCCATCACGGTGAGCGAATCCCATTCGAGATCGCCCTGAAAGGTGGTCGCGTCGGTGACGGCCACGCCCTTCTTGTTGAAGGGCTCGATCTGGGCTTGGACGGTGTCGAAGATCTGGTCGCGGTCGCTCATGGTCGCTTTCGATGCGTGATGATTAAGGCCGGGGTGCGGCGGCGCTATAGCAAGTCGTGGGCGCGATACCACTCGGCCGTGGCGGCAAGCGCGGCGGCGGTGGCGTGTTCGGCGCGCCACAGCGCGGGCGAGGGAAGCGCATGCGCGACCCAATCGGGGTGGCGAAAATAACCGACGCGGTCCGGGGTCAGCTTAGCGCGTGACCCGCGGAACATGCGGTCGAGCCTGGCTGCGCCCGACAGAACAGCGCCCGGTAGCGACAGCGGTACCGAGCGGCGTCCAACGGCCTTGCCGAGCGCGCGTGCGAAGTCGCGGTGGTCCCAGCCGCCGGGTCGACCGTCGTCGGGTTCGAGCACCATGTGGCGCGCGCCGTCGCCGGTCGCGAGCGTCAGCAGCAGGCGCGCCAGATCCTCGACCGCGATCACCGACAAACGATTGCCACGTGGGGGCAGGGGCACGAGCCCGCGGCGCGCGAAGCGGAACAGCTCCAGCATCTCGTGGTCGCGTGGGCCGAACACGGCGGGCGGGCGCACGATGGTCCATTCCAACCCGCTCAGCTGCACCAGCCGATCAGCCTGAAGTTTCGACCAGCCGTAATCGGAGAGGTGCGGCTCGCGTGCGGCGAGCGACGAAACGTGGACGAAGCGCTGCACGCCAGCGGCTCCCGCGGCGGCGATCATGCTGCGCGTGCCTTCGATATTGCCGCTGACGAAGCCCGCGCGGTCGGCGGCGTTGACGATACCGGCGACGTGGATCACCGCCTCGGCACCGTCGACCAGCGTACCCGGTCCGGCAAGGTTGCCCGGTACCCAGGTGACGCCGTCCCGTTCCGGCTGCTCCCGCCTGGTGAGTGCGCGGACCTGGTGGCCGGCGGCGAGCGCCTGATCGACGAGGTGGCTGCCGACGAAACCGGTTGCGCCGGTGATGGCGAGGATCATCGCGCGCTTCCCTTCAGATAGGCCATGTGGTTGCGGTGGACGAGTGCGGCGCGTGGTGCGTAGCCGAGCAGCGCGGCATGCTCGTCGCTGCGCCGGCCGATCAGCCGCGTCGCGTCGTCGGC